>SFHH01000006.1 GCA_004555735.1 Acidaminococcus fermentans
GAAACGGATCGATTCGTGGCCCTGTTCGAGGAAAAGGCCCAGGCTTATCTAGAACGGCGGATCTGCCCCCAGTGCCGGGCGGCTTTGCCCAAGAATGTAGCTTTCTGTCCCTTCTGCGGGGCAAAGCTGTAGAGAAAAACAAAAAGGGACTGTTAGCCAGTGACAAGAGACAAGTGACGGGCAGCTTTGCTGCCCCTGACAAAAAAAGAGGTGTTGCCCGTTCTGAGCAACACCTCTTTTTTTATGCTGTAACCTATAGCTTAGATGGCGCGGGTTACCTTGCCGGAACGTAAGCAGCGAGTGCACACGTTGATGCTCTTCACTTCACCGTCTACCACCGCTTTAACCTTTTGAACGTTAGGTTTCCAAGAACGTTTTACATGTCTATTGGAATGGCTGACGTTGTTGCCGGACAGCTCACCTTTGTTGCAGATTTCACAGATGCATGCCATGGTCCCACCTCCTTCAAGTTATAAGGCAATGCGTTATTTTTAAAACTCAATGTAGCTATTTTAACACAAATTGGATTATAATTGCAAGTAGAAAACCATGAGAAAAGGGGAAAAGAACCATGTGGTGGCAGGAACCGGTAACCAAACTCAAAGGCATCGGGCCCAAAAAGGCCCTGGAATTCGAAAATATCAACGTCGTGACCATCGGAGATTTGCTGAACCATTTTCCTCGGCAGGGCTGCTACCTGGACTATTCCCATGTAAAGACCATCAGCGAGCTGACTGTGGGGGGGGAGATGCAGCTGTTCCAGGGGACCATCGTGCGGCTGAACAACCGGCGGAGCGCCCGGAACATGAAATATGCCACTATCACCGTAGGGGATGGTACTGGCTTTGCAGAGATCGTCTTGTTCGGGGCCCAGACCTACATGACCCGAGTCTATCATACGGGGGACGAAGTATTCGTCATCGGCAAGGTGAACCTGGGCCGTACGGCCAAAAGCGTCACCGGTGCCAGCCTTTCCCGTGTGAAGGATGAAAAAACGGAAGCTCCGGGCATCCTTCCTACCTATGCTTTGACCGGCAGCCTGACCCAGAACCAGGTCCGGGGAGCGGTGCGCCAGGCTCTGGCCCTGGCCCGGAAGGAATTGCCGGAATGTCTGCCGGAGAAGATCCTCCAAGCCAAACATTTCCTGCCCCGGTTGGAAGCTCTGGAAAATATCCATTTTCCCAAAAGCCAGGACCTTTTGGAAAAGGCCCGGCAGCGGCTGATTTTTGAAGAACTCTTCTTTCTTCAGTGCGGCCTGCTCCACCATCGGGTGGAAATCAAGCGGGACAGCCGGGGCATCAAGATGGTCCGATGCGGTCCTTTGGTCCAGAAAGTCCGAGAACTCTTGGGGTTCGAGTTGACGGACAGCCAGAAAAAAGCCTGGCAGGAAATCGATGATGACATGCAGAGCCTGGAGCCTATGAACCGACTGGTCCAGGGGGATGTAGGCTCCGGGAAAACGGCCCTGGCGCTCCTGGCCCTGGCAAAGACGGTGGAAAACGGCTACCAGGGATGCTTGATGGCACCTACGGAAATCCTGGCCGAACAGCACTACCAGGAAATGCAGAAAGTCTTGGAACCAGCAGGGATCCGGACGGCCCTTCTGACCGGCGGCCTGCCGGCCAAAGCTAGACGGCAGGTGCTGGAAGGGCTGGCCGATGGTTCCATCCAGGCGGTGGTGGGGACCTATGCCCTGATCCAAGATGCAGTGGTGTTCCATTCCCTGGCCCTGGCCATCACCGATGAGCAGCACCGGTTCGGGGTGGCCCAACGGGCCAAGCTCCAGGAGAAGAGTCCCTTTGCACCCCATGTGCTGGTCATGACCGCGACGCCCATTCCCCGGACTTTGGCCCTTACGGTATACGGGGACCTGGACGTATCTCTGATGAAGGGACTGCCCCCGGGACGGAAACCGGTCCAGACCCTTTGTTATACAGATGATAAACGGCCGGCGGTGTACCAGGGCATGGTCCATCAGATCCGGGAAGGTCACCAGGCCTATGTGGTATGTCCGCTGATCGAAGAAAGCGAAGGAGTGGATGCCAAGGCGGCGGAGGAATTGTATGAAGAACTGACTTCCACCTATCTCCAGGGCATTCCCTGCGGCCTCCTCCATGGCCGTCTGAAACCGGAAGAGAAGGACGCGGTGATGGAAAGCTTTGCCCGGAATGAAACGAAAGTGCTGATCACTACGACTGTGGTGGAAGTGGGGGTCAATGTGCCCAATGCTACCCTGATGGTCATCGAGGGAGCGGACCGGTTCGGGTTGGCCCAGATGCACCAGCTCCGGGGCCGGGTAGGCAGAGGCAGTGCCCAATCCTACTGTGTATTGCTGACCTCCTCCACCAACCCGGTAACATTGGAACGGCTCCAGATCATGCGCCACTGCAGTGACGGCTTCCTGCTGGCCGAAAAAGATCTGGAACTGCGGGGGGCTGGCCAGTTCTTCGGTTTGCGCCAGCATGGACTCAGCGACCTGTACATCGCGGATATCCTCCGGGATACAGATACGCTGGTAGAAGCCCGGAAGGCGGCCCAGTGGGCCATGGGGAATCCGAAAACCGCCAGGGAAGTGATCCAGGCGGCAGCAACCACCCAATTCGACGGCCGGTTTGAAAGGATATTCAATGCGTGAAGGGGTGTGAATTTTTTACACCCCCTATTCATGGAAGGAATGTGTATCTATCGTTACACATTCCTTTTTATTTTTTGGGAATTTCGAAAGTTTTCTGTTAAAAGCAGGAAAAACGCGCCTTGCTCCCGAAAAAGAGTACCATCAGACAAGAACATGGGGAAAGCTGCTCCTGGCAGCTGAGAATCCCACATCCTACGGAATAAAGGGGGCTGTACAGTGAAAGAGTATACAGGCGATAAAATCAGGAACGTGGCCATCGTAGGGCATGGTGGCGCAGGCACCACTTCCCTTACAGAAGCACTGCTCTATCGCAGCGGTGCTATCAGCCGTATGTGCAAAGTGGAAGACGGGCAGACCACCACCGACTTCGAACCGGAAGAAATCAAGCGGGGAGTCTCCGTGAGTGCGACGCTGGCACCGGTAGAATGGCGGGATGTTAAGATCAATTTCATCGATACTCCAGGTTTTGCGGATTTCGTAGCAGAAGTCAAAGGTGCATTCCGGGCTGTGGACAGTGTTTTGATCGTGGTCAGTGCTACCAGCGGGGTCCAGATCGGGACCGAACAGTGCTGGAAACTGGCGGAAGAGGCCGGCCTGCCTCGTCTGATCTTCGTGAACAAGATGGACCGGGAAAATGCAGATTATGATAATATCCTGGACAATCTCCGGGCCAAGATCGGCAAACGGATCCTTCCCCTGGAACTGCCTTTGGGCAAAGAAGAGGACTTCTGCGGGGTCATCGATGTATTTAACCAGAAAGCCTATAAAGGGAACGGGAACGGGGCGGATGAGATCGAAGTCCCCGATGACCTGAAGGATTGGGTCCAGGATGCCCATGATAAGATGGTAGAAGCAGCGGTGGAAGCCGATGATGAAGTGATGGAACGGTATCTGGAAGGGGAGACCATTTCCGATGAAGAAGTGATGAACTGTCTGGTGAAGGGCATCCGGCAGGGAATCATTTTCCCGGTGCTCTGCGGTTCTGCTTTCAAGAACATCGGGCTGGGGCGCACCCTCTCTGCCATTGTGGACTATACCTTCCCCGCCGTCCTGAACGAATATCATGTGACCAACCTGAAAACGGGACAGGTGGAACGGCGGGATTCCAACGCTCCGCTGGCTGCCCTGGTGTTCAAGACGACCTCCGATCCTTTTGTGGGCCGGATGAGCTTCGTACGGGTATTCTCCGGCATCATCAAAGCCGACAGCTCCGTCTATAATGCTAGCCGGGATGAAATGGAAAAAGTGGGGACCATCTCCACGTTACGGGGAAAGAATCCTCTGCCCATGAAGCAGATCGTAGCAGGAGATATCGGAGTCATCTCCCGTCTCCAGTTCACCATGACTGGAGATACCCTCAGTACCAAAGAAGAACCGGTGCAGTTCGCACCTATCGAATATCCGCTGCCTATGTACAGCCGGGCAATCTCTCCCAAGAAGAAAGGGGACGAAGACAAGATCGCTGCAGCATTGGGCAAACTCATGGATGAAGATCCTACCTTCATCGTCAGCCGGAACCCGGTAACCAAGGAAACCTTGATCAGCGGCATGGGTGACCAGCATCTGGAGATCCTCATGGAACGGATGAAACGGAAATTCGGCGTGGATGCCGTGTTGAAACCGCCCATGGTGGAATACCGGGAAACCATCCGGGGTTCTGCGGAAGTGGAAGGCAAATACAAGAAACAGACTGGCGGCCATGGGCAGTATGGCCACGTAGTCATCAAGATGGAACCGCTGCCTCCGGGCTCCGGGTTCGTGTTCGAAGACAAGATCTTCGGGGGGGCCGTGCCCCGGCAGTACATCCCGGCAGTAGAAAAAGGCATGAAGGAATCCATGGAACACGGGATCCTGGCCGGGTACCCAGTGGTAGATCTGAAGATCACCCTACTGGATGGTTCCTACCATACCGTAGACTCTTCGGAAATGGCTTTCAAAGTGGCTTCCCATATGGCCTTCCAAAAAGCGGCAGAACAGTCCAAACCGGTCCTGATGGAACCCTATTACAATCTGGATGTGTACTGTGACGAACGGATGACCGGGGACATCATCTCCGACCTGAACAGCAAACGGGGCCGGATCTTGGGAATGCAGTCCGCGGAAGACGGACGGGCTGTGGTGAAGGCCCAGGTGCCTTATGCAGAAATCTTGGATTATGCGGTGGATCTGCGGGCACTGACCCAAGGGACGGGGACCTTTGAAATGAAGTTCGACCATTATGAGGATGTACCGCCCAAACTGGCGGAAAAGATCGTGGCTGATGCCAAAGCGAAAGCGGAAGCCGCCAAAAAGTAAAAGATTTGCGTCTATCGGACCTCCTGGCCATTGCCGGAGGTCCGATTTTTGTGTAAACTGAAGGGGAACTGTTTTCACAAGGAGGGACAATCTGTGACTTTTTCTACGACGAAAAAAGGCATCCTGGCTTCCATCCTGGCAGCTGTATTTTTCACGACTATGGATATCGGGGCTAAGAAGCTCCTCCACCTGGGGACTGGAGAGATCACCTTTTTCCGGGGCCTATTGGGGATGCTGTTCCTGCCCTTCATGGCACGGATGGAAACCCTGCCGGTGTTTTCCGGGAAGAACCGGGGCCTGCTCCATCTGCGGGGATTGTTCGGGGCCGCCTGTCTCCTGTTTTTCTTTTACTGTCTGAATGGGCTGACCCTGGGAGATGCAGAGATCCTCACCCAGCTGTCGGCCTTCTTTATGTGCCTCTTGTCCCCGATCTTCCTGAAGGGCAGGCTCCAGGGACGAGCGGTGCCTTGGCTGGGCCTGATCGCCCTGGGGGCGGCTGTCGTCCTCCAGGTGTGGAATTTCCATTCTTTTAATTCTTATGCCATCTTCGGGATCCTTTCGGCTTTCTTCGCAGCCAGCGCCTATGTGTGCATCGGGAAGATGACGGAGAACGGCGGCCATACCCAGACGGAGCTGGTGTTCTATTTCCAGTTCTACAGCACCTTGGGAGGGCTGGCCATCATGGGAGCCACCCAGCAATGGGTCCTGCCGGCTGGAGGAGAATGGGGCTGGGTCGTAGAAATGGCTCTGTCCGCTCTTTTGGGGCAGGTATGTCTGACTTGGGGCTGTACCCACATCCATCCTACAATGGTCAACTTTCTCATGTATACCGGCATCCTGTTCCATATCCTGGCCGGTTCTCTCTTGTGGGGAGAGACCCTGACTTTGTATTCCTGGGTGGGAGGAGCTCTCATCGTATCAGGCAGTGTGGCTCTGCTGAGGCAGTGAGGGGAGCGGTTGCTCATGCAACAGCACCTCTTGCTTTACCCCTTCAAATGGCCTATAATCAGAATGAATGACTGTGTATACTACTTTTTGACATCCAGTATGGAGGGATTTTTTTCATGGAAAATATTGATACTGAGAGCATCAACACCCTGCGTTTTTTGTCCATCGATGAAGTGCAGGCGGCCAATTCCGGCCATCCGGGCCTGCCTCTGGGGACGGCACCTCTGATGTACACGATCTGGGACCGGTTCATGAAATATAATCCTGAAAATCCCAACTGGTTCGACCGGGATCGGTTCGTCCTGTCCCCGGGACACGGCAGTGCTCTGCTCTATGCCATGCTCCATGTGGCTGGCTATGACCTGTCCCTGGAGGATTTGAAAGGATTCCGCCAGTGGGGCAGCAAGACTCCAGGCCATCCGGAATATGGGGTGACCCCCGGGGTGGATGTGTCTACCGGACCTCTGGGCCACGGCTTTGCCATGGCTGTGGGGCTGGCTATGGCAGAAGAGATGCTGGCTGCCCGGTACAACAAGGAAGGGTACAAAGTGGTGGATCATTACACCTACGGCATCACTTCTGACGGGGACCAGATGGAAGGGGTGGCTTCCGAAGCCGCTTCCCTGGCGGGTACCCTGGGGCTGGGGAAACTGATTTTCCTCTATGACGATAACAAGATCACCATCGAAGGCAGTACGGATATCGCCTTCCGGGAAGATGTGGGGGCCCGGTTCAAAGCCTATGGCTGGCAAGTGCTCCGGGTCGCTTCCTCTGAAGATGTGGAAGCCCTCACGAAAGCCATCGAAGCAGCCAAGAAGGAAACCCGCAAACCCTCCCTGATCATCGTCAAGACCCATATCGGCTTCGGCAGCCCTCGGCAGGATATGGCCAGTGCCCATGGGGAACCTCTGGGTGTGGAAAATGTGGCCAAGACCAAAGAAGCTGCCGGCTGGGATGGCAGTCAGTCCTTCGTGGTGCCGGAAGAAGTGAAAGCCCATTTTGACGCCAAACTGCCCCAGTGCCGGAAAAACGAAGAAGATTGGAATGGACTGATGGAAGCCTATGCCAAGGCCTATCCGGAACTGGCCCAGGAACTGACGGATCGGATCGACGGAAAGATGGATCTGGATCTGAAGGAACTGATGGCCGCTTTCAAGGATACGGACAGTGTGGCCACCCGTGCCGCTTCCGGAACGGTGCTCCAGCTGCTGGCAGATAAGCTTCCGGCTCTCATCGGAGGCAGTGCGGACCTAGGGCCTTCCAACAAGACGGAAATGAAAGGGAAGGGATTCTTCTCGGCAGAAGAACGGACCGGCCGGAACATCCATTTCGGCATCCGGGAACATGCTATGGGATGCATCGTCAATGGCCTCTGCCTCCACGGTGGCATCCTGCCTTTCGGAGCTACTTTCCTGGTGTTCGCCGACTTTATGCGTCCGGCGGTGCGGATGGCGGCGCTCATGGGAATCGGCAGCGTATTCGTCTATACCCATGACAGCGTGTTCGTCGGGGAAGACGGACCGACCCATGAACCCATCGAGCAGACCATGAGCCTGCGGCTGATCCCCAATGTGTCCGTATTCCGGCCGGCAGACGCCTTGGAAACAGCAGCAGCCTGGAAGGCCGCCTGCGAAAACCGGAAACAGCCCACTTGCCTGCTGCTGACCCGTCAGGGACTGCCAGTTCTCCATGCTTATGAAAAAACCGTAGCCAAAGGGGCTCCCAAAGGAGCTTATGTGCTGAGTCCTTCTTCCAAGGATAAGGTAAAAGCAATCCTCATCGCTACGGGCAGTGAAGTCCATCTGGCCCTGGAAGCCCAGAAGGCCCTGGAAGAAAAAGGCATCGGCGTCCAAGTGGTCTCCATGCCCAGCTGGGACGTGTTCGAACAGCAGAGCAGCGCCTACAAGAAGAAAGTCCTGCCCAAGGATGTTCCTGCCATTGCACTGGAAGCCGGCGTCCGCACTGGCTGGGCCCGGTATACCGGCAGCGAGGACAGAGTCCTGGGCATCGACCGGTTCGGTGCTTCTGCTCCTGGCAAGACCGTCTACAAAAAATTGGGCTTTACCGTGGACCATGTAGTGGATATGGTGAAGAAACTGAAGTAACTGATCGGGGGTTGCTGCCCACATGGTGCAGCAACCCCCTTTATGAAAGAAGGAGAAAAACATGTTCCATCTGTTGACCATTGCCGGATCGGATTCTTCCGGGGGCGCCGGCATCCAGGCAGACCTGAAGACATTTGCTGCCCATGGCTGCTACGGAATGAGCGTGATCACTGCCGTGACGGCCCAGAACACCACTGGGGTGACAGCCATCCAGAACATCGATCCGGAGGTAGTGGAAGCCCAGATCGATGCCGTGTTCCAAGATATCCGGGTGGACGGCGTCAAGGTGGGGATGGTTTCCAATTCCGCCCTGATCCGGGCCATTGCCAAAAAAATGCAGCAGTATGCGCCGCCTGTGCTGGTGGTGGATCCGGTGATGGTGGCCACCTCTGGCAGCTATCTGCTGGAAAGAGAAGCCCGGAAGGATCTCCAGGAAAAACTGCTGCCGCTGGCCACCCTGATCACCCCCAACATGCAGGAAGGAGAGGTTCTGTCAGGCCTGTCCATCCGCAGTCAGGGAGATATGGAAAAAGCGGCGGCAGTGATCTGCCAGAAAGGGGCCAGGGCCGTACTCCTGAAGGGAGGACACCTGGCAGAAACGGCTGACGATTATCTGCTGTATCCTGGAGAAGGAAAATGGCTCCAGGGCAAATGGTTCCCTGGCCAGCGGTTCGCCAATCCCAATACCCACGGCACCGGCTGCAGCCTGTCCTCCGCCCTGGCTTCTGAAATGGCTGCCGGAGCCTCTCTGCCGGAAGCGGTGGAAAAAGCCAAAGCCTATGTGGCCCTGGGCATCCAGCACGGACTGGCGGTGGGCCATGGCCATGGGCCCATCCATCATTTCGTGGATCTGTACCGGAAAGCCGGATGGGAGGAAGGCAAATGAAAAAATTCGATCTGAGCCTGTACCTGGTGACGGATCGGCACTGTCTCCGGGGACGGGATTTCTATGAAGCGGTGGAGGAAGCCCTCCGGGCCGGTGTGACCCTGCTCCAGCTCCGGGAAAAAGACATGGGGCTGGAAGAGCTGGTGGCAGAAGGCCGGAAGGTCCAGGCCCTTTGCCGGAAGTACCAGGTGCCCTTCCTGGTGGATGACAATGTGGAGGCCGTCCGGATCCTGGGAGCGGATGGAGTCCATCTGGGACAGGAAGACGAGGCCATCGAAAAAGCCCGTTCCGTATTGGGTCCGGACGCTATCATCGGCATCTCCGCCCACAATCTGGAAGAAGCCCGGAAAGCCCAAGCAAGCGGTGCCGATTATCTGGGGGTAGGAGCTCTCTATCCCACGGGAAGCAAGAAGGATGCATCCCTGCTGCCGTCTGGGATGCTGACGAAAATCGTCCAGGCCGTGCAGATCCCTGTGGTGGGCATCGGTGGTATCCAGGAAGCTCAGATCGACCAGGTGCTGGACCAAGGAGCGGCTGGCTGTGCCATGATCAGCGCCATCCTGGGAGCCGATGATATTACGGCCACTGTGGAACGGATGAAGGCTCGGATCCGGGCCCGGGAGAAATAACAGGAGGCAGCTATGGCAAGCGACCTGAAAACAGAAAAGCTGGGGAAAAAACTCCTTTCCCGGTTCACCCGGCAGATCACGGACCAGGTCTTCCTGTTTCTCCAGGAAGATCCGGAATTGTACCAGGAGTATCAGGAACGGGTACGGGAGAGCACGGCCAATGGGGTCAATTCTGTCTTAGGCCGGATGGTCACGGAAGCCTACGACTTGGTGAACCTGAATAAGGAGAAGCATCCTCGGTCTCCGCTGCTGAAGAAATATACCCGCCATGCTGTCCGGTGGGAAAAAGACGATCTGGAAGTCCAGAAAAAAGTCTTATATGGGGATCGGAACCTGTTCTCTTCCCAGCCCAAATCCGCCGAGGAAAAGAGGAACCCCAAAAAGAAAGGGCCGGACCAGGAAAGCCTGTTCTGAAAAAACACCCTGTCAAGGGAAAATACTTGACAGGGATTTTCCTTTATAGTACAATAGCACCCGGTGATATTCATGCAGGATGAAGGCTTTGCAAAACGGATCCGTTTTGGCCAGCTCTACGCCATCTACGGCGGGCTGCTCACGGAAAAGCAGCAGAAGATCATGGAAGAATATTTCTACGATGACCTGTCACTGGGGGAAATCGCGGAAAATGCCCAGACCAGCCGTCAGGCAGTCTATGATCTGCTGCGCCGGGTGGAACAAACCCTGGAAAGATACGAAAGCAAACTCCACCTGCTGCACCAGGATCAGGAACGGCAGTTCAAGCTGCGGGGAGCCATCAAACTCCTGGAAGCCTGCCGCACCAGTGACAGTACCGATTCCCGTCTGGGGAAGGTGGAGGACATCCTGAAAAGCATCATTGACGAAAGCAGGTAGCTATGGCTTTTGAAATCTTAACCGACAAACTGACGGCAGCCATCCAGAAGCTCCGGGGACAGAAAACGGTTTCCGAACAGGATCTGAAAGAGACCCTGCGGGAAGTACGGCTGGCCCTTCTGGAAGCCGATGTGAACTTCAAGGTCGTCAAGGAATTTACCGCCAAGATCAAGGCACGGGCTATGGGCCAGCAAGTAGACCCCAGCCTGACGCCTGGCCAATATATCGTGAAAATCGTCCACGAAGAGCTGATCGAGCTCCTGGGAGGGACCCAGAGCAAACTGAACATGGCAGTCAAGCCACCGACAGTGATCATGTTGGTGGGTCTCCAGGGTGCCGGGAAGACCACTACAGTGGGCAAACTGGCCAACTTCCTGCGAAAAGACGGGAAAAAGCCTCTGATGGTGGCCGGTGACGTGTACCGTCCCGCAGCCATCACCCAGCTGGAAGTCATCGGCAAGCAGCTGGATATGCCGGTGTTCACCTTGGGTGACCAGGTTTCCCCGGTTGAAATCGCTCGGGAATCCCTGAAACGGGCCAATGCTCTCTTATGCGATACCGTGCTCATCGATACCGCTGGCCGTCTCCATGTAGACGAAACCTTGATGAATGAGCTGAAAGAGATGAAAGATGCAGTCCATCCGGACGAGATCCTGCTGGTAGTGGATGCCATGACCGGTCAGGATGCCGTGACGGTGGCTGATTCCTTTAACAAAGCCCTGGGCATCACAGGGCTGATCGTGACCAAACTGGACGGGGACGCCCGGGGCGGTGCGGTGCTCAGCGTGAAGGCAGTGACTGACTGCCCGGTGAAATTCGTCGGTATGGGCGAAAAACTGGATGCGCTGCAGCCCTTTTATCCTGACCGTATGGCTTCCAGGATCCTGGGTATGGGGGATGTGCTCTCCCTGATCGAAAAGGCCCAGGAAGCCATCGATGCGGATTCGGCCAAAAAGATGGCGGAATCCCTGAAAAAGAATGAATTCACCCTGGATATGTTCCTGGATCAGATGAAACAGGTCAAGAAGCTAGGGTCCTTGGAATCCATTCTCAGCATGATCCCCGGCATGGGAAAATTTGCCAAGCAGCTGGAAGGGGTGGATCTGGACGGCAAGGAAGTCCGCCGGCTGGAAGCCATCATCTATTCCATGACGCCCCAGGAACGGCAGAACCCCCGCATCATCAACGGGTCCCGGCGCAAACGCATTGCGGCCGGCTGCGGTCAGCGGGTGCAGGATGTGAACCGGCTGCTGAAGCAGTTCGAAGAGAGCAAAAAGCTCATGAAGACCATGCAGGGCATGAACAAGTATGCACGGAAGGGCAGATTCAAACTGCCTTTCATGCAATAAAAACAATCTGGTAAGGAGGTGAATGTTGTGGCAGTTAAAATCCGTCTGAAACGTATGGGTGCCAAAAAGAGCCCTTTCTACCGTATCGTGGTCGCTGATGAACGCGCTCCCCGTGACGGCCGTTTCATCGAAACCGTAGGGACCTACGATTCTACCGTTGATCCCGCCGTGGTTACCATCGATGAAGAAAAAGCTCTGTCCTGGATGAAGAAGGGAGCACAGCCGACTGATACGGTCCGCTCCATGTTCAGCAAACAGGGTCTGATGGCGAAACTGGCTGGCGAAAAGGCAGCAAAATAAGGAGGATGACTATGAAAGAGATAGTTGAAGTGATTGCTAAGGCTATCGTGAATAATCCCTCCGAGGTCCAGGTGGAGGAGGAAAGGACCGGATCTTCCGTGATCCTGAAACTCCACGTGGCGCCTGAAGATATGGGTAAAGTGATCGGCAAGCAAGGCCGCATTGCCAAGGCCATCCGTCTGGTGATGAAAGCAGCTGCTACCCGCGAAAACGTAAAAGTCATCGTAGATATCGATTAAAGGTGGTTACCATGGATAAAATGATCGTTCGGGTACCTGTAGTCATCAAGGCCAAGGTTACGGAAGACTTGAAAGCCAAGATCATTGCAGATATGAAACGTCAGGTCCAGGCTGCTGAATTGGATTTCGAACAGTTCCAGTTCAATGCCAAGCGGGCTCTGAATGAGCAAGCTGGTGCAGGTCCTGAAGCGGCTCGGGCTCTCCAGGAGCAGATCGAGTACGAAAAAGCCCAGCGCGGCCATGCTCTCCAGGAGTTGAAAGATAAGCTGGAACGGGCAGAGAACCTGGAAATTGGCAGTGAAGTCGGTCATGGTACACTGGAACGTTCCGTAGAGATTACGGTCGGCAGCGACCTGGAAGCCCTGATGGGGGCGGAAATCGTCGTGGAAGACGGCAAAGTCGTCGGATTCAGAGCGTAAGCCTATGGAACAGCATATCGTGATTGGCAAAATTGTCGCCCCGCATGGCGTGCGAGGCGAATTTCGCATTATGCCGCAGACGGACCATCCGGAGCGGTACGCCAAAATGAAGAAAATCACCCTGGATAATGGGCGGGAATTCACGGTGGTCAGCCTTCGCCAGCATAAGAATGTGTATCTGATGAAGGTGGAAGGCATCGATACCATGGACGACGCAGAGACCCTTCGGGGCCGGACCATCGTCCTGCGCCCAGAAGAACTGCCCCCTCTGCCGGAAGGGCAGTTCTACGTCCGGGATATCATCGGTTTTGCAGTCGTCACGCCGGAGGGAGAGCCTGTGGGCACCCTGAAGGATGTGATCAGTCCCGGTTCCACCGATGTGTTCGTCATCGCTCCGCCCCAGGGAGAAGAAATCCTGGTGGCGGCCATTGGGGAAAACATCCGGAAAATCGACTGGGAAACGAAGCAGATCGTAGTTGTGCTGCCGGAGTGGATCTGATATGAAATTCGTCTTTATCACCCTCTTTCCGGAAATGATCAAGAGCACCAGTACCTGGAGCATCCTGGGCCGGGCAGCCAAGGAAGGCCTCCTTACCGTGGAGTGCGTGGATCCTCGGGACTATGCCACGGACCGGCACCGGAGCGTGGATGATACCACCTGCGGCGGCGGAGCCGGTATGGTCCTGAAGCCCCAGACCTATCTGGCTGCTTTGGATCGGGCCCGGGAACTGGCCCCTGGCGCCTTGGTAGCTGCCCTGACACCGGTAGGGGAATCCCTCCGCCAGGAGAGAGTCTGCCAACTGGCTCGGAGCGGCCGGGACTTGATCCTGCTCTGCGGCCATTATGAAGGGTTCGATGAACGGATCTTGGAAGAGGCGGATCTCCGGCTTTCCATCGGAGATTTTGTCCTTACGGGAGGGGAACTGCCGGCCCTGTGCCTCATGGATGCCGTGGCTCGGTTCATCCCCGGTGTATTGGGCAAGCAGGTAAGCGCAGAAGAGGATTCTTTCCATGACAGCCTGCTGGAATACCCCCAATATACCCGTCCGGTGGAGTATCAGGGCAAAACCGTACCAGAGATCCTGCTCTCTGGAGACCACGCAAAGATCGGCCAATGGAGACGGAAGGAAAGCCTGCGGGCCACCTTGCGCCACCGTCCTGAGCTGCTGCGGTCCATGCAGTGGCAGAAGGGGGACGGGAAACTGTTCCTGGCTGTGGAAGAAGAAGAAAAAGAGAAGTCCCGGGCAGAAGGGAAAAGCCAGGAATCCTGACTTTTTGGTTGCACCGGGAGCCGGCTGTATGGTATAATACAGCGTATGCATTAACGGGCGGTCCGCTGTTAGCACGTGGCTAGACATGAACGTCTTGGATTCTGAGGAGGAAATTATAAATGAACGTTATTGAAGCAATTGAAAAGGAACAGCTGCGTTCCGACATTCCTGAATTCCGTCCTGGCGATACCCTGAAAGTCTATGTGAAGGTCGTCGAAGGGACCCGTGAACGGGTTCAGCTGTTTGAAGGCGTTTGCATTGCCCGGAGCGGTGCTGGTGCCCGGGAAATGTTCACCGTCCGCCGCATTGCTTCCGGTGTGGGCGTAGAAAGAATGTTCCCTGTCCATTCCCCGCGTCTGGAAAAGATCGTTGTATCCCACAGAGGTGTGGTACGCAGAGCGAAACTGTACTATCTGCGTAAACTGACCGGTAAAGCCGCTCGTATCAGAGAACGTCGGTAATCGGATCAATGAGGCAGTTGCTCCGGCAACTGCCTTTTTTATTGCAAAGGAGAAGTCATGAACGAAGAAAAGAAATCCGGCTCCTGGCAGGATACGGTCAGTGACTGGCTGATCTCCATCATCGTGGCGGTGGTGCTGGCCTTTGGGATCCGTACTTTCCTGGTGGAACCCTATATGGTATCCGGTCCTTCCATGATGAATACCCTGCAGGATCGGGAACGGCTGCTGGTGAACAAACTGGTCTACTATACCCGCCAGCCTAAACGGGGAGAGATCATCGTCTTCAAGTATCCCAGCGATACCCGCCGGGATTTCATCAAACGGGTCATTGCCGTGGGCGGGGATACCATCGAGATCCGGGACGGAAAGACCTATGTGAATGGGAAAGCCTTGGATGAAAGCTATATCCGGGAACCCTTCCATACCAACCTGCCTAAGACTACAGTCCCTGCCGGCCATATCTTTGTCATGGGGGACAACCGGAACAATTCGGAAGACAGCCGGTTCCGGGATGTGGGCTTCGTGGACTTGAGCCTGGTGAAAGGGAAAGCCAGTGTCATCTTCTGGCCCCTGGGGCAAGTGAGGATGCTGCCGTGATAAAAGGGGTGTTGCACGTGTGTGATTTTCACACGTGCAACACCCCCGGTCTCATAAGCCGCATAGCGGCTCGGTCTCGAGTCTCGAGCCGAATGAGAAATTTGCAAGCAAATTTTTTGAATGTACAAACCCTAATCTGCTAATGATAAGATATTCGTTTCTATATCCAGTACGATACTGGTTCTACACCTTCAAAAGAACCTGGCCATGGGGACAGGTTCTATCCAACGGCTCGCGACTCACGACTCGAGACCCGAGACCTCAAAAAGAGGCTGTTGCGCATGCAACAGCCCCTTGGTCACGGGTCGTGAGTCTCGGGCTTGTTAGTGCAGAATGAAGATCCAGTTTTGCCATCCCAACCGATTTTCTCTTATCGTCCTATAGAAAAAGAAAAGACGGCTTAAACGTCCAGGCTCGCAACCCGTGACTCGCGACCGGGGGTGTGAATTCATTCACACCCCCCTTTTACTGCACCAAATTCCCGATAATGACCTGCTTTTTCCATGATTCGCTTCTCTTGGGGAATCATGGTATAATGGGGCCTATGCAAACAGACCGGGCACAAGTGTGCCTGTTTTTAGGATAGAAAGGAAGTTTCCATGGAAAATACAATCGGCGGCAAAAAATTCCACATCCAGTGGTTCCCCGGTCACATGACCAAGGCCAAACGGATGATGGAGGCTAACCTGAAACTGGTGGATGTGGTGGTCGAACTCTTGGATGCCCGGATTCCCCGGTCCAGTGCCAACCCCATGCTCCAGCAGCTGCTCGGCAGCAAGGCGAAGATCGTGGTCTTGAATAAAACGGATATGGCCGATCCGGACCGGACTCAAGCCTGGCTGTCTTATTTCAAGAAAAACAGTTTCACGGCTCTGGAAGTGGACTGTCAGAAGGGCAAGGGAATCAAAGCTCTGGTCAGCGCCATCCAGAAAGCCGGGGAGCCCACTTTGGAAAAATGGCGGAAGAAAGGCGTCCGGAACCGGTCCATCCGGGTGATGATCGTAGGAATCCCCAATGTAGGGAAATCTACACTGATCAACCGGTTGCTGGGGAAGAACAAAGCAGCTGCCCAGAACAAGCCAGGAGTGACCCGGGGACCCCAGTGGGTGATCTTGGGCAAGGGACTGGAGCTCCTGGATACCCCTGGGGTCCTGTGGCCCAAATTCGATGATCCGGAAACCGGTTTCTGCCTGGCTGTCACTGGAGCCATCCGCGAAGAAGTCTTCGACCAGGAAACGGCCGTGCATATCCTGATCCAGCGGCTGCTGAAGCTGTATCCTCAGGAACTGGCTGCCAGTTATAAAATCGGACTGGCACCGGAAGACACAGTGGAAACCGTGGAGGAAAAAATCGCCCGGGCCCGGGGTTGCCTGAAAGTGGGTGGGATGCTGGACATGAACAAGACCATCCAGATGGTCCTCCGAGATTTCAAAACCGGAAAACTAGGCGCTTTCAGCTTAGAAAAGGCGCCTGGGGAAGGGGCGGAACCATGAAGTGGGGAGAAAGCCTCCAGGCTATCCGTCAAAAATTGAAGGCTGGTGCCGCACCGGAAGAATTGGCCGTATGGCGCCAAGATTCCCGGGCCGGAGTCCGGAAAATGCTGGAAGCCTACGACCGGAGACAAGCCGCCCAAAAAGCAGAACAGGAACGGCTGGAACGCTTCCAAGATATGGAACGGACCTTTTGGGGAAAAGGGATGGACCAGGTGGCTGGCTGTGATGAAGCGGGCAGGGGTCCCTTGTCTGGACCGCTGGTGACGGCAGCCGTGATCCTGCCCCATACCATCTGGCTGCCAGGGCTGAACGATTCCAAAAAAGTCACGGCTGCCCGGCGGGAAACTTTGTATCAGGAAATCTTGGAGCAGGCGGTGAGCGTGACCGTCAGCATCCTGGGGCCCCGGGAAATCGATCACCTGAATATCTATCAGGCGGCTAAAAAGGCCATGACTCTTTGCCTGACTCATTTGAAAGTCCGGCCTCAGGCGGCTATCACCGACGCCATGCCTTTGGAAATCCCAGGGATGACGGTGGAGGACGTGATCCACGGGGACAGCAGGAGTGCTGCAGTTGCGGCCGCTTCCATCATTGCTAAGGTGACCCGGGATCATCTGATGGAGAAACTGGATCAGCAGTACCCTCAGTACGGATTTGCCAAACACAAAGGGTATGGGACTGCCCAGCATCTCCAGGCCATCCTGGACTGCGGCCCCTGTCCCTGGCACCGGCGGAGCTATGAACCCATGAAATCCATGGAGCTGAAGGAAGAAGGCGTCAGCGAAAATCAGCTTCTGCAGCTGAAGTAGAGGGCAGCAGCTCTGGCCGCCAGTCGGGAGTCAGGAGTTTGGAGATTCAGGATAGGACCTGTCTTGATGCCAGGTCCTTCTGACTGTGCAGAATCAGGATGGAGGGAATCCTGGGATTTCATTGCCTGCAAATTTAACCAAGGGCTCCAGACTTCAGACTGATCCGGTAACAGCTCTGCAGCTATAAAAGGAGGTTATCAGTATGGTCCATCAGCGCCGCCGGTTCGGGAATCAGGGCGAAGATATGGCGGCTCGGTATCTAGAACGGCAGGGGTATGAAATCCTGGACCGGAACTACAGCTGTGCCTGGGGAGAAATCGATATCGTGGCCCGGCATTGGGGTGTGGTAGCTTTTGTGGAAGTGAAGAGCCGGCACAGCCTGAAATTCGGCCGCCCAGCCGCTGCTGTGACCCGGACCAAGCAGATCCGGCTGCGGAAAACGGCCTGGTGTTATCTCCAGGAACATTCGAGGTTCCGGCAACGGTGCCGGTTCGATATCATTGAAATCCTGGACCTTTATGGTAAAATTTCTCTGAATCATTTGAAGAATTGCTTTTAAATGTAAATTCTGCCAGCGGTCAGCTGTCAATGGTCAACTGCTGAAGGAAGCCAGCAGAGCTGGCTTTGAACTTGCAGCCGCTTTGTTTTTATCTACGATGAACAAACTACGACAAACAAGGAACGATTTACGATAAATGACGCACGATACACAGCAAAGGAGCTGATTCCATGTATGCACGGACCTGGGGAGAGACTACCCGAGGCATCAACGGAGAAATGGTTACGGTAGAAGTGGATGTGACAAACGGCATGCCGGCCTTTGAGATGGTAGGGTTGCCGGATGTTGCGGTGAAAGAGGCCCGGGAACGAGTCAAGGCAGCGGTGAAGAATTCAGGATTCCGATTCCCCGACACCCATATCACGGTGAACTTGGCTCCGGCAGACTTGAAAAAAGATGGGGCCGGACTGGATCTGCCCATCGCTATGGGCGTCCTGGCAGCCAAACAGTATGTCACCCTGCCGGACCCCATGCCCGTCTTTGCCGGGGAACTGGCTCTGGATGGTTCCCTGCGCCCAGTGAATGGGATCTTGCCCATGATCATCCGGGCCAGGGAAGAGGGGATCCCAGCCATCTTCATCCCGTCCGGCAATCGGGCAGAAGGAGAATTGGTGGACGGGATCGCCGTGTATACGGCTGATGATCTGGGCCAGATCGTCGATCATTTCCAAGGCAGGCAGCTTCTCCAGCCTTTGGCCAAGAAGGCCCTGGAATTGGAACGGCCTCAGGAAGAACTGGTGGATTTTGCTGATGTCCAGGGGCAGAAGGTGGCCAAACGGGCGCTGGAAATCGCCGCGGCTGGAGGCCATAATGTGCTGATGGTAGGGGCCCCTGGAGCGGGGAAGACCATGTTGGCACGGCGGCTGCCCACCATCCTGCCGCCCATGACGGAAGAAGAAGCTCTGGAAGTCACCAAGATCTACAGTATCTCCGGTCTCCTCCAGGGTCATCATGGTATCATGGCGGAACGGCCGTTCCGCAGTCCCCATCATACCGTATCCCAGTCCGCCCTCATCGGTGGCGGCAGCATTCCCCGGCCGGGAGAAGTGACGCTCAGCCACCATGGGGTCCTGTTCCTGGATGAACTGCCGGAATTTTCCCGGAGCGCTTTGGAAGTACTCCGGCAACCTTTGGAAGACGGGATGGTCACTATCAGCCGGGTCCAGGCTTCTCTCACGTATCCGGCCCGGTTCATCCTGGTGGCCGCCCAGAATCCTTGCCCCTGCGGTTTCTGGGGGGAAGAAGACCAGCTGCATCAGTGTACCTGCCGGCCGGGAGACATTGCCCGATACCAGAAAAAGATATCCGGTCCGCTGCTGGATCGGATCGATATCCAGATCCATGTCCCCCGGCTCCAGTTTCAGGAAATGAAAAGCCGGAAACGGGGAGAAAGTTCGGCTGCGATCCGCCAGCGGGTGGTGGCAGCCCGGCAGATCCAGAGGGAACGGCTTAAAGGGACCCATCTGTTCTGCAATGCCAGTATGGGACGCCGGGAAGTCAAGGCGTATTGTCCTCTTTCCCCTCAGGCGGAAGCGCTGCTGGAAAGGTATTTCATCAGTTTGGGGCTCAGTGCCCGGAGCCACGACAGGATCATCAAAGTGGCTCGGACCATTGCAGATTTGGCTGGCAGCCGGGAAATCACATCTCTCCATCTGGGGGAGGCCATCCAGCTGCGGACAAGCATACAAGGATGAGGGGAGGCGGGCAGGTATGGAAATCGTGGTATTCCTTCTATACGGCGTCCTGGGCTGCTGTATCGGCAGTTTCCTATGCCTTTGTGCAGCGCGGTTCCAGCGGGATGAGTCCGTCTTCTTTCCCCCGTCCCACTGTGACCGCTGCGGCCATCCTCTGGGGATCCGGGATCTGGTACCTCTGTTCAGCTATTTATACCAAAAGGGACACTGCCGATATTGTGGGTGTAAACTGCCTGCTTCCCTATTTTGGCGGGAAGCGGCCACCGGCCTCTTGTTCATCTTGGTGGCCCGGCTCCCTGGTTCTCTATCCGTACTGGGGGTCCGCTGGCTCCTGGTGTCCCTGATGCTGCTCCTGTCCTGGTTGGATATGGACGAACTCCAGGTCTATGAAGATCTGCTCTACCCGCTGGGCATCCTCTTCCTGATCCTGCGGATGCTACAGGGGCAATCCCTTATTCCGGGCCTTGCCGGGGCAGTCCTTCTGGGCGGCTTCCTCCAGCTGATCCACTGGCTTTCGCCCCAGGGGATGGGCGCCGGGGATCCGAGACTGGCGGCTGTCCTGGGCCTTTGGCTGGGACCGGTCCAGGGATTCAAGAGCTTTTTCCTGGCTCTTGGAGCAGGCCTTTCTTTTGCTCTGGTACGGGGAATCCAGGCCACGGAGAACCGTTGGGCCAGCGTCCAGGCTCCCGTGCCTCTGGCACCTTTTTTCTGCGGCTGCGGGCTGCTGCTCCAGTTCTTGGATCTGGGCGGTCTGCCAGGGAGAAATGAGGGAACCGGGATGCTGTATTTCCTGGGAGTACTGGATTGGGGATCTCTGCGGGGATGGCACAGGCTGGAGGAGGCCGTCCATTGGTTCCGGCGTATCCTGGAACCTTGGCCTGCACAGCTCCTGGGTGTCCAGCTGGGAAAAGATCGGGTGACCCTGGCTCAAGTGCGACGCAAAGAAAAAAAATGGGAAGTGGAACGGGTTCAGGAACTTTCCTGGCCGGATCGGATCCAGAAAAGCTTAGGGCGGAAGCAGACGGAAGAAACCATATGGTGGCTCCGGGAAGTCTGTGCCAAACAGGGCTTCACTGTCCGGCAGACAGTTTTTTCTCTGGCATCCGATCTGATGGTTTTTCGGGAATTGACCCTGCCAGGGCTGTCTCTCCGGGAACAGGAGGAGACTGCTCCCTGGGAGATCCTCCAGCAGATCCCCTACGGAGCCGGGACTTTCCAGCTGGCCCTTTCTCCTTTTCCAGAGCAGCCGGACCTTCTCCTGGCAGGGGCTGTGTCCACAGAAGTCCTGGAAATCTGCAGAAATCTGGCTGACGGGATGGAATGGGAACTGCTGCAAGTGGAAGCGGCTCCTCAGGCCTGGGGACGCTGGTTGGAAGAAGAGCCGGCGGCTTTCCTATTGGCTCTGGGAGACACCTCTCTCCAGGGGGCCTGGTACAGGAAGGGACAGCTGCTGGGCACCTGCCGTCTGGAGCCGACGGAGAAAATGGCGGAAGGAGGGGAGACCCTTTTGCAGCGGCTGTGGGAAATGGCCGGCCCTTCTGTGGCGGAACAGTTCCAGGAAGGGCCTACTGGAGTGTTCCTGGTTGGAGGAAAGAAAGACGAACAACAGTCTTGGCTGGATTGTTTCCAAGCACTCTGGGACTGTCCGGCGGCCAGCCTCTCCCTGGGACCCTGGTTCTGCTGGGCGCCCTATTATGAAGCAGGGAAAAAGGCACCTCTTTCGGCAGGTTTGTGCGGTGCTTTGGGCAGTCTCCTGCCGAAAAGGAAAAAAACTCCTTTCTGTTATGGTGCCGGTTCTCCTGGCTGCTTCCTGCAGCCGGAAGGGTGGAGCCGGCTGGGGAAGGGACTGCTGGCTTTTTCCCTGGTGCTCTGGCTGGCGGGGACAGGTGCCTTGTACTTGGCAGAACGGAATCTGGACCAATGCCGGCAGCAGCTCCAGCAGGCCTCTGGCTGGGAACACCTTTGGCAGAAACAGCAGGAAAACAGGAAAGAACTGGAGCGGCAGGAGCGCATCCAAAAAGAGCAGAGCAGGCGGCCTCTGCCATGGGGAGGAGTGCTCACCCTGCTGGGCCATACCCTTCCTTCCAGCTGCTGGGTGACCCAGGTGGAACAGGAGACGGGCCGGAACGGAGCGACCCTTCTGCTGCAAGGGAAGAGCTTAGGACGGGAGAGCCTCCTCCAACTTGTACGGCGCCTCCAGAGGCAGCCTGGAGTGGCCAGTGTGCGTCTGGAACGGATGGAACATGGGAGTGAAGCCCCAAGGGTGGAAACCTTTGCCCTCCGGCTGCAATGGAAGGGAGAGGAATATGGGACCTGATCGAAAATCTGATATCATGCACTGGCTGCGGAAAGGGAAGCAGCCTATAGGGATCTTCCTGCTGCTGGCTCTGCTGTGGGGCGGAGTCCTGTTCCCCTTGGGACAGCGAATCGGGAGAGGATGCCAGCAGCAGCGGCAGCTCCAGCAGCGACTCCAGCACCTGGCTGCTTTTGCCCGGAGCTGGGATCCTCAGGAAACCCGAGAGGAAGCCAGCCATCTCACAAAGGTGCGAAAGAAGAGGGAAGCTCCCGTATCCCGGGAAAACTGGCTGGAAGCCCTGACCCAGACTGCTGAGAACAGCCAGATCCGCTGCCTGCGTCTCCTTCCCCTGGAATCAGGAGAAAAGACGGGAGAAGCCGGTATCGACGTAGTCCTGGAAGGTCCTTATCCCGGGTTCTTGCTTTTCTTCCGGCAGTGGGAAGAAACCTATCCGGGCACCTGGATCTGGGATGGGCGCCTGGAGAGCCGGGAAAATGGAAAAAAACTGCTCTTTCAGGGAAAATTCTTCTCTGGACCGATAAAAAGTTCCAAAGGAAGAGAAATCGGCAGGAATCATTGACCGATTTCGTTAATAATGAGATAATAGAATGTAAACGGATTATTTCCTGTTGAGGAACGTTTGCTTGTTACCGAGGGGAGGACCTATATTATGAGCATCAGCTGTGTCGCACCGCATGCACAGAAAAAAACGAAAACGTCAAAGGACCGGATTTTTGGAGCCAGTGAAGCTGCCCAGAAACGGATCAGTGAAATCGGAGCAGAAAACGTGGTCAACGCCACCATCGGCTGCATCCTGGACAATGATGAAAACTTCGTGGTGCTGCCTACCGTGAGCAAGGTCTATCGGAGCCTGAAAGATGCGGAATATTTCAAATATGCTCCCATCATGGGTCTGCCGGAATACCTGGAACTGGTGCAGAATGCCTGCTTCTGCCAGTCCCGTCCGGAAGGCTTTACGGCTGCCATCGCTACTGCCGGCGGTACCGGAGCCATCCACCATGCTGTCTGGAACTATACGGAATCCGGAGATACCATCCTGACTTCTGAATGGTACTGGGGAGCGTACAAACAGATCTGTGAGGATATGGACCGCCATCTGGATACATATCCCATGGTCACGGAAGAACAAAAATTCAATCTGGCCGGCTGTGAACAGAAAGTCCGGGAGATCCTGTCCAAACAGGACCGGATCCTGCTGATCATCAATACCCCTGCCCATAATCCCACCGGGTTCAGCCTCACTCCGGAAGAAATCGAGAACGTAGTGAAGATGCTGGAAGAGGTCCTGTCTGGCACGGATAAGACGGCTGCCCTCTGCTTGGATGTAGCTTATATCGATTATGCTGGGGAACGGGAAGAAGTCCGGAGAATCTTCCGGAAGCTGTCCAATCTGCCGAAGAACATCTTCGGACTCATCGCCTATAGCCTGTCCAAGAGCTTTTCCATGTACGGCCAGCGCTGTGGGGCTCTGATCGGGGTCACCAGCGATGAAAAGCAGATCCTGGAATTCATCAATGCGAACAAATACACCAGCCGGGCCTGCTGGTCCAACTGCAACCGGGGTGCCATGGATACCCTGGATACCATCTATAGCGATCCGGCACTCCTGGATACCATCCAGCGGGAACGGGCCCATTATTACAGCATGATCCAGGAACGGGGCGATATCTTCACGGAAGAAGCACAGAAATGCGGGCTGAAGATGCTGCCGTATATTTCTGGGTTCTTCCTGTCCATTCCGGCCAAAGATCCGGAAACCGTCTGCAATAAGCTCCATGAAGACAATATCTTCTGCGTGCCTCTGGCTGCCGGTGTACGGGTGGCTGTGTGCGGGGTGCCCAAGAAAAAAATCTACGGCATGGCTGCGAAGATCAAAGAAGCCATGGACGCTGTGGGGGAAGACTGAAAAAATAAAGACAAAAGGGGAGCGGAAGAGATGGAGATCATTGGGCCCGACGGAGCAAGGAAAAAGTATCAGGCAGGGACACCGCTTTTGACCATCGCCAGGGACTATCAGGCGCAGTATGCCAGTCCCATTGCTTTGGGGGTGATCAACGGCGAGATACAGCCTCTGCAGATGTGTCCCCGGGAAGGGGACCATGTAGGTTTCTACACCTTGGACAGTGAGATGGGGTATCGGGCTTACATCGCCACCTTCCAGTTCGCTCTGATCGCAGCCATGGCCCGGCAGCGGCCGGAAATCCGCCTGGAAGTAGAAAATACCTTCGGCCATGGACTGTACTGCGCTGTGAAGAACCGGATCTTCCTGAGCAAGTACGATCTGGAAGATATCACCCTCTGTATGGAAAAGATGATCCGGGACCAGGAGCCTATCCAGGTGAAACAGGTGGAACGGGATGGAGCCTGGCCTTATGTGGATCCCCAGTTCTATCAGGATGAGGCACCGCTATTGGAAGCCCTCCCGGAAGAACGCCGGATCAAAATCTATCAACTGGGGGACCGGTATGCGTATTTTGTCACGCCTCTCCTGCCCAATCTGGGCTGCTTAAAGGCCTTCCAGCTCGTCTGGCTGGGGTCCGGGATCCTGCTCCGGTACGGACGGCAGGATCAACTGGAGAAACTGGAACCCTACGTGGAACGGAAAAAATTGGCCCAAGTCTATGCCGATTCTGAAAAGATGGGGCAGGTGATGCACTGTCCTACGGTGGCCGCTCTGAATCAGTATATCCGGGAAGGCAACAGCCGGGGGATCATCCAGATGTGCGAAGCCTATCATGAAAAATCCATTGCCCGGATCGCCGATGAGATCGATGCAGACGGACGGAACATCCGCCTGGTCCTGATCGCCGGGCCCTCTTCTTCTGGCAAGACCACGTTTTCCCAGCGCCTGGCGGTGCAGATGCGGGTCAATGGCCTCCGGCCCATCCCCATTTCCCTAGATAATTATTTCAAAGAACGGGAACAGACGCCTCGGCTGCCCGATGGAAGCTACGATTTCGAATCCATCGAAGCTCTGGATACGGAACTGTTCAATGAACATATGGAACGGCTGCTCCGGGAGGAGACCGTAGAGATCCCTTACTTCAACTTCAAGACAGGGCATCGGGAATACCGGGGCCAGAAGGAATTCCTGGGGGATGACGGGGTCCTGGTGGTAGAAGGGATCCATGGGATGAACGAGAAACTGTCTGCCCGGGTCCGGCGCCGGAACAAGATGAAGATCTACATCAGTGCTCTGACCCCTCTTTCCTTCGATGATTACAACCGGATCCCCACTACAGATATGCGCCTCCTGCGGCGGATGGTGCGGGATTCCCAGTTCCGGTCCCACGATGCCCGCCAGACCATCCAGAACTGGAGCAAGGTCCGGGCAGGGGAAGAAAAGAATATCTTCCCCTTCAGTGAAGAGGCGGACATCATGTTCAATACTACGCTGATCTATGAACTGGCTGTTTTCAAGAAATATGCCTGCCCGCTCCTGGAACAGATACCCCGGGACGCAGCAGAATATCCGGTTGCACGGAATTTCCTGGACATGCTGCAGATCGTGGAACCCATCGATGATAAGGCCATTCCCAATAACTCCATTATCCGGGAATTCATCGGCCATTCAATTTTTGGAGATTTATTATAAGGAGAACAACATGCATATTTCTCAGCGGACGCTGCATATACCTACGTCTCCCATCCGGAAGCTGGCTCCCATTGCCAACCGGGTGGAAAAAACCAAGAAAATCTATCACTTAAATATCGGACAGCCGGATATCCCTACCCCGGAAAGCTTCTTTGAAGGGGTGGCCTCCTATCATCCAAAAGTGGTGGCCTATGGCAAATCCCAAGGGAACGAGAAACTGCTCCAGGGGATCCAGGACTATTATGCCGGCTGGGGAATGGAGTACGATCTGGACGATATCTTTGTGACCAATGGGGGCAGTGAAGCCGTTTCTTTTGCTGTGATGACTACCTGTGACCCTGGGGACAATATCTTGATGTTCGAGCCTTTCTATGCCAACTATAAGAGTTTCACCGGGGCTTACAATGTGGAGATCAACGGGGTACCCACTTCTCCCGATACCGGCTATCATCTGCCGGATGAAGCGACGGTGGAAAAATACATCAACGACCGGACCCGGGCCATCCTGATCTGCAACCCGGGGAATCCTACCGGCGTGATCTATACCCGGGCGGAAATGGACATGCTGTCCCGGATCGTCCGGAAATATGATCTGACCCTGATTGCCGATGAAGTGTATCGGGAATTCGTCTATGACGGGGTCTACACCAGCTTTGGCCAGCTCCGGGAACTGGATGACTATCTGGTGCTCATCGATTCCGTTTCCAAACGGTATAGTGCCTGCGGAGCCCGGAGCGGCTGCGTGATCACCCGGAACAAGGCACTCCAGCAAGAACTGCTGAAATGTTGCCAGGCTCGTCTGTCTTGCCCCAACATCGAACAGCTGGGAGCG
>SFHH01000007.1 GCA_004555735.1 Acidaminococcus fermentans
CAGATTAGGGTTTGTACATTCAAAAAATTTGCTTGCAAATTTCTCATTCGGCTCGAGACTCGAGACCCGAGACCGAGCCGCTATGCGGCTTATGAGACCAGGGGTGTTGCACGTAACGTGCAACACCCCCCTTCTCTTATTCCACCACCATGGCCTGCAGGAATTCCGGCACCTGTCCGCTCTTTTTCTTGAACATTCCCCGGTCGTAGACCAAGATATTATGGCCGGCGCTTTTCCGCATCCGGTTCATGATGGCCAGGCCCAGTCCCTGAGTGGGGACCCCTTCTCCCAGGATGATATCCACCTGCTGCCGGTCGAATTCCCGCAGCTCCGTATAGAGGTTCTCCGCCAGATCTTCCATATCCTTCCCAGCATCGCAGATCACCAGGCTGGCCGTGTGAGGCAGATGCTGGACCGTTTCGTCCAGAGCCAGCACACCCACCTTCAGTCCCCAGGCTTCCGCCATGATGGCTGCCCGGATCACTCCCAGGCCGGCTTCCGGCCCTTCGATGAGCACCATAGGGGCCTTGGGGGCATAATGGCGGTACTTCATGCCCGGAGCCTTGGGTTTCTGATCCGGCCGTACCAATCCCGGATCCAGCTCCACTTCTCCCATCGCCTCTTGGATCATTTCTTCGGTGATGCCCCCGGGCCGGAGGATCACCGGCACCCTTCCTGTGGTATCGATGATGGTGCTTTCCACTCCGATATCACAGGCACCGCCGTCCACTACACCGCCGATGATGCCGTCCATATCCTGGAGCACATCCTGGGCATTGGTGGGGCTGGGTTTTCCGGATTTATTGGCAGAAGGAGCCGCCAAAGGCCGTCCGGTCAGGCGGATCAGCGCCCGGGCCACCGGATCGCTGGGGAACCGGACCGCCACTGTTTCCTGGCCAGCCGTGACCACTTCCGGGATGATTTCCGACTTGGGCACGATCAGGGTCATGGGACCGGGCCAAAAGGCTTCCATGAGTTTTTCCGCCATGGGCGAAAGACCGGAGGTCAAAGGTCGGATTTCTTCCTTGTCACTGATGTGGAGGATCAGGGGATTGTCCGCCGGCCTTCCTTTAGCGGCAAAGATCTTCCGGCAGGCTTCCCCGTTCAGACCGTCCGCTCCCAGACCGTATACCGTTTCTGTAGGAAAGGCCACCACTTCTCCCTGCCGGAGAAGTTTCGCCGCCGATTCCAGCTGAGATTCCAGCGGTTCATCTTTCTTTAATTTCCAATATTGCGTTTCCATAGACCGTTCCCCCTTTGGTGGCAAAGACCATCCGGTCGATGTCTCCGTAATCTTTGCGTATTTTTACACAGTCCAGGCCGGCTTCCCGGCACAGCCGGGCTACCTCTTCTCCCTGGCCCTGGCCGATTTCAAAAGCCACCATGCCTTCCGGATCCAGATACGTCCACACATCTCGGAGGATCCGCCGGTAAAAATCCAAACCATCCCGGCCGCCGTCCAGGGCCTGCCTGGGTTCCCGGTGGACTTCTGCCTGGAGCCCGGCCAGATCCCCTTCCGGGATGTAGGGCGGGTTAGAGACCAGTACCTGGAACTTCGGTTCCTGGGGCACTTTTTCATACAGGTCGGACACCACCGTTTCCAGCCGGTCCCCCACCTTAAGATTTTCCGCGTTTTCCCGGGTCACCGCTGCCGCCCCTGGACTGATATCTACGCCCATGCCCCGGGCTTCCGGCAGTTCCGCCAGGAGGGAATCGATGATGGCTCCGCTGCCGCAGCCCAGGTCCAGGATCCGCACTGGACCCTTTTCCTTGTTCAGGCTCACCAGCTGTTCCACCAGAAGCTCCGTTTCCGGACGAGGGATCAGAGTATCCCGTGTCACTATGAAATCATAATGGAGGAAGCCTTTATGGCCCAGGATGTAGGCCACTGGTTCCCTGGCCGCCCGCCGGGCCACATACTCCCGGTACTGTTTCAGTTCCTGTTCTTCCAAGGGCTCATCGAAATTGGTGTACAGCTGGATCCGGCTCTTGTCCAGCACTGCACAAAGCAGCACTTCCGCATCCAGGCGCGGGTTTTCCACGCCTTTGGAGCTGAAGTACTGCTGGGTCCATTGGAGGATCTTCAATATGGTCCATACGGTTCTCTGTTGCTGCATCTTATTTCACCTGCTGGAGTTTTTTGGCTTGTTCCGCCATCATCAGGGCATCCAAGAGCTCATCCAGATCCCCATTGATGATGTCCGGCAGCTTGTGGAGGGTCAGGCCGATCCGATGGTCAGTGACTCGACCCTGGGGATAGTTGTAGGTCCGGATCCGTTCACTCCGGTCTCCGGTCCCCACCTGGCTCTTCCGCTCGGCAGCCGTAGCCGCCCGTTGTTTTTCCTGTTCCGCTTCCAGGATCCGGGCCCGGAGCACCCGCAGGCACTTTTCCCGGTTCTTGGCCTGGGATTTCTCGTCCTGGCACTGTGCCACGATCCCAGTAGGGATGTGGGTCATCCGCACGGCGGATTCCGTCTTGTTCACATATTGGCCTCCGGCGCCGCCAGCCCGGTAGGTATCCACCCGGATGTCCGCCGGATTCAGTTCGATATCCACTTCCTGGGCTTCCGGCATCACCGCCACCGTCACCGTGGAGGTATGTACCCGGCCCTGGGATTCCGTATCCGGCACCCGCTGGACCCGATGTACGCCGCTTTCGAACTTCATATGGCTGTACACATCAGTGCCAGACACCATGAACACCACTTCCTTGAACCCCCCCAGTCCGGTAGGACTGGAATCCATCAGTTCCACCTTCCAGCCTTTTTGCTCCGCATACCGGGTGTACATTCGGAACAGATCCCCAGCAAACAGGGCCGCTTCGTCCCCACCGGCTCCGGCCCGGATCTCCATGATGATGTTCTTCTCATCATTGGGGTCCTTGGGCAGCAGCAGCAGAGTCAGCTTTTCCTCATAGGCTTCCAGCTGAGGCTGGAGTTCCTTCATTTCTTCTTCCGCCATAACTGTCAGGTCCTGGTCTTCCCGGGCATTGACGATGGCTTCATCGTCCTTCCAGGTATCCACTACCTTTTTGTATTCCCGGTATACCGTGACGATTTCCGTCAGTTTGGCATGGGCCTTGGTATATTTCAGCCATTCCTCCTGGCGAGCGATCACGTCCGGATCGCTGATCTTGGCTTCCAGGTCCAGGTACCGGTCTTCCAGGTCCTGGAGTTTATCCAAATTCTCAAACATGATGATTCCCCGTCATTCAATGATTTCTTCCGGCGGCAGCACCGCTTTCAAGGAAGCGATGGCCACCTCGATCTGGCCGTCATCCGGCTGGCGGGTGGTCAGCTTCTGGAGCGCCAGGCCCGGCAGGATGGCTGCCCGGACCCAGGGTTTATCCATATGCTTCCCGGCAAACCGGATGATTTCGTAGCTGATGCCCGCCACCACCGGCATCAGCAGGATCCGGGACAAGATCCGCTCCCACAGGCTGGGCCAGCCCAGGAAGGTAAAGATGAAGATGCTGATGAGCATGACGATCATCAGGAAATTGGTGCCACACCGAGGGTGGAGGGTGGAAAAGGGCCGCACGTTCTCCACCCGCAGGGGCAGCCCGTGTTCATAAGTATAGATGGTCTTGTGTTCCGCCCCGTGGTACTGGAACACCCGCTGGATGTCCTTCTGCCGGGAAATGCCCCAGATGTAGAGCAGGAAGATCCCCAGCCGCAGAAGGCCTTCGCATAAGTTCAGCACCATGGAGCTGGATCCTTCATTCTGGAGCAGCTTCATAGCTCCCGTGGGCAGCACCACGAACAGCAGCACCGCCAGCCCCACGGAAACCGCAATGGTCCCCGCCATTTCCAGGCTGCTCATACTCTCTTCGCCCTCTTCTTCCTCCCCGGAAGCTTGGGCAGAAAAAGACAGGGCCTTCATCCCGTACCCCAGGGATTCCACCAGGGACACCACACCCCGGAGAAAAGGCTTCTTCAGGATGGGATACCGGTCGCTGATGCTGCCGGCATCCTTCAGGTCCACCGTGATCTCCCCATTAGGCTTACGCACCGCCACGGCAATCTTCCCCGGTCCCCGCATCATCACTCCCTCGATGACCGCCTGGCCACCGACGCTTAGTTTTTTGGTCATACCATGACTCCCCAGATACAAGAAAAGGAGTGCTGCAATGTCTGCAAGTCACTCCCTGTTCATGCGCATTTTTTATTTTGCGTCTTTGCCGTACCGTTTGTTGAATTTTTCGATCCGGCCTCTGGCAGACATATCACGCTGTTTACCAGTGAAGAAAGGATGGCATTTGGAGCAAACGTCCACGCGCAGTTCCTTCTTTACACTGCCAGTTTTGAATGTATTCCCACAGCCACAAATCACGGTGCATTCACCGTAGTTAGGATGGATTCCCTTTTTCATTCCTGAAACACCTCTTTCTAAAATTGCATTAATATATCCCGACATTAACGCTTGACAATTATATCATACTCCCCTAGCCCATGCAAGAGCCCTTTCTCTTTTTTCGGGAAATCTCCTGCCTATCCAGTCTCTCATCCGGAGGATTTTCCTGCTGGGCCAGCTGGAGAAATACTTTCATGGCTTGGGTCAGCCATTTGTCTTTGTGATAGAACAGCTGACGGTACATATGCATCTGGAAATCCCTGACCCGAAGGATCTGGAGCCTGTCTCGGAATGGACAGTTCTCCACCACATACTGAGGCAGGAAAGAAAGTCCCAGGTTCCGCTGGACCATGTCCAGGATGAAGCCGGTATCGCTGACTTCCAATAAAGGTTCCAATACCAGCTGCCGGGCTGCCAGGCGCTGATCCAGGCTGAGCCGGTAGTTGTCCGCCTTCTCTGTAAGGAAAAAGGGCTGCCGGATCACTTCTTCCAGGGGGACGTCCGTTCTCCGGGCAAAAGGAGAATCCTGGGAACAGACAAAGACGATGTTCTCCCGTTTCTGGAACACCTTCACCCATTTCACATCAAAGAGAGGTTTGTCCAATACGTAGACCAGATCCACTTTGTTGTGGTTCAGGGCATCCAGGAGTATGCTGGGCGAATCGATGGTGATGGTGATGTGGAAATGAGGCAGGTTCCGGGATACGTAATCCATGATCTGCGGCATATGGGCCTTGCACAGGCTTTCGATCATCCCCAGCCGGAGCACAGCCGTAGAAGGCCGGTTGTGCATCACATTCTCTACTTCAGCCACTTCCTGGAGGATGGGAAGCACTCTCCGGGCCAGTTCCCTGCCTGGAGGCGTCAAGGCCACCTGTTTTCCAAGACGATCAAAGAGGCGGACGCCCAGCTCTGTTTCCAACGAATGGATTTGTACACTGAGAGCGGACTGTGAGTATCCCAGTTCCTTCGCTGCCCGGGAAAAACTTTCCACTTCCATAATTTTCAGAAAGCTTTTCAATTCTCTTAGTTCCATTTTGTCAACCGCCTTTTGGAAGTATTAAAAATTTTCATCGATTGAATCGATTTTATTAATTTGCTTTATGAGCATAACCATAGTACACTGAATTAACAGAAAAGTCAAACGTGCGATTCCCTGCCGGCGGGAATCGGTTTGTCAAGTTCAGGGGAGGTTATTTCATGAAACTCGGTCTCGTACCAAAAATCATCATTGCCATCATCATCGGTATCCTGATAGGACAGTATCTGCCGGAAGATATCTGCCGCACCGTCGTCACCCTTTCCGGTATCTTCAGTAATTTCCTGAAATTCGTCATTCCTTTAATGATCCTGGCCTATGTGACCATGGGGATCGCCGATCTGTCCCAGGGGGCAGGCAAGCTGCTCCTGATCACCGCTATCCTGGCCTACGGTTCCACCCTTGTAGGGGGTACCTTCTCCTTCACGGTGGCCGATACCCTGTTCCCCTCTTTCATCAGTGCCGGGGTATTGGATGAACTGGCCAAGACCACCGGCAAAAGCCTGCCGCCTTTCTTTTCCATTACCATCCCGCCCATCCTGGATACCATTTCTGCAGTAGTGCTGGCCTTCATCATCGGCCTGTGCCTGTCCTCTCTCCGGGGAAAAGAAATCGGGGATACTTTGTACAACAGCTTCAAAGATTTCTCTAAGATCATCGATCAGGTCCTGACCCACGCCATCGTCCCCTTCCTGCCGCTGTACATCTGCGGTACCTTTGTGGACATGACCCGCTCCGGCAAGACTTTTGTGATCCTGAGCGTCCTCTGGAAAGTTTTCCTGGTGGTCATCGCCATGCATCTGATCCTGCTGGTGATCCAATTCATGATTGCCGGTTCCTTCAGCGGGAAGAACCCCTTCACCCTGATGAAGAACCAGATCCCTGGCTATACCACAGCCCTGGGGACCCAGTCTTCTGCAGCCACTATCCCGGTGAACCTGGAATGTTCTAAGGCTGACGGTGTCTGCGAACAGATCCGCAACTTCGTGATTCCTCTATGTGCCAACATCCATATGTGCGGCTCCATGATCACCATTACAGCCTGTGCTACGGCGGTCTGCCTCATGTACCAGATTCCTATCCATCTGGGTACGGTCATCCCCTTCATCATGACTCTGGGGGTAGCCATGGTGGCGTCTCCGGGAGCCCCCGGCGGTTCTATCATGACGGCCCTGCCCTTTTTGTGGATGATCTTCGGGAAAGAACAGGGAGACCCCAACGGTCCTATCTGTGCCCTGATGGTAGCCCTGTACATCACCCAGGATTCCTTCGGGACTGCCTGCAACGTATCCGGGGACAACGCCATTGCGGTGATTGTAGACAAGATCTACAAAACCTGGATTAAGAAATAATTTACGCTAAAAACGTTCCATCTCCACCTGTACTCCAGCTGCAGCTGTCTGCCTGATTGCTTTCAGGCACCGTGGTTTTGTTGTCAGGGATATCCAACAATTGTCTTGATCCTTCCCTTTCCAACTCCCTTCTCCCACAACAGAGCCACAGTTTCCAGCCCGATCCGGACCCAGGAGCATGGAACGTTTTTTATATTCCTTTTTATCAGGAGGTCCAACATGAATATTTTCGATATCATCGGGCCGGTCATGATCGGTCCCTCCAGTTCCCATACAGCAGGCGCCGTCCGTCTGGGACGGGTAGCCAACAAGCTGCTCCAGAGCGAGCCTAAGGAAATCCGGATCGAGCTGTCCGGTTCCTTTGCCAAGACCTACAAAGGTCACGGTACCGATAAAGCCCTTCTGGCCGGGATCCTGGGCTACCACAGCTATTCGGAAGAAATCCGCAGCATCTTTTCCATTGCTGACCAAAAAGGCATCCAGTATACCTATATCCCCACTGATATCCCCAATACCCATCCCAATACAGCCCGGATCCAGGTCACCTGTGCCGATGGCAGCCAGCATACGGTCCAGGGCGCCAGCATCGGCGGAGGCAATATCCGGGTGGACTATGTGGATGGCATGAAGGTGGATTTCACAGGAGAGCGGAATACCATCCTGGTTCCCCACTATGACCGTCCGGGAGTCATCGCCGCCGTCACCAATATCATGTGGCAGAAACACAAGGACATCAACATCGCCAACTTCAAGCTGTCCCGGCCGGTTAAAGGCGGCATCGCTATGATGACCATCGAAATCGACGGGCTGCCCCCAGCGGACGTGATCGATGCCATCCGCTCCGTCCAGTATGTGACCAATGTGGTCCTGATCCGAGCTATTTGAGGAGGAATCCCATGCTAACCTATACATCCATTGCTGAATTGGTGGAAGCCGCAGAAAAAAGCGGCAAGAAAATCAGCGAACTGGTCCTGGCGGACCAAGCAGAATCTCTGGAACAAAGCCCAAAAGCACTGTTCGACAAAATGTCCACGGATCTGGACGTGATGATCGACGCAGTGAAATTCGGAAAAAGAAAAGACCAGCGGTCCACCTCCGGGCTCACCGGCGGAGAAGGCTGGAAAATGAATGACTATACGGCCCGGACCCAGGGAGGGCTGTCCGGCACCATCATCGGCCATGCTATCGCCCGTGCTCTTTCCGTAGCCGGCTGCAATGCCTCCATGGGGCGGATCGTGGCCACCCCCACGGCTGGCAGCTGCGGCATCCTGCCCGGCTGTCTCTTGACCCTGATGGAAGAAAAGGGAGCGGACCGGAAGGATGTAGTCCTGTCCATCTTCACTGCAGGGGCCTTCGGTATGGTCATCGCCCAGAATGCCTGCATCGCCGGAGCCCAGGGAGGCTGCCAGGCAGAATGCGGCAGTGCTTCCGGCATGGCGGCGGCAGCTCTGGTAGAGCTGGCAGGGGGCACTCCCCAGCAGGCCGCCGATGCCTGTGCCATGGCCATCGCCAACCAGCTGGGCCTAGTGTGCGATCCTGTGGCTGGCCTGGTTGAGATCCCCTGCATCAAACGGAACGCCAGCGGCGTGGTCATTGCCTTCTCTGCGGCGGATATGGCCCTGGCAGGCATCCGTTCCTGTATCCCAGTGGACGAATGCATCGAAGCCATGCGGGCCGTAGGCAATGCTCTCCCTGCCTCCCTCCGGGAAACTGCCGGCGGTGGCTTGGCTGTCACCAAAACTGGCAAAAGATTGAAGGAACAGGTATTCGGAAAAGGCTGAAGCCCAAAATGGGGCTGTTGCGCATGCAACAGCCCCATTATTTTTTCACCATGAACAAAGGGATTTCGTTCTTCCCCACCATATTGTGCTCCTCCCGAGCGACCTTCTCGATATAGTGGATATCTCCCAGATTCTCTTTTTCCTTTTCCAATGCCAGATTCTCGGCTTTCAGCTGCTGGACTTTCTTTTCGGTCCGAACCCTTTCCTGGTGGAGCTGGAAGATCTGGAATCCCTGTTCCGCCACATTCTTGAGCAGAGGCAGTGTGCATACCAGGATCACTATCAGGAATCTCTTGTTGAGCTTGTTTCTGGAACTCATCTCGTCGCCTTTCCATACCCGGGCCCAGAGGACAAAAGGCCTGGGATAAAAAAGCAACCTGATACCGGGAGCATCAGGTTGCTGAATCCGCCTCTTATTTGTTTACGGCATCCTTGAAAGCTTTCCCAGCCTTGAAAGCAGGAACATTGGCTTCTGCAATCTTAATGGTTTCGCCAGTGCGAGGATTCTTTCCGTTGCGGGCGTTGCGGACACGAGCTTCAAAAGTACCGAACCCGATCAGTTGTACCTTATCCTTCTTGGCAACGGCTTCTTTGACAGTATCAATGAAAGCGTTCACAGCCTTTTCAGCATCTTTTTTGGGCAGTGCGGTTTTGGACGCAACTTCAGCGATCAATTCACTTTTGTTCATAAGAAAAGTCCTCCTAATTGGGTATTGCGCCCTTTGTATGGCGCCTGACTATGGTCATATTAGCACAAACATAGGAAAAATGCACGTGTTTTTTGGAAAAATCTTGAAAACAACCGCATGGACAGGGGCTTCCAGCCATTTTGTCACTTTTCGGACGGCTGTCGGAGAGATTGTTTGGCAGCCTTCCATCCAGCTTCCATATCTTCCAGGGAAAGGTCTTTCCACGTCTTCCCTGCTGCCCGTACCTGTTCTTCCAGGCGCTGGAACCGCTGCTGGAATTTATTATTGGCCCGGTTCAGCGCCGTTTCCGGCTCCAGTCCCAATTTCCGGGCGTAGACCGCTAAGGCGAAGAAAAGATCTCCCAATTCCTCTTCGGTCCGTTCTTGATCTGAAGCCGCAGCCGCCTCCTGGAGCTCTTTTTTCTCTTCCTGGACCTTATCCCATGCGGCAGAGGCATCAGGCCATTCAAAGCCGGTTTTTGCGGCTTTAGCGCTGAGTTTGTAGGCCCGCATCAGGGCTGGCAGTCCCTTGGCGATTCCATCCAGGGCATGTGTCCGTTCTTTTTTCTCTTCTGCCTTCAGTTCCTCCCAGTTCCGCATCACTTCCCCGGCCCCGCTGACCTGAGTGTCCCCGAAGACATGAGGATGGCGGTGGACCAGTTTCTTCACCAAGTCATCGATGACGTCCTGCATGGTGAACAGGCCCTCTTCTTCAGCCAGGCGGGCGTGGAATACCACTTGGAGGAGCACATCCCCCATTTCTTCCCGCATGCCGGCCACATTGCCATCATCGATAGCTTCCAGCATTTCATAGACTTCTTCCACCAGTTCCCGCCGCATGCTGGTATGGGTCTGCACCCGATCCCAGGGGCAGCCCCCGGGTTCCCGCAGGACCCGCACCAGTTCGATCAGCGGACGCAGATCCAATACGCCCAGTTCATGGATTCCCTTTTCATGGAGTGTTTTCATACTATGCCTCATTTCCTTTTTATCAGCTCACTGTATTTCAATTCTCCAGTACCCAGGAGACACAAGCCATAGACTGCAGCGCCTAAGAAGATCTCCAGGGCCAACGGGAGCACGGGCCCCGTACTGATCCGGGCTGCCGCCGGACCTACAGCCCATATGGCCAGACCCATGACAGCTGCTGCCAAAGCGATCCGCAGGCAGTTTTTTCCCGGCAGGGTCAGCCGGTCACTGTGATACATCCACAGCAGATTCCCCATCCCGGCTGCGGCCAGATTGGCATCAGTAGCCCAAGCCGCCCCCTGGATATTCCAAAATGGATCGGCCGTAAGGGTCCAGAGAAGTCCGACCTTGACAAAAAGGCTCAGCAGCATATTCACCATAGGGACCCGGGTATGGCCCAACCCCTGGAGGATAGCCGTGGACACCTGATGGAGTCCCAGGAAGAAAATGGCCGGGGCCAGGGCGGTGATCACCATTCCTGCATGGACGGTGCCGTAGAGCACCTGGGAAATGGGTGTCCCCAGGAGCCCCACTCCCACAGCAGCCGGCACGTTCAGCAGCAGGAAGAAGCGGAAGGCCCGGCGTGTCTTGCCCTCCATCAGGTCTCTCCGGCCCAAGGCTTTGGCTTCTGCCACTGCCGGCACCACGGAAGCGGCCAAAGAATTGGTGGGGATGGTCCCCATGTTCACCAAAGGCATAGCCATACCGGACAGATACCCCAGGGCCCTGGTAGAAGCGACCACCGTAAACCCAGCAGCCAGCAGCCGTTCCGGTACCAGGATCATCTCGATGCCGCTGACCACCGGTACCATCAGGTTCGCACAAGTCACCGGCAGGGCCAAAGAAATCAGCTGCCAGGCGGTTGCCCGGAGAGACGGCTGTCCTTCCTCCACAGGGGAAAGCGGTTCCCTCCGCCAGCGTTTCTGCTGCTGATGGAAGAACCACAAGAGGAGAACCAGGCTCACCACAGCTCCAGGGACGGCCCCGAAGGCGGCACCGGCAGCCCCCCAAGCCAGCCCTTTCGGCAGCAGGACCCAGGCCAAAAGGACCATCGTGACCACCCGGGTGAACTGTTCCAGGATCTGGGAGACTGCCGTAGGGGTCATTTCCTGGAAACCCTGGAAATAGCCTCGGAAACAGGCTACGGGAATGGACAGTCCGATGGCCGGGACCAAGGCCAGCATAGCAAGCCGAGCCCGTCCGTCTTTGACAATTCCCCCATCGATGAGCCAAGGGACCAGGACCCAGGCCAGCCCGGCAAAAAAGATTCCTGCCAGCGCCATCAGGCCAGCCGAGATCCCCAGGATCCCCTTGGCACCCTGCCGGTCCCCTACAGCGGCCCGCCGGGAAATCAGGATGGACATGGCCGCTGGGATTCCGGCGGACGACAGGGCCACCAGCAAGAGATACAGAGGATAAGCGATCTGGTACAGCCCGATGCCTTCCCCCCCTAACAGCCGAGAAAGGAGGATCCGGTTCACCGATCCCAAGATCTTTACCAGGAGCCCCGCTGCCGTCAGGACCAATGTCCCTTTCATGAATCGGTCTGCCATCCCTGCCGCCTCCCTTCACTCTTCACTCTTCACTCTTCACTCTTCACTCTTCACTCTTCACTCTTCACTCTTCACTCTTCACTCTTAGTGATTATAGCATGGAGGGAAGATGCTTTTCCAGCCACTGGAGAGGTTCTTCCTTCATGCCCCGGGTCTTGAGGACGAACTGAGGCTGTGGCCCCATCTTCAGGACGGCCCGGGGCACATATTCCCGGATCAATGCCTGGAGCACATCTGGATTGGCTTTGCTGTGGGGATCAAAGGTGATCCGCACTTCTCCCGGCCGCACCGCAATTCCAGTGATCCGCAGTTTCCGGCACAGATCCCGGAGGGCAGCCACCCGCCATAAGTTCACCACTTGTTCCGGAGGCGTCCCGAAACGGTCGATGATTTCGTCCATCAGGTCATCCCGCTCTTCATATTTCATATCACCCAGACGATGGTACAGTTCCAGCTTATACCGGGGATTGTCGATGTAATCGTCCGGAATATAGGCATCCAGTTTCATTTCGATCACTGGATCCGGCGGAATGGGTTCATCCGGGTTCCCGCCGTTCTGGAGGGTGTTGATGGTCTTTTCCAGCAGCCGGCAGTAGAGATCGAAGCCCACCCCGGCGATCTGGCCATGCTGTTCCGCTCCCAAGAGGTTCCCGGCCCCCCGGATTTCCAAATCCCGCATGGCAATCTTGAAACCGGCCCCCAGCTCTGTGAAGTCCCGGATAGCCTGGAGTCGCTTCTGGGCCACTTCACTGAGGACCCGATCCTTCTTGTAGAGGAAATATGCATAAGCCAGCCGGGAAGACCGGCCCACTCGGCCCCGCATCTGGTACAGCTGGGACAGGCCGAAATTTTCCGCTCCGTCGATGATGATGGTATTGGCCAGCGGTACATCCAATCCGTTTTCAATGATGGTGGTGCACAGGAGCACATCAAAATCCCCCTGGTAGAATCCCAGCATCACATCTTCCAGTTCGTCTTCCCCCATCCTCCCATGGGCCAGTCCGATGGTGATCCCAGGGACCAGTTCCCGGAGATGGGCAGCGATCCGGCTCAGTCCTTCGATCCGATTATGGACATAATAGATCCGTCCGCCCCGACGGATTTCCCGTTCCAGAGCTTCCCGGACCATCCCGTCATCATATTCGGCCACGTAGGTCTCCACTGGCAGCCGGTCTTCCGGAGGAGATTCGATGATGCTCATGTCCCGTCCCTTCACCAGTGCCAGATGCAGCGTCCGGGGAATGGGCGTAGCAGAAAGGGTCAGCACATCGATTCCCGCACTGCGCTGTTTGATTTTTTCTTTTTGGGCCACTCCGAACCGCTGTTCTTCGTCGATGATGAGGAGCCCCAGATCATGGAACTCCACATCGGGATTCAGGATCCGATGGGTTCCGATGAGTACGTCGATTTTTCCTTCCGCCACCCGTTCCATGATTTCCCGCTGCTGTTTGGGAGTCCGGAACCGGCTGAGCATCTCCACCCGTACCCCGAATGATCCCATCCGCTGGGAAAAGGTCAGCAGGTGCTGCTGAGCCAAGACGGTGGTAGGAGCTAAGACTGCCACCTGTTTGCCGTCCATAACGGCCTTGAAAGCCGCCCGGATGGCCACTTCCGTCTTACCGTATCCCACGTCTCCGCACAGGAGCCGTTCCATAGGCACAGGTTTCTCCATATCTGCCTTGATCTCGGCAATGGCTTTCAGCTGGTCCGGCGTCTCTTCAAAGGGGAAGCTGTCCTCGAACTCTTTCTGCCAGTGGGTATCCGGGGCGAAAGCATGGCCCGGGGTAATCTTCCGCTGGGCATAGAGCCGGAGCAATTCCGTGGCCAGGATGGTAATGGCCTTCTGGGCTTTCCGAGTAGCCTTCTGCCAGTCTTTCCGGCCCATATTGGACAGTTTTGGGGGTGTCCCCTCATTGCCCACATATTTATGTAGCAGACTTACCTGCTCTACCGGCACATGGAGTTTATCCCCCTTGGCATACTGGAGCTGGAGATAGTCCCGGTGGACCCCATTCACTTCAATGGTCTCTACGCCCATATACCGGCCGATGCCCTGGGTATCATGGACCACATAGTCCCCCACCTTGATGTCGGAGAAATAATTCAGAGAAGGTCCCTTGCCCTTGGCCTTTGTCAGCCGCCGCTTCTTCTGCATCCCGAAGATGTCGCTTTCCGTAAGCAGCAGCCACTTCTCATCCCAGAAATAAAACCCGCTGGTCAAGCTGCCGGCAAAGACTGTCCCGCCTTGTTCCGGTACGCCCTTCAGTTCTCCGGAAAAAGCGACAGCAACACCGCTTCCCTTTAGGCTTTCCGCCAAACCGACGGCTTTGTCCCTGGTCCCCATCATGATCAAGGGATGGATTCCCTGCTCCAGCCATCCTTTCAGGTCCTTCTGGAGCAGATCCGTGTTCTTGTTGTACGGTGCCATGGACCGTACCTGGACATGGAGCTTAGGGGCCTGGGAAAAATAGGGATGTCCCAAGTCACTGACGGTTGCCAGGTGGCATTCTCCTGCCTGGGCGATCATGGTTTCCTGGTCCAGCAGCAGATCGGCAAATTCCCGATTGTCCCCCCAGCTCTTCCGGCACTCCTCGAAGAATCCGGACGGTTCATCCAGCACGGCCAGCTGATCCGCCGTCAAGTACTGGAAAATAGAGGATGTCTCCTCCTGTCCTTCCACCGCCAGGGGCATGATCCCCACCTGGGGAATAGAGCCCATGCTCCGCTGGGTATCCAGATCGAAGCATTTGATGACATCGATGGTATTGTCAAACCATTCGATCCGCACCGGGTCCTTGGCATTGATGGGGAATACATCCAGGATATCACCCCGCACAGCCAGCTGCCCGATGGTATCCACCTGATCCGTCCGTTCATAACCAGCCTTCACCAATTTTTCCACCACCAGGGCCTGCTCCAATTCCTGCCCGGCAGCCAGCTTGATATTTTCCCGGACCAGGGTTTCCGGTGCCGGCAGTTTCTGGATAGCTGCTTCTGCTGTCACGAAGATGATCCCCTTTTCTTTACGGCAGATCATCTCCAAGGCAGCGGCCCGTTCCGCCACCACCTGTTCATTCCGAGTATCCACTTGTCCATGGATCAGACTGGCCGGATACAATTCCCGCATGGCCAGATCTGGATAGAAGTAGGCCAGTTCCCTGCGCTGGGCCCGGATGCTTTCCCGGTTCACCGTCAGGATCACCAGAGGTTGGGCCGCCTGGACCGTTTCTTGGAGAGCACACAAAAAGCCAGCTTTCACAGAACCTGTGAGACCGGTCAGCTGTACAGGTCCGCTTTCCCTCTTCCAGAGCTCTGCGGCTTCCCGTATATTCTTTTCCTCTATAAGCAGTTTCGTCAGTGTAGTTGTCATAAAATTCTCTCTTTACAGGAACAGGGAAAGGGGGTGTGAAAAAATTCACACCCCCGGTCACTGGTCTCTTACAGTTTGATATTGATATCGTTCCGGTCGAACGTGTGTACCGCATCGATGAAGCGGACCGTTCCCGTAGCATACCGCATGGAAATGGTATGGGTACGGGCCCCATTGCCGAAGTAATTGACGCCCCGCAGCATATCGCAGTTGGTGATGGCCGTTGCGGTGAACATGCAGTCATCGCCCTTCACCAGGTCATCGATGGTCAGGATCTTCTTGGTGTCTTCAATGCCCATCTTCCGGCAGCGTTCCACCTGGTCTTCATTTTCCGGGACCAGACGGGCCTGCATATCACCGCCCAAGCATTTCAGCCCGCAGGCAGCCAGGACCCCTTCCGGAGCACCGCCCCGGCCGATGTACATGTGGACACCGGTGCCTTCGATACCGGCATCGATGATGGGATCCACATCTCCGTCACTGATCAGGCGGATCCGCGCCCCCACGGAACGGACTTCTTCAATGATTTTCCGGTGCCGGGGCCGATCCAGGGCCACCACCGTCAGATCGTTCACATTCCGGTGCAGTGCCTTGGCCACCCGTTCCAGGTTCACACTCACAGGATCATCGATGTTGATGCAACCTTTGGCCCGAGGACCTACGGCAATCTTATCCATATACATATCCGGAGCATGGAGCAGGCATCCCTTCGGGGCAATGGCGATGACGGCAATGGCGCCGTTCTGCCCTTTGGCCACCAGGTTGGTCCCTTCCACCGGATCCACGGCGATATCCACATCAGGACCGCCGGCACCTACTTCTTCCCCGATATACAGCATCGGGGCTTCATCCATTTCCCCTTCGCCGATGACTACCGTGCCATTGATATGGACGGTATCAAACATTTTCCGCATGGCATCCACAGCCAGCTGATCAATGCCATTCTTATCTCCCCGGCCTACGCCACGGGCACTGGCAATCGCTGCAGCTTCCGTTACTCGGACAAATTCCATGGATAATTCTCTATTCATTCCATACGCCTCCCAATTCGTTCGGCAATTTTCATTGCCCTATCATTGTACCTGCTATTACAACAGAAATCAATGGTTATGGTAGTTCAACGCAGCTGCGATGAAAGCCTTGAACAAAGGATGGGGATTGGTGGGACGGGATTTCAATTCCGGATGGAACTGGACACCCAGGTACCAGGGATGGACATCCGTAGGCAGTTCTACCATTTCCACCAGTTTCCCGTTAGGCAAGGTGCCTCCCAAGACCAGGCCGTGGCTGAACAGGTCATCCCGCAGTTCATTGTTCACTTCATACCGATGACGGTGCCGTTCGCTGATCATCTCCGTGCCATAGGCCTTTTCTGCCAGGGTGCCCGGATACAGTTTGCAGGGATATGCCCCCAGCCGCATGGTGCCGCCCTTGATTTCCACGCTCATCTGTTCCGGCATCAGGTAGATCACGGGATACGGCGTGTTTTCATCGAATTCCGTAGAGTTGGCCTTGGCCATGCCACACACATCCCGGGCATATTCGATGACCAGGCACTGCATCCCCAGGCAGATACCGAAGAAGGGGATCTTGTTTTCCCGGGCATACTGGGCAGCCCGGATCATCCCTTCGATGCCCCGATCGCCGAAACCGCCGGGCACCAGGATGCCATCCACGCCTTGGAAGATCTGGGCAAAATCTGCCTTCGGGTCTTCCAGCTCCACCGCATTGATATATTCGATATCCACATCGGCATCATGGAAGTAGCTGGCATGCTTCAGAGCCTCTACGATACTGATATAAGCATCCGGCAGTTCCACGTATTTGCCTACCACAGCAATGGTGGATTTCTTGGCATGGGGTGCCAGGATCTTCTTTACCATGGCATGCCAGGCAGCCATATCCTTGGGCCGGTCTTCCATGTCCAGTTTCCGCAGGACGACTTTATCCATCCCCTGGTCTTCCAGCAGCATGGGGACTTCGTAGATGCTGGGAGCCGTGATGGACTGGAACACAGCATCTGCATCCACATCACAGAACATGGAGATCTTTTCCCGCATTTCTTTGCTGATTTCTTTTTCGCTCCGGCACACCAGGATATCCGGGGTGATGCCGATGCTGCGCAGTTCCTTCACGCTGTGCTGGGTAGGTTTGGTCTTCAGTTCCCCGGCCGCAGCGATGTAGGGCACCAGGGTCACGTGGATGTAGAGCACATCATTCCGGCCCACATCCTTCTTCACCTGCCGGATGGCTTCCATAAAGGGTTCAGATTCGATATCCCCAACGGTACCGCCGATTTCCGTGATGACGAAATCCGCATTTTCTTCCCGGCCTACCCGATAGACCCGTTCCTTGATCTCATTGGTGATATGAGGAATGACCTGTACCGTACGGCCCAGATAGTCGCCCCGCCGTTCCTTGTTAATCACGGACTGGTAGATCCGGCCAGCCGTCACATTGGAGTTCCGGGTCAGATTGATATCAATGAACCGTTCGTAATGGCCCAGATCCAGGTCCGTTTCAGCACCGTCATCGGTGACGAAGACTTCCCCGTGCTGGTACGGGCTCATGGTACCGGGATCGATATTGATATAGGGATCGAATTTCTGGATAGTGACTTTGTAGCCCCGGCTCTTGAGCAGACGCCCCAGAGAAGCTGCCGTAATCCCTTTGCCTAAAGACGATACCACGCCGCCCGTTACAAAAATATACTTGGTCATTTTCTTCCTCCCTTTTTGGCTTTCGCCGACTTTACATATGGTCCGGTGCACTGACACCCAGGATCTTCAAACCGTGGCGCAGGGTATTGCCCACAGCTGTAATCAACGCCAGACGGGCCTGCTGCACCGCAGGATCTACGCCCAGTACCCGGCACTGGTTATAGAACGAATGGAACAGCCCGGCCAAATCGTACACATAGTGAGCGATCTTGTGGGGTGCCCGTTCCGCAGCTGCCGTATCGATCAGTTCTTCATAATCATTCAGTTTCTTGATCAGGTCCGTCTCGATGGATTCTTTCAAAACGGAGAGATCACAGTCCTTCCGGAGGACAATCTTTTCTTCTTCCATCTGCCGCAGGATGCTGCAGATCCGGGCATGGGCATACTGGACATAGTACACCGGATTGTCATTGGAATGTTCCGTGGCCAGGGTCAGATCGAAATCCAGCTGGCTGTCCATGCTCCGCATGATGAAGAAGAACCGGGCTGCATCGGTCCCGACTTCTTCGATCAGCTCATTCAAGGTCACGCTCTTGCCGGTCCGTTTGCTCATCTTCACCAGTTCCCCGTTCCGGTACAGGGCCACCATCTGGAGGATCAGCACTTCCAACCGGCTGGGATCATAGCCCAGAGCCTCCATAGCTGCCTTCACCCGGGGAATGTACCCGTGATGGTCAGCCCCCCACAGGTTGATCACCCGTTCGAATCCCCGCTGGAACTTATTCTGATGGTAAGCGATGTCCGCAGCAAAATAGGTGGATACCCCATTGTCCCGGATCACCACCCGGTCTTTATCGTCTCCGAAAGCCATAGATTTGAACCACTTGGCTCCGTCTTTCTCATACACATAGCCTTTTTCCTGGAGCTCGTCCACCACTTTGTAGATCTTGTCTGCATCGTGGAGGCTCTGTTCGCTGAACCACACATCGAACTCACAGTTGAAGGCTTCCAAGTCTTCCTTCAGGGCCGCCAGTTTTTCCTCCTTGGCCAGGGTCTGGAACTGTTCCAGCCGCTCTGCTTCCGCCATGTGGATGAACTTGTCCCCGTACTTGTCTTTGATCCGCCGGGCAGTCACTTTGATGTCTTCCCCATGGTATCCATTTTCCGGGAATTCGCAGGGGATATCGAAAAGTTCCAGATACCGGGCGTTCACAGAAAGAGCCAGGTTGTGCATCTGGTTCCCGGCGTCGTTGATGTAGTATTCCCGGGTCACATCATACCCAGCAGCCTTCATCAGATTGGCCAGGGCACTGCCCACAGCTGCTCCCCGCCCATGGCCCACATGGAGAGGACCGGTAGGATTGGCGCTTACGTATTCGATCTGGATCTTTTCTCCGTTTTTGGCCGGCAGGTTCCCGTAGTTTTCCCCTTTGTCCAAGATGGACCGGAGGGATTCTCCCAGCCAGTCTTCCTTCAGGTAGAAGTTCAAAAATCCGGGACCTGCGATTTCCACTTTGTCCACGCTGGGGCAGTCCAGATATTCCTGCACCGCACCAGCGATCACCCGGGGGGCACAGCGGAAATTCCGAGCCGCCTGCAGGGCAAAATTGGTGGCATAATCGCCAAAGGCTTTCTGGGGCGGTACGTTCAGGACCACCGGAGCCATTTCCCCCTGGGACAGTTTCCCTGCCTCAATGGCCTTCCGGACGGCGTCGGCAACAGCCTCCGCCAGTACTTTCTTCATGTCCACGCTTTTCTTCCTCCTCGATCTCGATTTGCAAACGAATGCTTCCATTGGGCTGGCTGTCCATTTCCAGGTCATAAAATACCCGGACCTGCCAACCCCTGTCCCGGCGGCTAATGACCAATTCCCGGGTAAAGACCGTCATGGGAACAGTAAAATACGGGGTCCTGTACTGAAACGAACTGTTCCGGCCCCGTTCATACTGCTGCCGATGTTCATAACGGCCATGCCGGATTACCGTCAGGGTGTCCTCCGTCCATTTCAGGGTGGTGCGGGTCCCTTCCATGCCGGTCACTTCGGATTCATCGTACCGGACATAGACGGTTCCGTCCTTTTCCGTCAGCTGCCCGAAAGCCACCAGCGTAGCAGGCGCAGCATCACCGGCCCCTACGGTTTCACTATGGATGGTAATCTTTACAGGTGTCATGGACTCTCTCCACAATAAGTAGAGGGTTGCCCCTGTGCAAGCCAGCACCATCAGCGCGGCGAAGGAGCAAGCCCTCTTTCGGATTCGTTATGTAGTATCTGTCAGCAAAAAATTGTATTGTCTTGCCTATTCTTGTTTATTTTATATTAAAGACAGCCAAAAGGCAAGGGTGATATGGAAGAAAAAACACATATCCTAGATTTTATTGCGCCATAGAACTTTCTATTATATAATGAAGTTTATTCATAACAGGAAAGGATGTTGTCTATGCACATCGCATTGAGCACCGTAGTGGCTCTGGTACTGTATTTCGCAGTGCTGATCGGAATCGGACTGATCACTTATAAAAAAGATGAGGACATGGAAGGCTACGCCCTAGGGGGACGGGCGCTGGGCCCCTGGGTCACTTCCATGAGTGCAGAGGCTTCTGATATGAGCGGATGGATGCTCATGGGGCTTCCTGGCTATGCCTACATGGCTGGCATCAGCGCTTTCTGGATCGCCCTGGGGCTGATCATCGGGACCTGGGTCAACTGGATCCTGGTAGCCAAACGGCTGCGGATTTTCACTTCCGTCATGGGAAATGCCATCACCCTGCCGGAATACTTCGACAACCGGTTCTATGACAAGCACCGGAAACTGCGGATTGCCTCTGCCTTCTTTATTTTCATTTTCTTCCTGATCTACACTTCCTCCAGTTTCGTAGCCGGAGGCAAACTGTTCAACACGGCCTTTGGCCTGGATTACCGCTATTCCCTGTTTCTCACCGCAGGCATCGTTGTTTTCTACACGCTCATGGGAGGCTTCGCTGCCGTATGCTGGACGGATCTGTTCCAGGGATTCCTGATGTTCTTCTCCATCCTGGTCGTCCCCGTCACAGCCATGTACTATATCGGCGGCGTGGATGCTACGATCGCACGGCTGAATTCCATCAGCCCCTATTATTTCGATATGGTAAGAGGCGCCGACGGCAGCGTGCTGAGCCTTACAGCCATCATCTCTCTCTTGGCCTGGGGCCTGGGCTATTTCGGCCAGCCTCATATCCTGGTCCGTTTCATGGCTATCCGGGATCCTAAGAGCATCCGTCAGGCCACCCATATCGCTGTCACCTGGGTCATCATCTCTCTGGCCATGGCCGTGCTGGTAGGGCTCACCGGCCGGGTCTACTTGGGAGACGTGCTGAAAGGCGGGGCTGCAGAAACCGTATTCATCCAGATGAGCGGAAAATTCTACCATCCTTTCTTTGCCGGGATCATCACTTCTGGGATCCTGGGCGCCATCATGAGCACTTCGGACAGCCAGCTGCTGGTAGCGGCTTCTTCCTTTACCACGGACTTCTATAAGATCCTGATCAATCCGAAAGCTACAGCAGGGGAACTGGTGCGCATGAGCCGCATGATGATCATCGTGGTGTCCGCCCTTTCCTTGGTGCTGGCCATGAACCCCGACAGCATGATCCTCAACATCGTATCCTACGCCTGGGCTGGCTTCGGAGCAGCCTTCGGACCGTTGGTCCTGTTCTCCCTGTTCTGGCGCCGGATGACCACCGACGGAGCCTTTGCTGGCATCGTGGTGGGAGGTTCCACCGTCCTGATCTGGAAGAACTTCTTCTCCTTCACCGGTGTCTATGAGATCATCCCCGGTTTCATCTTTTCCTGCCTGGCCATCGTCATCGTCAGCCTGATGGACAGCGAACCGGAACCAGAAGTGGCAGCCCGCTACGACGAAGCGGTTGCCAAGTTGAAAGAGGAATGAAAAAAGGGGCCTGGAAAAAATGATTTCTCATTTTTTCCAGGCCCCTTTTTCTTACTGTATATACTTCCCGTCCCGTTTCAACGGTTCCGACAGATCCTGGCCACCCAGCACCGTTACTGGCTTGCCTTTCACGGTGAATTTCACTTTCTGGATCTCTGGGAACTCGGTCAGGGTGTCCACCACCGCGTACAGCATCAGCAGGTTATCATGGTCCCCCCGCCGGGTCTGGAACTCCCGGCTGAAATCCACTGTGGCTACTTTGTCCTTGACGGTGACCTTGTTCACCTTCGTCCCTTTCGGGAAGGTAGTGTCGCCCTGGGGCCGCTTCTCCACCAGTTCCTCCATCACCAGCAGGGGCAGCTTTTCTTGGCTGCCAGAAAGCTTCACCGTCAGGGCTTGGAGCTTTCCGTTTTTTCCCACTCGGTACAGAGTCCGGGCAGGAGCCTGAGCCTCTCCCTTACCCGTTTTAGTATCCGCTGCTACAGAAGCTTTAGGGGATTCGGGATTTACTGTCGTGTTCTGGGTCCCACAGCCTCCTAAAAAGGTCATGCCTCCCAGCAGCATCGCCGCTATCCAGCGGGTCAGTCTTTTGTCCATGGGCTCAACCTCCTTGATGCTGATTGTAGAAGTCCTCGATCCCGTCTGCAATGGCCTTGGCCACCTTATTCTGGAACCAGTCGGAAATCAGGAGTTTTTCCTCCCGTTTGTTGGTCAGGAACAGACATTCCACCAAAGCCCCGGGCATGGTACTCCGTTTGTTCACATAGAAATTGGCATACCGGACTCCCAAGTCATCCACATCGGCGGTTTTCATCAGCTGATCCTGGATGCACTGGGCCACCTGGATATCATATTTTGTCTTGGGATGGTAATACGTCGAGAAACCGCCTACGCTAGTGTTTTCGCTGGCGTTGATATGGATGCTGATGAACATGTCCGAATGGCTGTTCTCCGCCACATCCACTCGGGCCTGGAGCTCTTCTGCATCGGTAGCATCCGGTCCATACACATCCACGTCGGTGGTCCGGGTCATATAAACAATGGCCCCTTTCTTTTCCAGCAGGGCTTTCACCTTTTTGGAAATGGGCAGCGTAATGTCCTTCTCATAAGTGCCCGTGACCAGCCCATGGGTCCCCGGGTCCGTGCCCCCATGGCCAGGATCCAGGGTGATCCGTTTGCCTTTGAGGCCTCCCACCACCGAATACGTATTTCCGAAGCTGGGTTTCGGCCGGGTGGACTGCCAGGGGGAGCTGGAAGGCCGGCTAGGCCGTTTGGGAGTAAATGTCTTCTGAGGCGGTGCCGCGATCACATCCACTACCACCCGGGTAGGCCGTTTGGCTACTCGGTCCGCCTTCAGGCTGAATACATTGAACATCCCCTTCTGGAGGGGTTTCTTCATCATCACATGGACCACTGTGGCATTGACTTTCCGTTCCAGGTACACCTTGGAAACGTAAGTGGCCTTCTTGGGGGTAGTGACACGGGGAATGGATGATTTCAGGTTGCCGTACACGGTGACCCGCAGTTCATGGTCCAGCATTTCCGTCTTATATTTCGTTGCCTGGTTGGTATCCAGGACAATCCGCAACCGTCCATTGGGATTGACCCCATACACCACATCCTGGATTTTGGATGCTGCCTGCGCACTGCCCATTCCCAGGCATGCCGTCAGACAGAAAAAAAGTAACAGCAGTTTTTTGATCACGTTGGAACCTCCTCTAGGGAAGCAGCAGGTGCTCTCCTGTTTCCCAGACTACCCGGCCATTGTAACACTTTCACCAGGTTCATGCAAATTACGCCGGCCGCTATGGTCCGGTCCATGGTCTTCATCCCTTCTTGACTTTTTTCAGGGCAGTCGGGATCTTGTCTACCAAATCTCCCGCTGCCAGACCGATTTTTCCAGCTTCAGCAGCCATATCTCCTGCCATCCCATGGAGATAGACCCCGCAGCAGGCTGCCTGTCCCAACTGCATTCCCTGTCCCAAGAGGGCTGCGATGGTCCCGGTCAGTACATCGCCACAGCCTCCGGTGGCCATCCCTTCATTGCCTGTCGTATTGAGGAATACCTGTCCATCCGGCAAAGCGACCACTGTAGGCGTACATTTCAGGACCACCACTGCCTGCCACCGTTTCGCCCCTTCCCGGGCGCTGCGGACTGGTTCCCGAAGGATCTGGCTGATGTCCACACCTAGGAGCCGTGCCATTTCCCCAGGATGGGGAGTCAGGATTTTCTGTTTTAAGGAAGCCAGCAGGTCATCTTCGCCTGCCAGGTCATTGAGCCCGTCAGCATCCAATACGATGGGCTGCTGCAGCTGGGGCAGCAGTTCCCGGAGATACTGGACCGTTTCCGGTGCTTTTCCTATCCCCGGACCTGCCGCCACTACATCAAAGTCTCGAAAGGCTTGCAAACTGGCCTCCGTCACAGGCCGCACCATCACTTCGGTGGATTTGATGATCAACGGCTGGAGGACATCCATCTGGGTATACAGGGTCACCAAACCGGCCCCAGCCCGGACCGCCGCTTTAGAGCAGAGCTCAGCAGCGCCGGCATAACCCAGGCTCCCGGCCAGGATCCCTACCCTTCCATTCATCCCCTTGTGGGCATTAGCCGGCCGTTGGGGCAGTTCATGGCGGATGAGCTTTTCTGTCAGGAGTTCCACATCACTTTCTGCTTCCAGCACCAAAGAAGGCGGAGTATTTAAATCCGCCAGGATGACCTTTCCCGTATATCCGGCTCCGGGATACAGGTACAGTCCCGGCTTGGGAGCGATCATGGTCACCGTGGCCTGGGCATGGAGTGCCAGATCCGTACTGCCGTGATCAGCCTCCACCCCGCTGGGGATATCCACTGCCAGGACGGGAACCGAGACCATCTGGAGGGTTTCCAGCAGGGAACGGATGGGTTCCCGTACTTTCCCATGGAAACTCGTACCCAGGAGCGCATCCACGAAAAGATCGGCCTGGGCACAGGCCTGGAGCACATCATTCTGGTCTTTGTCCCAACGCAGGATGGTAAATGGGAAACTTTGGCAAATTTTGTATTGGAGAGCAGCACCCGAGCCGAAGGCTTCTGGAGCCTCCGCCAGGACCAGTGTGACCAGAGCCCCCCGTTTCAGCAGGAACCGGGCGGCAGCCAGGCCATCTCCCCCATTGTTCCCCTTGCCGATCAGGAAGACGATCCGTTTCTCCTGGAGATCTCCCAGCAGTTCTCCTGCTGCATCAGCCACTGCACGGCCTGCATTCTCGATTAGGACAGCTTCTGGGATCCCCATCTCGCCAATCGCCTTGGCGTCAACTTTTTTCATAGCTGCACTTGCAATCAGTTTCATCTTATCCCTCCAGTATCACTTGGGCTATAGCATTTTCTGCCGTATGGCTCAGACTCACATGGAGCCGTTCCACTTGACGGCTCAGCGCAGCCACCCGCAGCTGCCCCATCACATGGAGATAAGGGGCCCCTGTCTTTTCGTCCGCCAGCACTTCCACCTGCTGGAGCTGTCCCGGCCGGAGTCCTGTCCCCAAGGCTTTGCCCAGGGCTTCTTTGGCCGCAAACCGGGCCGCATAGGATTCACTGCTGTGAGCGCCCTTGCTTTCACAGTAGGCGATTTCATCCTGGGTGAAGGCCTTTTCCTTGAACCCGTCCTGTTTCAGAGCCCGTTCCATCCTTCCTACTTCCAGGATATCCACACCGATTCCAAGAATCATTCCTATTCCTTCTTTCATTCCTTTTCTATCATATGGGACCTATGTAACAAAATCTTGACAAATCTGTGCTCTTTCTATTGCATTTATTGTCCATGGGCTTTTTTCCACTCTTTGATCTGACGCAGCCGTTCTTTGTACCGAGCCTCCAGGCCCTGTTCCGTAGGATGATAATAGGAGCGATCTTTCAACCCATCAGGCAAGCACTGCATGGCTGCCATTTTTTCTTGGGTGTCATGGGCATACTGATACCCCTTCCCATAGCCCAATTCTCCCATGAGACGGGTGGGCGCATTCCGGATCTGCAGAGGTACCGGTTCATTCAAGTGCTGGAGAGCATCGGCTTTTGCTTCGTTATAAGCCAGTTCCATGGCATTGGATTTGGGAGCCATGGAAAGATAGATCACCGCATGGGTCAGGTTCACAGAACATTCCGGCATCCCGATGAAGTGGCAGGCCTGATAGGCTGCCACTGCGATCTCTAAGCCTCGGGAGTCAGCGATCCCTACATCCTCACTGGCAAACCGGACCACCCGGCGGGCAATGTAGAGAGGATCTTCCCCTGCTTCCAGCATCCGGGACAGCCAATAGACGGCTGCGTCCGGATCAGAATTCCGCATGGATTTGTGAAGGGCAGAAATCAAATTGTAATGTTCTTCTCCTGTTTTATCATACAGCAGGGACTTTTTCCCGGTGCACTGTTCGATCAGTTCTCGGCTTACATAGATCCCGTCAGCCGGAAGGCCAGGCTGCCCTCTTCCAGCTGTACTTTTTCCTTCCCGAATCCCCGAGGATCCGTAAGGGCTCTCTGGAGGATGCCCTCGATGTCTTCCTGGGTCAAAGCCTTCAGCACAAAGACCTTGCAGCGGCTGAGCAGAGCCCCATTCACTTCAAAAGAAGGATTCTCTGTAGTGGCCCCTATCAGGATGATGGCTCCTTTTTCCACAAAAGGCAGGAAAGCATCCTGCTGCGCCCGATTGAACCGATGGATTTCGTCCACGAAGACAATGGTACGAGCGCCGAAACGCCGATTGTCATCCGCCCGCTGCATCACAGTCCGGATATCTTTGATGCTGCTGGTCACGGCCGAGAAGGTAATGAAATTGGCCCGAGTCGTATGGGCGATGATCTGTGCCAATGTGGTCTTCCCCACCCCAGGGGGACCCCAAAAGATCATGGAGGAAATCCTGTCCTCTTCGATCAGATTCCGTAAGATCTTCCCAGGCCCCAGGAGCTGTTCCTGACCCACAAATTCGTCCAGTGTCCGTGGCCGCAGCCGGGCCGCCAATGGTTCTTCTACCTGGGCTGCAAACAGACTGTCTTCTTCCATGGGTGCTACCTCCTGTATACTCTAAATTTTATTATACCATGAAAAAGGGGGGTGTAGCACGCAACGTGCAACACCCCCCTTTGGTCGCGACCCGCAACCGGGAGCGAATTTCTTCGCCCCTCCCTTATTCCCCCGTCTTCGTCTTGAACAATTCATTCAGCTGATGGAGACGGGCGTGGTTGGGAATGAGATACACATAGTCTCCTCCCAGCAGCACTGTATCTGCCTGGGGAATCATATCCTGATCCCCCCTGCGGACGCAGACCACCAGGGCCCGCCCAGGAAGGCGGATATCCTGGAGTGTCTTCCCTTCTACCCGGGAGCCCCCTTCCACGGCGATTTCCACCAGCATCTGTTCTTCCGGTGCTTCCAGGATATTCTTCACCTTGGGATTGTTCTTCAGGGATCGTTCCAGCATAGCGTCGAAAATCGGCGTATCATGGACGATTTCACCGGCCGCATAGGCGAACAATGTCACGATGCCCAGTGGTACCAGATGGTAGAACCGTCCGGTCATCTCCAACAGCAGCAGGATAGCGGTCACCGGTGCCCGGACGGAACCGGCAAACAATCCAGCCATGCCAAACACCACCATGTTCAGCCGATAGGCTTCTGGCAACAGCCCCAGCTGCACCAGTAAGTTCCCGTACAGGCTCCCCACCAGGGATCCCAGCACCAGCATGGGCTGCAGGCTTCCCCCGGGGGCTCCGGACCCCGTACTGAAGATGGTAAAGATGAATTTCCCCAAAAGGATCACCAGCACCATCCCCAGGGTCCCTTCCAGGTCCACCATGGCTTCGATGATGTTGTCCCCGGCCCCCAAAATCTGGGGCAGCAGGTAGGTGAGTGGAATGGTCAGCAGCAGGGGAAAAGCGATCTTCATCCAGGGTCTCCGGAACATCGGCAGGCTGTAGAACCGTCCGATATTCAGAGATCCCTTATTGAAGGCCACTCCGATGAGCCCGGACACCAGTCCCAGGACGATCACCTGAGGCAGCAGGTCCACCGGCAGGATGGGCATCTTGGGAATGGTCAGCACCGTTTCCACCCCGAAGACCCAGTGGACCAGCACCGTGGTAGTCATGCAGGCCATCAGGGTGGGCGCCATGACAATGGCGGACAGGTTCTTGTGGATGGCTTCCATGGTGAACATCACCCCGGCCATGGGCGCGTTGAAAGCCGCCGCCAGCCCGGCCCCGGCGCCGCTGCTGATCAGGGCCCGCTTTTCCAGGTTGGTGTTGTTCAGGGCGTCCCCCACCCCCTGGCCGGTCATGGCTCCAATCTGGACCGAAGGTCCTTCCCGGCCCATGGACAAGCCGGCACCGATACCCAGGGAGGTATCCAGCAGTTTCACCAGGATGACCCGTGCCCAGTGGGTGCTTTTCTCCAGCCCCAGCACAATGCCCCGGACCTGGGGAATGCCGCTGCCTCCTGCAATGGGAGCCCAGCGGACCAGGGCCGCGATCACCATGGCCACCAGCAGCAGGGCCCCCACCCACAGCAGAGTATAGGCGAAAGGCACATTCTGGAGGAAGTCCACCATCTTGGCCCGGTTCCGAGCCACAAAGCCCAAACACAGCCGCAGCACCGTAATACACAGGCCGGTGGCGATGCCCACCAGGATCCCTTCAAAGGCCAGCTTCAGTTTCAGGTTGGGAATGTGGAGCATACCCTGGAGGGTCTTCTCCCTTTCCTGCCCACCCATCTTACAAGTCCTTGAACAGGCCGGTAAAGTCCAGCGTGGCGAAGTAATCCTTTTCCGTTTCTGCCCGGCGCAGCAGTTCCACGCTGCCGTCTTCCTTCAACAATAGTTCGGTACACCACAGCTTGGCATTGTAGTTGTAGCCCATGGCGGACCCGTGAGCCCCAGTATCGTGGATGAAGAGGTAATCCCCTTTCTCGATCTTCGGCAGTTTCCGGTCGATGGCGAATTTGTCGTTGTTTTCGCAGAGACCACCGGTCACATCATAGGTATGGTCGCAGGGTTCATTTTCCTTCCCCAACACCGTAATATGATGGTAGGCCCCGTACATGGCCGGACGCATCAGGTTGGCAGCACAGGCATCCACCCCCACATATTCCTTGTAGATGTGTTTGAAATGGAGGACCTTAGTGACCAAAGCCCCGTAAGGACCGGTGACGAAGCGGCCCATTTCCGTGAACAGGGCCACATTCCCCATGCCCGCCTGAGTCAGCACTTCTTCATAGACTTTCCGGACTCCTTCCCCGATGGCAGCGATGTCATTAGGGGTCTGTTCCGGACGGTAGGGGATCCCCACCCCGCCGGACAGGTTGATGAAGTCCACAGCCACCCCGGTCTCTTCCTTCATTTCCACAGCCAGCTGGAACAGCTGACGGGCCAGTTCTGGATAATAGTCATTGGTCACAGTATTGCTGGCCAGGAAGGCATGAATGCCGAAATGCTTCACACCCTTGGCCTTGAGGATCCGGAAGGCTTCCCGGAGCTGCTCCCAGGTCATGCCGTACTTGGAATCTCCCGGATTATCCATGATGTCGTTGCCCAGAGAGAACACACCTCCGGGATTGAACCGGCAGCAGATGGTTTCTGGAATAGCTGCCACCTGTTCCAGGAAATCGATCATGGTGAAATCGTCCAGGTTGATGATGGCCCCCAGCTTGTAGGCTTCCTGCATGTCTTTCACAGGGGTATCATTGGAAGAAAACATGATGTCGTGGCCCTTGAAGCCGCACACATCGGACAGCAGCAGTTCCGGATAGGAAGAGCAGTCGGTACCGCAGCCTTCTTCCTTCATGATTTTCAAGATACCCGGCAGGGGTGTGGCCTTCACGGCAAAATATTCCTGAAAGCCCTTGTTCCAGGCAAAGGCCTTGTTAATGCTGCGTACCGTATCCCGAATGCCCTTTTCATCGTAGATATGGAACGGCGTCGGATAGGTTTTGGCCAGCTTTTCCACCTGTTCTTTGGTGACGAATGGAACTTTATTCATAATCGGTTATTCCCCCTCAATTTGGCTCAAGTCTCAGCTGAGCATCATACGATCATTGTCCAGTGCAGAGCCGGACGCTTTTTCAAACAGGGCCAGCAGATCCGGTATGGTCAGCTTGGCCTTTTCTCCTGCATCCACATCCACCACGATCCGGCCGGCGTTCATCATGATCAGCCGGTTGCCGAACCGAAGCGCATCTCTCATATTATGCGTTATCATGAGAGATGTCAAATGGTCCCGTTCGATGACTTTTTTTGTCATGTTCAGTACCTTTTCCGCCGTCTTGGGATCCAAGGCTGCAGTATGTTCGTCCAGGAGCAGGATCCGAGGCTTGTTCATGGCCGCCATCAAAAGGGTCAGCGCCTGCCTCTGTCCCCCAGAGAGCAGCCCCACCCGGCTAGTGAGCCGGTCTTCCAGTCCCAGGTCCAGTTCCTTCAGCATTTCCCGGAATTTTGCCCGGTCGCTGTCTTTCAGGGCCCAGGAAAGCCCCGGTGTCTTGCCCCGTCGAGAGGCAATGGCCAGGTTCTCCTCGATCATCATCCCGGCAGCCGTACCCATCATAGGATCCTGGAACACCCGGCCGATATACCGGGCCCGTTTGTGTTCCGGCATCTTGCTCACATCCACTCCGTCGATGAGGATCTGCCCTCCATCGATGGGGAATACCCCGGCAATGGAGTTCAACAGGGTAGATTTCCCGGCCCCGTTTCCCCCGATGATGGTGATGAAATCTCCCGGGTCCATATGCAGGTTCACATCGGTCAGGGCTTTCTTTTCGTTGACTGTCCCCGGGAAGAACGTTTTGGATAAATGTTTGATATCCAGCATCAGATCCCCGCCTTTCTGCTTTGGAACTTTCCCTTGACCATGGGCAGGCTCAGGGCAATGGCCACCAGAACCGCCGTAAACAGTTTCAAGTCATTGGGCGGCATCCCCATCTGCAGGACGATGGCGATCACCAAGCGGTAGACGATGGACCCCAGAATCACGGAAATCAAAGAATTCTTGAAGCTCCGGGTGCCGAAAAGCACTTCCCCGATGATCACAGAGGCCAGGCCGATGACGATGGTCCCCACCCCCATGCCCACATCCGCAAAGCCGTTGCTCTGGGCTACCAGGGACCCGGCCACAGCCACCAGGGCATTGCTGAAGAATAGACCGATGAGCAGCATGACGTTGGTATCCACTCCCTGTGCCCGGATCATCTGAGGATTATAGCCGGTAGCCCGGATAGCAGCCCCGATCTCCGTACCGAAGAACCAGTACATCAAAACAGAGAACAGGACACAGGAAATCAAGCCCACCAGCAGCACGGCCTGGGAATAAGCCACCCCCAGGGTGTTTTCCACCAAGGTAAAGGCCGTTTCTTTTCCCAGGAGAGAGATATTGGCTTTCCCCATGATCCGCAGGTTCACAGAATACAGGGCGATCATGGTAAGGATCCCTGCCAGGAGAGCGGGGATCCTCAGTTTCGTGTGGAGCAGACCCGTAACCACACCAGCCACTCCACCTGCCAATGCAGCCGCCAAAATAGCAGTCACCGGATTCACATCCTTTACCAGCAGTGTCACAGCGACGGAAGCTCCCAAAGGGAAAGAGCCTTCTACGGTCAAATCTGCAATATCCAGCACCCGAAACGTGATATAGACGCCCAGGGCCAGGAGAGACCATAAAAGGCCCTGGGAAATAGTCGGCAATAAAAGATCGAACATGGATTATTTGGCTCCTTTGGCTTCTTTCAAGATATCATCCGGAATCGTCAGGCCCAATTTCTTGATCTGTGCCTCATTCAGCGTAACAGTGAAAGTCTTCTGGGCCTGGATAGCCATATTCTGAGGTTTGGATTTACCAGACAGGATGTCCGCAGCCATTTCCCCAGTCTGGAAGCCCAGTTTGTAGTAGTCGATACCCAGGGTGGCCGCGCCGCCTGCCTTGGTCATCCCCGCTTCGCCGCAGAATACAGGGATCTTGGCTTCATCGGTGATCTTGATCAGGTTGGGCATAGCAGAAGCCAGCACATTGTCCGTAGGCACATAAATAGCATCCACTTTGCCCACCAGGTTCTGGGCGGACTGCTGGATATCGTTCACACTGGAAACTGTCGCTTCTACCGTCTTCAAGCCCCGGGCGGCCGCAGCCTTCTTAGCCAGGTCGATCTGGAGCTGGGAGTTCACTTCGCTGGAATTGTAGATGAAGCCCACCGTCTTGGCTTTGGGCATGATCTTCACCAGGAGCTCGATCTGGGCTTCCACCGGGTTCATGTCTGTGGTCCCGGTCACGTTGGTCCCCGGCTGGCTGTTGTCCTTCACCAGCTTGGCTACTTTATAATCCGTGATGGCCGTGCCTACGATAGGGATCTCTTTAGTGGCATTAGCCATGGTCTGGGCCGCTGGCGTAGCGATGGTGCACACCAGGTCCACCTTGTTGCTGACGAACCGCTGGGCGATGGTCTGGAGATTGGACTGATCCCCCTGGGCATTCTGTTTATCGAACTTGAGGTTCTTCCCTTCTTCGAATCCCTTGGATTTCAGGCCGTCCACAAACCCCTTATTGGCCGCATCCAGAGCCGGATGTTCTACCAGCTGCAGGATCCCTACATTATATGTCTTGTTTTTCGAAGCCTGTTTCTTGGTATCCCCGCCGCAACCGGCAGCTCCCAGCAACATGGCGATCATGGCCAGAGCGGCCACTGCTTTTACACTTTTCTTCATGATTCTTCCCCTCCTGCTTTTATTTCACAATGGCAGCACCCTTCAGGACATCTTCCGGAAGAGCGATTCCCAAGGTTTTGGCCGTAGTTTCGTTCACAGTCACTTTCATATCCTTCTGTTTTTCGATAGCCATGGTCTGGGGCTTGGCTTCCCCTTTCAAGATCTTGGCTGCCATGAGACCGGTCTGGTATCCCAGTTTATAATAGTCGATACCGATGGTAGCCAGAGCTCCGCTCTTGACTACTCCTTCTTCCCCACAGATCACCGGGATCTTAGCTGGATTGGTGATCTTGGCCAAGACAGGCATGGCCGAAGCGATTACATTATCCGTAGGCACATAGATGGCATCTACCTGGCCCACCAGGCTCTGGGCGGACTGCTGGATATCATTCACACTGGAAACCGTCGCTTCCCGTACGGTGAGGCCCTTGGCTTCTGCCAGTTCCTTCATCTTCTTCACCTGGATCTGGGAGTTGATTTCACTGGAATTGTACAGGATGCCGATGGTCTTGGCTTTGGGCACGATCTTCAGCAGCAGATCCAGCTGTTTGTCGATGGGATTCATATCTGTAGTCCCCGTCACATTGGTCCCTGGTTTCTCTGGGTCCTTCACCAGTTTGGCTTCCTTGTAATCCGTGATGGCCGTCCCTACAATGGGGATGTCTCGCGTTACATTGGCCACGGTCTGGGCTGCCGGCGTGGCGATGGCACAGATCAGATCTTCTTTATTATTGGCGAACCGCTGGGCAATGGTCTGGAGATTGGACTGATCCGCCTGGGCATTCTGCCGGTCCAGGGTCAGGTTCTCTCCTTCTTTGAAACCGCCGGCGGCTAAACCGTCCACGAACCCCTTGTTGGCCGCATCCAGTGCCTGGTGTTCCACCAACTGGACTACGCCTACTTTCACGTTTTTCTTTCCCCCGGTCTTCTGGGTGCTCCCGCAGCCCGCTGTCATTCCTACAGCCAGTGCCGCCATCAGGAGAACCCCTTTCTTCCACATTTTCATCTCTGCTTTCCTTCTTTCCTTCCTGATTCCTGTGAACGTTCCTGAGATCACGGGTTGGTCTATTGTTTCATTCTAACATATCCCGGCCCCAGGAGCAACGAAACGGGGCATATTGCCCCGTTTTTTTCTGCCGTTCATTTTGTTTTGTAACATGGGAAGGATTTTTTACAAAGTCACGAAAAAATTAATCTCCCAGCAGGGAACATAGGGATGGCGGCGGAGATGGATCCTGTACTCCGGCACCAGGTTCCATACCTCCAGGGGGATTTCCCACAGATCGTCATCATGGTGGTAGCCCGCCAGCAGCATTTTGGGCCGGCAGCGGCGGATCACTCGGGCGCCTCCGGCCAGGGCTTCCTTTTCCACCCCTTCCACATCCATTTTCACACAGGTGAGGGGCCGGTCTCCCACCAGGTCGTCCAGACAAGTCACCTTCACCTCTTTTTTACCTCCCTGTTCCAGGGAAGACATCCGGCCGCCTCGGGCCGCAAAGGGCAGCACCGCCGACTGGGCCCAAATGCCTTCGGGGACCAGGGTGCAGCGTCCCAGCTGTTCTTCTTCCACGAATTTCTGGAGCTTGGCAAAGTTCTTCGGGTCCGGTTCCACCCCGTACAGGTGGTCATAATGGCCCCCAGTCAGCTCCAAGAATTCCCGGAGGGTATCCCCGTTGTAAGCCCCCAGGTCCCCGTAGCTTTCTTCTTCTCCAAAGGAGAACAGGGTTTCCAGATCCTGCCGCCGATCCGTGGTCCGGGCCAGGTATTCCAGCTTCCCGGTGAGCTTGTACCGGAGGATGTCCTCCATCACCTGCCGGCTGGCATCGTCCGCCAGCTTCTCGTACACCCGTTCCAGCACGCCCCGGTTTTCCCGGATCCAGCCGGGAGTCACCATCTGGGTATCCCCGAACAGGGGCAGATGGGGGGCGTAGGTTTCCTGTTCCCGGTCCAGATGGAAGAAACGCCGGAGGATTTCCGGCCGTTCGCTGGCAAAGGCGATGAGAATCACAAAGGATCCCAATTCCGCTTTCAGCTCCTTGTACGTTTTCACTTTATATCCCCGGAACTGCTGTCCCCTGACGAATTCATCGCTGGCAAAGACCCCAGCCACCGGGATCCCCAGTGCGGCACAGCGGTCCAGGATGGCATCCGCTCCGTTGCCCATACCATAGAGGACGATGGGCTTTTCTACCGTGGGCAGATAGTCCCACAGATAGAGTTCCCGTTCCAGTGTTTCAATGCTTGTCATGGCTGCTTCCTTTCTTTCTGGCCGCCGGTATGGCTGTCTGGGTCCCTTTGGGTGCCGGCTGCTGCCTGGCGATTTTTGCCCATTCCTGGAGCCGGCCGGCAATCTGCAAAGCGAGTTCCCCGGTATCCCCGGTTACCTGGTTGTCCTGGGGGTAGACCCGGAGCACCCGGATGTCTTCATAATAAATGTCGCTCCACCGGTCCCCGTCAATGGTCATTAAATGGGATTCATCCAGATTTCCCCGTTTCCAGGCCAGGTACAGGGCCCCGGCCATGAGCCGGGCCCGGTATTCCGGTTTGTCGTAGCCGGCGGTTTCTGTAAGAGAAAAAGACCAGCTGCCTAGGCTGACAACGGCAGCACCGTCCTGTTCCACCGTGACCCTTTCCGGGATCTTCAAAGGTTCCGTCCACTTCAAAGCCTTCGCCATCCGGACTTCTGGTTCCGGATGGGAGGCGAACAGCCCGTAGCCCGGATTCCCTAAATCTTTGCTCATGTCTTCCAGTTTGGCCATGGTCACATAGGATCCATAGGGATTGTACCCAGCCAGGGTGGACAGCCGGAAGCCCTCCTGGTCCGCCTCCCGTTCATCTTTCCGGCTGTAGCCGGCCATCAAGGCCTGGCTGGCGGTGGAAGCCAGCACCATCCCAGCCCCCGGGTCCCCGGAGGCCACCCCGGCCAGAAGGGTCAAAAGGGACAGTGCCATCTGCTGTTCCATCTGGTGGACCGTGTGGCGTTTTTCGATATGGCCGATTTCGTGGCCCAGCACCGCCGCCAGCTCATCGTCACTGGTCATGTAGTCTAGGAGCCCCTTGTATACATAGATAAAGCCGCCGGGGCAGGCCAGGGCGTTCACATCCGGGGTGTTCAGCACCTTGAAGGAATAGGCCAGGTCCGGCCGGGTGCCGTTCTGGAGCAGTTTTTTCCCGATCCGGTCCACCCGGTCCTGGATCTCGTCATCCTGGACCAGGCCGTACTGGTTCTCCAGCTGCCGGGCCACCTGCTGCCCCATTTCCACTTCCTGTTTCTGGCTGATCATGGCTGCCTGCCCCCGGGGCACCGGCAGCACCATCAGCAGGCAGAAAATCAGGATTCCTAATAATTTCCGCATAGCAATCCCTCCTGCATCCATATCTTGTTATTATACATGATGGAAGTGAGAGGGGTGTGAAAATTTTTTCATACCTCCCGGTCGCAGGTCGCCGCTCAAGACCAAGGGGATTGCTGCACGTGCGTGATTTCCACACATACAGCAACCCCCTCTGCTAAAAAAAAATCATTTACCTCTTATAACAGGTTTTGAAATTACGGATGACAAACCTTGCAGGGTACATACCCTTCCTCAATGGCTTCTTCCCGGCTTTCGATTTCTACGAAATTGCCTCGATGCTTGATGGTCCGGCAACTTTCATTATGGAATTTCATCGTCCGGGGATTGCCCAAATAGGCCAATGCCGGTGCAGCCAGGTACAGTGTGAATAATAAGGCAACAAGGATCACCAAAGCCTTTTTCATAAAAACTCTCTCCTTATTTTTTCATTATATTTCACTATTCATTTATAAGCAAAATAACAAGTACTATCAAACACAGCGAGGTTGATAAAAAGTCCTTGATTTTTTTCTTCCGTATTTCTGTCCCTTTTTCAGTATGGACAAAGATCCATTTTAAATAACCGGCTAAAAACATCCCCATGGCACCATATTTCCACGCAATATAATAATATCTATGTTTTCTAACAAAATCATGAAATCGATCCGGTGCTTCAAATAGGATTGCCACAAGCAAATTGATGGATAAGAAGGCGATAGACCCAACTTTCCACAATAGCGGCTCCTCTTTTTTCTTCCACAGCACATGGAAGACTCCATAT
>SFHH01000176.1 GCA_004555735.1 Acidaminococcus fermentans
GGTGGACAAAGGGGATTTCTTCGATATCGTACTTTTGGATGTGTGCATGCCCGGGATTTTGGGCACCGACGTGGCCCGGGAACTCCGGGACCACCACAGCCGGGCGGAGATCATTTTCCTCACCACCAGCGACGAATTCGCCGTAGAAGCTTTTGAGGTGAAAGCCACGGATTATCTTCTGAAGCCCTTTACCCAAGCCCAGTTCTCCAAGGCCATGGACCGGGCCATTGCCTACATCCGCCAGCGGAACAGCGCCAAGATGATTTTCCGGCTGGTGGGAGGGGGCGTCCGGGTGGAGGAAATCGCCCAGATCCTGTTCCTGGAAAGCCACGGCCATGTACTGGCAGTGTACCTGGCTGACGGGAGTACCCTGGAAACCCGGAAATCCGGGCAGGACATGAAGGCGGATCTGGACAAAATCGCCCCGGGCCAGTTCGTGTCCCCCAACAAAGGCTACCTGGTGAACCTTTCCGCCATCCACATGATCAAAACCGACTACGTGGAGATCCAGGGCCACCAGATCCCCCTGGGCAAAAGGAAATACCGGGATTTCCAGGAGCAGTATTTTCAGTATATGTTTGCACCGAAATAAAAGAGGGGTTGTTGCACAGGACGTGCAACAACCCCTCTAATCTCCAACCCCCTTCGCCCCCAGATCCACCTGGAGATAGGTGAGGAACCAGCCTTCTTTCTGCTGGCACAGGACACTGGCTCCGTATTTTTCCCGGAACCGGGCCAGGGATTTCATGCCGATGCCGTGGCCCTTTACGGTGGTCACCGGCAGGCCCTCTTCGTCCATAGGCACCGGGGTATCGAAAAGATTCTTCACCAGGATATTCACCACACTCCCCTGGCGCAGGGCCAGGACGGTGATGTGCCGCCGGTCTTCCGGCTGCTTTCCACTGGCAATCAGGGCGTTTTCCACCAGATTGGACAGCACAATGGACAGATCCCCGCTGCAGGCCAGATCCTGGGGCAGGTCTACGGAAACGGTGGTGGGGATCCCTTCTTCCCGTGCCCGGGAGAGATACACGGTCAGGGCCGCATTGATCAGGGGATTCCGGCAGTACTGGGGCAGTTTGGTGCTGTTGAATTCTTCTCCCAGTTCTTCGATATAAGTCAGCACGCCCACCCGGTCCTTCCGCCGGACCAGGTCCAGCAGCTGATCCAGATGGTCCCGTTTTTCCCGGTAGATGGCTTCCAGCCGCTGCCGGGATTCTTTTGACATTTTTACATAGTTGGCCGCGGACACCACCTGCTGCTCCAGCTGGTGTTTTTCTTCCCGGGCGCTGATTTCGTCATAAACTTCCTGTTGGGCCGTGCGGATACTGGCCATGATCAGCACCGTTATCAGCAGCAGAAGGATCCGGGCTTCCAGCAGATCGAAATACCGTTCCTGGGAATCGTACACGCTCACATACAGGGTTCCTCCTGCCAGCACCATGGGGATCAGTGCCGTCAGCCGCCAGTACCGACGGGCCGCAGCCTCCCGGAAATGGCTGAAGGTCCGGGTCAGGAACCGGAGGACAAAGGGGAAAATCAGCAGGCATTCTGCTCCATAGAATAAAATCTGCCAGAAATACATGGAAGAAAAGGCGCTTTCCGGCCAGAAATACAGAAAAAAGTGCCGGAGAAAAGTATAAAAACAGCTGGAAAGCAGGACCCGGAAAGAGAGGATGAACAGATGGCCCACCCAGTACTTCCGGGTGGGCAAAAAACTCAGCAGGAACTGGGGAATCCAGATGATATAGCCGCAGGCCCAGTAGGCCCGGGGAATGGAAGAAAAAACACCGGACCGGACCAGTCCCATGGTCAGCCCCACGTCCAGGAAAAACAGGAGCAGCCAGCCGTTCCGGATGAATTTTTTCCGGTCAGGCTCCAGAAAATTCCAGAAGGGAAGGATCTGGAGCAGGTAAAAGGGCTGGAAGATCAGCACAAAGACCACCGGCCCAAAATGGTTTCAAAAAGCGGGCTCATTTATCCGCCACCTCTTTCCGCAGCTTCAGCAGATGCTTTTCCGCTTCCCCAAACTGCGCGTTCTCCGCCAATTCCCCCAGAAGGCGCAGCTGATGCCGGCTGTCATGCCGGAGGATGGCCAGTTCCTGCTGTTCTTTCCGGAGCGCGGCCGCGTAATCGTTCAGGACATTCAGCTGACCCTGGAGCCGGAGGTTCTGTTCCTTCACCTGGAGCATGGTCTGGGTCTGCCGAAACCCTCCCTGAAGAGACCAGACCAGCAGCAAAGCCACACTCACCAGCATCCCCAGGGTAATCAGGATATACAACTGAAAAAAAGGATGGAACAGAATCTCCGGATCCAGGATGAAATAGCCCTGATTGGCATGGTAGTAGCACAGCAGGAGCGGAATGGGCCCCAGCCAGGTCCAGAAAGCAGGCCGGGGGGATGTAAGCTGTTCCCGGGTAAACAGTTTTCCCAATACCTTCAGGGCCAGGGGCATCCCCAGCAGGAACAGCCCCAGATACAGAGAGAAATAGGGCAGGACCCGGTTGGTATGCCAGGCCTCCGGCAGGAACAATTTGAAGATTTCCAGACACAGGGTATGGATAAGGATCATGTAAATGGCCTGGAGCCCCAGTACGAACAGATGCCGGAGCCAGAAAGGCCGGACGGTGAACACCAGCAGCAGCAGATAGGGCAGATAGCAGAAATAATACAGGAACTGGAAGGTGCCGGTTTCAAATTTCATGAGCCCCCGGCCAAAAAGACCGGCCAGCAGGACAAATTCGAACAGGAAAATGTACAAATGCCCGCACAGCAGGAAATGGCGGGTGGAAGGCCGTACAATGGACCGGAAAGGGTAATAGCGGAGATAGGCCGCCGGCAGCAGGGACACGCAGAACAGGAACAGGGGCAGCAGGATTTGGGCCACAGCAGGAGCACCTCCTGAACAGTTTATTTTTCATTATGCCGAATTTTGGGAAAGATGTCAAACGCAAAAAAGCCCGCCACCAAAGTGACAGGGCTGTAGGACATGTTGGAGCTACTGATAGGATTCGAACCTACGACCCTCTCATTACGAATGAGATGCTCTACCAGCTGAGCTACAGTAGCATTGAACAGGAGAATTATACCATATCTCCGGGGATTGTTCAAGGGGCTGCTTTACAGCGTATGTGTCAACAAGTTCTCGGTGAAGCCTTCATCACAGTATAGTTATGCAGCGATGAGTAGCAATCAGTACCAGCGGGTGTCCTCCTGAAAGAGGGA
>SFHH01000177.1 GCA_004555735.1 Acidaminococcus fermentans
CCCACCACCAGCAGCACAGCCCCGGCCAGGGCCCCAGCGTTCCACACCAGGCGGTCGGAAGAGAAGGCCCCTGTGTAGCACTGGTCAAACTGCCGGTGTTTGCCCCGGCACAACAGGGCCAGCACCACCACCACCGCCACGGCGACCAGGAGCATCAGCCACATGGTGGGCGCGCCGGACAGGGGCAGGTTGGTGCCCACTTCAAAGCCATTGTTCAGGTAAGCCAACCGGACCAGCAGGCCGACGATGCCGGCCAAAACCGCCGCCCCGGGCAGGCGCCATAATTTCCCCATGAAACAGGACTCCCTTCGCTGAAAAACCGGGAGGGGCAGCCTCCCGCAGATGATTTCTTTTCATCTTACCACATCCTGCGGGAAAACGCACGGGGATTTTACGGTTTCGGGGAATTTTTTTGTCGAACGGACTGGGCCAGGGAAAAAAGATCCTTTTCCCTGGCCCGTCGTCGGAAGGCCGCGGCGTGATTGGCAGCGGGAAAACAGGCGCTGAATTCCCTCCGACACGGCTCTTAATAAAAATTTTCGAAAAAAATCACATTTCTTGAAAGAATTCCGCCCGCCAAATCGTTTATTCTATAGACAGAGACATATCCCCTTCCTGAGGCTACCTTGGTTGATTCCCTGGACAGCCGGGCAAGGGAGAACATTTTTTCGGTTTCCTGTCAACTGTCGCCCCTGGGAGGACACATCCCCTATGAGCCCCTCTGTCCTCCCCCCTCCCACGGGTCCCGGCGCCGGGCGGGCAGCCACGGCGCCGGACGGCATGGTCTGTGTCCGCGCCAGTACCACCACCAAGGAGGGCCCCTTTCATGAACGTCAAAATTCCCCTGTTTTTCCTGGCTCTGGCTCTGGCAGCCATCGTTGCCGGCGCCTGCGGCCAGGGCACCGTAGAGGAGTTCCAGAACCCATCCCCTGCTGCCCAGGTCCTGGCACTCCCCACCCAACCTTGGTCAGAAGCAGCCGCCGGGGACACAGGCTCTCTGCGGTTCTGACCGCTGCGCCATTAGGAGGTGCGCTGGAAGATGAAAGGTTTGCGCGTGTTCTTGTTGGGCCTGGGCTTTCTAGCCCTCAGCGGGGCCTTTGCCCTTTGGGACGGGCTCTGCCGCTCGTTCCCAGAAGAGAATCCCCCCATTTCCTGAGCCCAGCGCGGCGGCCCTGAGCCCTTTCCCAGGACCCTGTCCCCCCCCCTTCCGCTGACAGCGGGTATGGCGGAACCCCACCCGAACCATCGGGGGACGCCCTCCGAACCGAAGATCCTACATATGAAAAGCAGCCCCGGAAACCTCCCGGGGCTGCTTTGTCCTATCCCGGGGCAGGAGAACGGCTGCGCCCCAGCACAACAGGGCCGAAAAAAACAGTAAATTTTTTTCGCCAGCCCCGTCAAAAACAGGCGAGTGGGCGACATATCTATTGTAGAACGTGGTTTTGGGACAGGTTTCACACAAAAAAGAAACTGTTTCCCTTTCCGCGTCACAGATCGGGGGCTCGTTCGTTACAATCGGCAGAAGGCACAAAACGGACAAAGAGCAGAACACTTCATCACAGAGCGCAAAAACGCAGAGCAGGAAGGATGTGAGGCGTATGATGGAATGAAAGAATTTTGAGTGGCAGAAAAGGTACCCGTTTACATGACATCTTTGTTGATTTTGCGCAACAAAAATGGTAAAATGAAAGGAGATTATAATGAAAAAGTATGTTTCTATAATTTTAAGCTTCTCCCTGTTATTGTCTCTCCTCTCCATATCTGTTGGAGCTACGAATGCATTTTGTGCTGAAGAAATGACATCAACAACCGATGGCTCTTTCTACGAAACATATTGGATCCTTGAAAATGGTGAGTTCCATCAGATTTCTGAAGAAACGTATCTTGAACTGTTAGTGCCCCAATACTATTCGTTCTCCGAACAAGACACTGGAGGCACTCCTGTTCCAATGTATATGGTATCAGAATACTACACGCCAAAGTCTGCATATACATATTATGCAAGCGCCACCCCCGTTTCTCCTTGGTCGTATTATCCAGCGATTCCCATTGTTGCATCATTTGTGACAACATATGCAATCCACAGCAAAACGGTAAGCGCAGAAGTTAAGGCCAAAATCAGGAATGCAGTTACTGTAAAGTTAGGTGTCACGGTAGCAGAATCCTCTGTTTCTGGCACCGGGAATTTGGCAGGCTCTGTGGGTCCCGCTAAACCAGGCATGTATGCACGCGTTCTGTTCCAGCCTAAAATGGCAAGTATCTCTGGAACTGTAAAGAAAATCACAAGTTCCAACAATGGCCAAAGGGTCGAAAATTTCGATGTTACCTCCAAGTACCCTGTTACATTGCCAAATGGACTCACAGATGGTATTTATCGCATCCAATATTCCAGCAAACCGCTTTAAAGAAGGAGTCATGATCTACAAACGTCTCTGTGGCTTTCTTTTGGTCTTTCTCTTGGTATGCTCGGGCGCAGGATGCAAGGAGCAAGCCGCAGAAAACAACGGGCCAGAGGGATTTTCCATGACGCCCGTGTCGGCATCCGAGCCATCAGGGGGCACCCTTTCCATAGGCGCTTTCCAATACACACTTCCAGAAGAGGGCGATTCCCTCGCCCTCTTTGTGGAACAATGGAACGGGCAGACCCTAGTCAACCGCCAACGTCTACCCGTCCCCTTAGAAAAAGGGCGCAGGGGGGACGTGACTCTGCGCCTGACCCTGGAAGGGGCAGAATTCCGCTCGGCCCGATGGGCGGGCCAAAGCAGCTCCGGGGAATCTTCTGTAGCCTTGCCGTTGCCCTGGGACCTTGGGGTGGTCTATGCCTTCTGGTCCCCGGAAGATGCCCTATGGTACCAGACCTGGCAGGGCGCGGACCCGGAGGACGGCATTGTGTTGGCCTGCCTGGGGACTGGAGACCTGGAGCAAGGGCTTCCCAGTCTGTCTTGCAGTTCCTGGATGGCAGACTCTTCTCAATTTACCGCGTTTTCCGAAATCCAACTCATTCGGGCTGTTGTGACAGAGCCCTGAACCGCCCCAAATCAGGAAGGAGGTCCCCCATGCCTTGGTTGCTCCCGCTCATTCTGTTTTCCATCCCCGTCTACACCGTCAGCTTCCTGGCCTCCCGGCGGGGAAATCTCCTCGTGACCCTGGCGGCCCTGGCCGTGGCGCTGGTGTTTTGGCTGGCCGTCGTCCTGGCCTGGGTGCCCGGCC
>SFHH01000178.1 GCA_004555735.1 Acidaminococcus fermentans
ATCACTGGCTGATGGGTTCCCCCTATGGCATTGAGGATATAGCCGAAAGCAATTCCCACACCCAGAGCGATAAAGATTCGTCCATACAATGGCATGGATTTTTTAGGCTGTGCCCGTTGTTTCCTGTCCGCCATGTTGATTCCTCCTTCTCATTTTCCGTTCCTCATGAGGTCTGATTCCATAGTACAAAAGTTGAACAGAAATCTCAAAAGTTATGTAAAATCGATATGGACCATAACTCATTGGCTATAAGTCAACATAGGCTGAGAATAGAAAACCTGTCATAAAGAATTCATCTCGGAAATCCAAATTATAACTTTTCTGTATCACCCTTTTGGCAGACGCTCCGTCAGTTTTTTTCTCTTTGGGGCCCAAGATCCATTCCCTACTATGAGCAAAGGCATACAATCTGCCCAGAGCCAGCCAGGGTACCCCTGAACGCCCCTTGAGCGGAGCGTAAAAAAAGAAAGGGGGTGTGAAAAAATTCACACCCCCGGTCGCGGGTCGCGAGCCTGGACGTTTAAGTCATTTGTTCTTTTTCTATAGGATGATAAGAGAAAATCGGTTGGGATTTGCAAAATTGGATTTTCGGTCTGCACCAACAAGCTCGCGACTCACGACTCGCGACCCGCGACCAGAGGGGCTCATCACCCATCAACGTGCAACAATCCCTTTCTTCATTCCATCAGCCCTTCCATCTTTTCCAAGAAGATGGCCAAGATCAGGAGATCGGCGCAGCCTCCTGGACTGATGTTCTTTTCCACGAAATTTTCGTTCAGTTTCCACACCGCTTCCATGCCTTCTTCGGTGAAAGCGCCTCCTTTAGCCAGCACTTCCCTGGCCGCTGCTTGGGCCGCTGCCAGGGTGGGCCGGTCGGATCGGCTGAGGATATTGGTGTCTTCCACCTGGCTCAAAAGGAGCAGTAAGGTCTGGATATAGGCCTCATTCTCCGGTCTGCCTTCTTTGCGGAACTGGCGCAAGGCCGGCAGGGCGATCCGGCTCACCGCCGGGAACCCGTCCATGGCTTCTCCCCGGATGCCCCGGCAGCCCTGCTCCACATAGAGCACTTCCCCGTGGGTATGGGGATGGTACCGGTCGATCTTGGCAAAATCCTTTTCCAGGAGCGGTGTCACCGCTTCTCCGATTTCTTGGAGTACAGCCTCGCTTTCTACCTTTCCGGTCCGAGCCAGGTGCCACAGTGTGAAACTGGTCACCAGGCCCAGGGAAAAGATGATGCCCTTATGGGTATTCACATTTTCCGTGGCCCGGAACATGGCCTTTTCCGCAGCTGCGCCCATGGGCCGCAGGGCTGCGAACAGATTCTCTCCGTCCCCTTCCCAGTCCCAGCCTTTTTCCGCCATCTGCCGGAGATGGGGCACGATGGCCTCGGTGCTCCGGGCAAAGGTATGCCAATCCATATCCTGGTGGGCACCGGGATTGTCCTTATCCACCAGCCCCGGTTTGGGGGTAGCGTCCACTTCTCCCTGGAGTCCCTGGCGCAGGGCATTCTCCACCCGATCCAACAGGAAACTTTCCAGTACCCGATGGACATTCCGCACCAGAACTGGCACGCTGTGTTTCCGGCTCCGGGCACAGGCCTGAGCCGGCTGGGAGCACACCAGGCACAGACGACCTGGCAGCCCGATATCCGTCCGGGAAATCTTGTGTCCGTCTTCCGCCAGCACATCCATGTCATAGAGCCGTCCCAGCCGGTCCTGGTTCTCGATGGCACAGGCGATCTTTTTGATGGCCAGGGCATCTCCGTCCATCACATAGTATTTTTCATAACCGGTTTTCCAGTCAATGGTTTTCTGGAAGAGGATGGGGATCCCGGCTTCCTGGAGGTCCCTTTCCAACCTGCGGATCCCCTCCAGGAAGCCCAGATGGATCAGGGCAGAAGTCTTCACCGGTCCAGGGATATTCTGGGTGAAGAACAGCAGGGGGCGGTGGTACCGTTCCAGGAGCTTTTTCTGGGCCGCTGCCCGGCCGTCACGGGCCAAGAGCATATCCGGCACTTCCACCTGGGGTCCTGCCAGACGGATGACAGTTTCTTTCATGATGTCTTTATTCCTTCCTTTTCTTGCCCAGTGTCCGGATCAATTCGATGAAGGCCCGGGCATAAGGGCTGAGATAGGCGTCCTTGCGGCAGCATACATAGCAGTACCGCTTATTGGCCACACCCAATAAAGGATACAACACACACTTGTCCTGTGACAAGAAGTATTCGTCCAGGTACACATCCGGGCAGATGAATACGGCTTCCATAGCGGAAACCAGCCGTTTCCCCACTTCGATGCTGGATGTCTCCAGAATCACATTGGGTTTGATTTCGTAGACACTGAACAGGGTATCCTGGACCCGGCGCACATTGTGGCCTTCGGTAATGGAAATGAACTCTTCGTTCCGAGCCTCTGTGATGTGGATGGGAGTCCCTGCCTTCACCCGCTGGGCCAAAGTGGTCATCTTATTGGCCACCAGCACCACATCTTCCGTTTCCACCAGTTCATATTTCAGTTCGTCATTGGTGGGGGTGGTGGTCAGGATGGCCAGGTCCACTCCCCCATTCAGGACTTCGTTTTCCGTGATATTGCTGCCCGCTTCATGGATCTGGAGCTTGATATGAGGATAGCGCTGCCGGAACACCGGCATCACCGCCGGCAGCATCTGCATTGCCCGCTGGATGGGGATGCCCAGCCGCAGGGTCCCGTATCCTTCGTACTGGATATCCGCCACTTCATGGAGCAGGTTGGAACTGATGGTGATGACCTGTTTCACCGCAGCGATATATTTTTTCCCCGCTTCCGTCAGGACGATGGGATTGGTATTCCGCAAAAAAATCGGCGCCCCCAGATATTTCTCCACCGCTTTGATGGTCTGGCTCAGCGCCGGCTGGGAGACATGCATGGTCTTGGAAGCGTTGGTGATGCTTCCCTCCTTGATGATCTCCATGATATACTGCGCATGTTTCAGGTTCATATGCCCCTCCTTTTCTTTTCCCCTGCAATCCATTATTTCCAAAGAAATTTTAATTTCATATAATTTGACATAATTCCTGCAATTCCTGAGTCCCGCATCCTGTGGGGGTCTCCAGCATTTGATAAGGAATGTCTTATAGAGATTATATCATTATTTATATTCGATTTCCATTTTTTCCTGTGTTACTATCAAAGTGCATCAT
>SFHH01000179.1 GCA_004555735.1 Acidaminococcus fermentans
GACAGCCGGACCCTGACAGAGCTGAGCCAGAAAGCCCAGGCAGCGTTGGATCTGGCCTTGGGCCGGGGCGGTGATCAGGCAGTGGTCCAGTTAGGGGACGATATGCGCTTCTACGGGGCCCGGGGATCCGTCCAGGCGAAAAATACCCGTGTCCGGGCCCGGATCGTGGCCCAGGCTATCCACGAACTGATGGTCAGTGCGGACCAAGTGTTCATCATGGGCCATGTCAATGAAGATTACGATGCCCTGGGCGCAGCCATCGGGGTGGCCAAAATGGCACTGACCCTGAACAAGAGCTGCTGTATCGTCACCAGCGGGCAGGGGCCTTCTCTGAAGAAGCTGGAAACGGTGTCCAAGGACCAAAGCGACCGCTACCTATCCTTGTTCGTGGATGAAGAAGAAGCGTTGAAACGGATCACCCCGGGGAGCATCCTGGTACTGGTGGACCATCATCGGGCCATGCTCAGTGCGGCTCCCAAGATGCTCCAGGCCATCCGGAGACGGATCATCATCGATCATCACCGGCGGGCGGAAGATGCCATTACCGACGTGATGCTCCAGTATATGGAACCATCTACTTCCTCTACCTGCGAGATGGTCACGGAAATCCTCCAGTATTTTGCAAATAAGCTGCAGCTTTCGGAGGTAGAAGCCACGGCCCTCTATGCAGGGATCTTGGTGGATACGAAAAATTTTGCGGTGCAGACCGGGGAACGGACCTTTGAAGCGGCGGCGTTCCTGCGCCGGAACGGGGCCGACCCCCATATGGTCTCTCTGCTGTTCAAAGATGATGAACATACGGTGCTCACCCGGGCCCGGATCATCACGGAAATGAAACAGCCCTTGCCTGGGCTGGCTGTGGCGGTGCACCAGTGTTCCTGCCAAGATAAGGATACACCGGTGATCGTGGCCCAGGCGGCGGATGAACTGCTGACCATGGATGATATCCGGGCCAGCGTGGTTTTCAGCCAGAATGAGAATGGAGTCAGCATCAGCGCCCGCAGTGACGGATCCGTCAATGTGCAGGTGATGATGGAAGAACTTGGCGGCGGCGGCCATCAGACCGTAGCCGGGGTGCAGGTCAAGGGTGTGACGGCAGAAGAACTGATGCCGAAAGTCCTTGAACTGGCCAAAGAACAAATGAAGGAGAGCGATACAGATGAAAGTAATTCTGCTGCAGGACATCAAGAAGTTGGGTAAAAAAGGCGATATCATCGAAACGGCAGAAGGCTATGGGCGGAACTATCTGATCCCCCGGGGGATGGCAGAAGAAGCGACTTCCCGGAACCTGAACCAAGCCAAACAGGATATGCAGGTGGCCAAACATCGGGCAGCTCAGGCTCATGACGAAGCAGTGATCCTGGCGGCTCAGCTGGAAAAGGTCACTCTGCATATGAAGGTGAAGGTGGGAGCCAACGGCAAGCTGTTCGGTTCCATTGCATCTAAGGATGTGGCAGATGCCCTGCTGACCCAGACGGGGATGGAAGGGGTCGACCGGCGGAAGATCGAGATCCCGGAAACCATCAAGAGTCCGGGCGTGTATACGGCTACGGCGAAACTGCTGCCGGATGTGTCTGCCAAATTCAAGGTTGTCGTAGAAACGGAAGAATAAAATGAACCCACCACCCGCCCAAGGCTGGTCCCCTGCTCTTAAAAAGCGCAGACAGAAAAATGGCTGTCTTGAAAAAAAGGGGGACTGCCGCCTCTGCGTAAGCGTGGTGGGTTTCTTATCGAGAAAGGAGGACTGCCCTTTGGAAGAACGTATTCCCCCTCAAAATATCGAGGCGGAACAGAGTGTGCTGGGAGCCATGCTCCTCAGCCGGGAAGCCATCGACAAGGCCGGGGAGATCCTCAGTGAAGGAGATTTTTACCGGCCTGACAATCGGATCATCTTTTCGGCCATCATGGATCTCCACAGTCGCAATGAGGCCGTAGATCTGGTCACCGTCACGGAAGAACTGCGGAAAATGGGGAAGCTGGATGCCATTGGCGGGACGACGGCCATTACGGCTCTCAGCAATGCAGTTCCCACGGCGGCCAATGTGGTGTACCACGCGAAGATCGTGGAAGAAAAAGCCCTGCGGCGGCAGCTGATCAATGCGGCCACGGAAGTGGCGGCCAGCGGCTATGAGGAAGAAGCCGATATCGCCCAGACCATCGATCAGGCAGAACAGAAGATCCTGGCGGTGGCCAACCGGAAACATGCCGGGGGTGTGGTGAAAATCAAGGATATCGTGAAAAGCGCCATGGCCCGGATCGAGGAGCTGTATGATTCTAAGGACGCCTATACCGGACTGCCTACCGGGTTCACAGACTTTGACAAGATGACCAGCGGTCTCCAGCCTTCGGATCTGATCATCGTGGCAGCCCGGCCTTCCATGGGGAAGTCCTCTCTTGTACTGAATATCGCTGAACATGTCGCCCTGAAAGGGGGCAAATCCGTGGCTTTCTTCTCTCTGGAAATGAGCAAGGAGCAGCTGGTCCAGCGGCTCCTTTGTTCCGAGGCAGGGATCGATGCCTCTCGGCTGCGGATCGGCCAGCTCCAGGAAAGCGAATGGCCCAATCTGGTCAGCGCCGCAGATAAGCTCAGCTCGGCGAAGATCATGATGGATGATACGCCAGGGATGACTGCCTTGGAAATGCGTTCCAAAGCTCGCCGCTGGAAGAATGAGAACGGCCTGGACCTGATCATCGTGGACTATCTGCAGCTGATGCAGGGGTCTTCGAAACGAGCCAGTGACAACCGGCAGCAGGAAATGAGTGACATTTCCCGGTCCCTGAAAGGCTTGGCCCGGGAATTGAATGTACCGGTGATCGCCCTATCCCAGCTGAGCCGGAGCGTGGAACAGAGGACCAGCAAACGTCCTATGCTCAGTGACTTGCGGGAATCCGGTGCCTTGGAACAGGATGCAGATATCGTCTGCTTCATCTATCGGGATGACTACTACAATCCGGATACGGAACAGAAAAACGTGGCAGAACTGATCGTGGCTAAGCACCGGAACGGTCCTGTAGGGACGGTGCAGCTGTTCTTCCGGAAAGACATCACCCGGTTCTATGATTTAAGCAAACAGCAGGGATAAAAGAAAAGGGGTTCTTTGTCAAATGTTGGGGTAAGCTCCAATTCATCTACCACACACGGACGTGAGCGATTTTTGCTCACGTCTGTTTTT
>SFHH01000180.1 GCA_004555735.1 Acidaminococcus fermentans
CTGTTTTCTGCTATCGTTGGTTCTACCGAATCCGGAAAGCAGGGGCTTCCATAGACCAGGTGCTTTCGGTACTGCAGAAGTATTCTCTGGAATCCATCAGGGAAAATTATGGGAATCTGCAGGATGAAATGGCAAAGGCACCCTATGGGAATCTCTGGAAGAAATTGGAACGGACCCTGTTCAAAACCCGTTTTGAAGGGGTACTGATGACCCAGGATCCGGAAACCTTTTACAACGACAGAACTTTGCTGGAGAATCTGCCGTTGAACCTGTTACGGGCTATGCCGGGAATCTTTACCGGCCTGGGTCTGTTGGGGACTTTTGCCGGGATTACAGTGGGAATCAGCGGTATCGATCTGGGCAATGTGGAAACCATGAAAAGTGGGATTGAAGTTTTGCTCAGCGGGACAAAGACGGCCTTCCTGACTTCTGTTGTCGGCCTGATTCTGGCGCTTTTCTACAGTCTTCTCGACAACTGGATTTACCGTCCTTACAGCAAAAAGCTGGATGCCCTGATCGATCAGCTCAACGCCCTTTTCCCCTCCAAGAGTCTGGAAGAATTCCTGTCCCATCAGGCAGAGCAGGCGGAAGAACAGACGGATGCTATGCGGGAACTGAACGGAGAACTGGTGGGCCGTCTGGAAGACATGTTTGTGAAACTGAGCCAGAGCATCGATGTAGCTCTGAAAAACAATTTGAAAGAATCCTTCACCCAGAGCCTGGAACCGGTTTTCCGGGATTTGAACCAGTCCATTGACAAACTGGGCACCAGTGCCGGGGATACCCTGTCCAAATCCATCGAACAGGGTGCAGGGGACCAGATCCAGGGACTGGCCGTGACCCTCCAGGATTTCCAGGGGAAAATGGGCAATATGATGGAAGTCTCTGAACGGTTGAATGCGGAAAATGCAGCCCGTCTCCAAAGTTCGGTGGAATTGATGGTGACCAAGCTGAACGAAGCCATGGACGCCAATATCCAGAAACAAGCCAGCACCAGCGATGCCAGCCAGGCTGCCATGAAGCAGCTAGTGGAAGAAATGAATGCCAACCTGAAAGCAGCTCTGGACCAGATGGTGGAAGCTGGCCGGACAGCCAACCAGGCACTGCTCCAGACCACGGAAGCCACCCGGGGCACCATCCAGGAAATCACGGATACCATGAGCCGGAGCACCCGGACCCAGAAGGAAGAAATGCTCCAGGTGACGGCCAATATGAAAGATTCCGTACTGGAAGTGCTGAAACAGCTCCAGCACGATATGCAGGAACGGAACCGGACCATGGATGCCTATATGGCCGGGCTGAAGGAAATGCTGGGCCACAACCGGGAAATCATGGATTCGGCCGAGAAAACGGCGGACAAGTTTGCTTTGGCCAGCACACCCATGCAGAAGGTGGCGGATACCCTGGGCAGTCAGCTGAACCTGGTGGTCAGCGCCAGCAACCAGTTCAACAGCCATGTGGACCAAAATGTCCAGAAGCTGGTCCAGGCCAGCCAGAGCAGCCAGAAAGACCTGGAACTGATCCGGGATTCCATGAGTACCATACGCAGTGCCTGGGAAAACTATCAGCAGACCTTCCAGGGAGTCAGCCGGGAAATGCGGGAAGCCACTGAAACCCTGGGCCATTCTCTGGAACAGTACAATACCTCCACCAGCAAATGGCTGTCTGAAACCCTCAGTCAGTATGACAAGAGCATCAAAGAGGCTATGAATTCCGTGTCCACCATCAACCAGAGCCTGAGTGATTCTATCCAGGATCTGTCCGATGCCATGGACAAGAACAGACGGCACTAAGGAGAATCTGAATGTGGAAGAAAAAGAAAGAACAGAAGGCCCAACAGAGCGGTGATGCCTTTACCACCTCGGTCAGCGACCTGATGGCCGGGCTCCTGAGCATCTTTATCCTGGCCCTGTGCTATTTCATGCTGAATTTCCAGACGGTGACCAACAAATACACCGGGAATACGGAACTGCGGAACCAACTGCTGAAGGACGTGGGGAAAGATCTCCAGGCCCAGGGGCTCCAGGTGCGGATCGATACCAAGCAGGGGGTGCTGCGGATCCCGGAAAGTGTGCTGTTTGAATCCGGGGAAGCCAATATCAAGGACCAGGGCCAGGCGGCTGTGGGCAAGCTGAGCCAGTCCCTGCTGAAAACCATGACCCGTCTGGAATACCGGGAAGCCCTGGAAACAGTTTTCATCGAAGGCCATACGGACAATGTACCCATCCACAACGAGTTTTTCCAGTCCAACTGGGAACTTTCCACCCAGCGGGCCATCAATACCTGGAACCTTATGCGGAATGATGTGCCGGAATTCAACTGGCTGGTGAATCCCCGGGGAGAGCCTATCTTCTCCTGCTCCGGCTATGCGGAAACCCGGCCGGTACGGGAAAACGGACTGGATCCCAATTCGGAAGAAGGAAGAGCCGCCAACCGGCGGATCGACATCCGTTTCGTCATGATGCCTCCTCAGGATCCCGGGGAAAAGCCTTCCGGAGGCGGCCATGGATAAATCGCTGCGGAACAGTCTGGAACGGCTGAAATCTTTTAAAATCCCCCTCCCTGAAGTCTGTCTGCATCCCGGAAAGCCGGTGGAACTGGAAAAATGGCTGAAAAAGACCGTATCCGATTCCGGCAGACGGCCGGCACTGGATCCGGTGACCATGGAAGAACTCTATACCAAGGTGAAAGGACAGGAAAGAGGGAAGAAAGTACCGCTGGACTTGAAACGCGAAGTCCCTTTCCTGCCGGTCCTGCTGATTCGGGATAAGAAGGAAAAAAACCGCTTCTATGAAGCCCTGCTCCAGGATATCCTGAAGGTCATCCAAGAGGGGACTCCCCGTTCCGCCCGACGGAACACCTTCCGGAATCTGGTATTTGCCTACTTCACCGTATACGGACAGCCTTACAAGGGGGAACGGCTGCAGAAATGCATCTCCCTGTTTCTTCAGAAAGATCCTGAACTGCTGAAATCGGTGCTGTATCTCCGGAACCGGAAGCAGTTGCTGAAACCCAACGGACACAAGCTGTTGACCCGGGAAATCCAAAAACAGCAAAGCTTCCGGAAGGCGCTGGAGCAATTCTGCTGGCCGGTGAACCTGTGGTATGGCTCCTTTTCCCAGTGGGCCGTCAAAGATTTTTTCCAGCTGGAGGAAGAGGACGACTGGGAT
>SFHH01000181.1 GCA_004555735.1 Acidaminococcus fermentans
CTTGCAAATTTCTCATTCGGCTCGAGACTCGAGACCCGAGACCGAGCCGCTATGCGGCTTATGAGACCGGGGGTGTTGCACGTAACGTGCAACACCCCCGTTTTTTTATTCTCCCAACATCTCCAAAATCTTGGCACCGGCGGTGCAGGCCGGGCAGAAGCAATATTTGCCCCCTTCCGCCTTGACTTTCTGGCCCTGGGCCAGCATCTGAGCGGCGGCTTCTTCTCCAAAGGCCTTTTTGGCTTCCTCGGAAGCAAAGAAGGGCAGCACTTCATCAATGGTGCACACATCTTCTTTCAGGGCTGCCCGGAGGAGGGCTGTCAGGTTGGCCTGGGCTGCTGTACCATCTGCAGCCAGCCATTTTTCTGCTAATTCCTTCAGCCCGCTATAGACGCTGGGGGCTGCTGCCAGATTTTTGACTTCTACAACCAAAGCTTCATGATTTTCCATAGAAATCACGCTCCTGTAATAAAATATGTTACATTAATATTATACACCGATCCAGAGAAAGAAGATAGGCTTTTTTTGTGGAATTTCGTATAATAAAAAATAGAGTATCTCTATTTATTTGAACGCTGAGGTGAATCACCATGAAAATCATGAAAAAGTTGACTTCTGCTGTACTGGCCGGCCTGCTGGCCACTGGATCCTTTTTGCCGGTGCTGGCGGCTTCCCACCGGAATTTCAGCGATGACATGAAATTCCAGGAACCGGCCAAAATCACCCAGGATCAGGGGGCTGCGTCTATCGAACGGAAGCTGGATCATAAGAAATCCATTTATTATGCCCATCCGGATTTCTATCATATGCATTCCAAAGGGTCCCTGACTCTGTTGACGGCTTTCAAGACGATCCAGCAGTCCAGCGAATGGTCCTGCGGACCGGCTGCTGCCCTGATGGTCCTCCGCTGGTACGACCGGCAGAAGGACTGGACGGAGCAGAAACTGGCGAATCTGCGCCATCCCCTGAAAGATGTGACCGTCCCTGGCTTCCCAGAGGGCTATCCCGGTACGACCTTGGAACAGATGAAAGACATCTTCCAAAAGGTGGGGGGCTTCGATCTGGTCACTACGGAAGACTACGCCAAGGCCGGGAAGACCTTTGGCCCGGAAGACATCAAAGCCACCCTGAAGGCAGGGAAGCCCATCCTGGCAGGCTGGATCGATTGGGGTGGCCACTGGCAGGTGATCATCGGTTATGACGATATGGGGACTGCGGATATCCAGGATGATGTACTGATCGTGGCAGATCCCTATGATACCACGGACCACAACCAAGACGGCTACGGCATCTATCCGGCGGCCCGGTTCTTCTCCACCTTTGATATGTACGGACAGTTCCCGGAAAAAGAAGGGGGAAACCATAATCTGTTCCTAATTGCTTCTCCGGCAAGGGTGAAGATGTAAAAGTCAAAGAAAATTTGACTTTTTAGCACTCAACACTTGACAGTGCTAACAACATGTGCTATTATAATACCAGAACGAAGGAAAGACCACAGAGAAGGGTTCCCAAGAGAACCTGAAACGTAGAATGGGCTCCTTGGGGAGCCACAGGAATCCAGCCTTTCGGTAGTTCCAAAAGCTGACCTTCAAGGCCAAGATTGAATGGAGGAATGGCTTATGTTACTGTCTAGCGTTTTCAATGACAATGTGTTCGATGATCTCATGAATGACTTTGATGATGTGTTCACCGCACGGAACCCTCTGTACGGGAAACATGCCAGAAATATGATGAAGACCGATGTGCGGGACGTGGGCGACCACTACGAACTGGATATCGATCTGCCGGGCTTCAAGAAGGATGAAATCCATGCACAGCTGGAAAATGGTTATCTGACCATCAGTGCCAGCAAGGGTGTGGACAAGGATGAAAAAGACAAGAAGGGTCAGTACATCCGCCGTGAACGGACCTTTGGCCAGTGCGCCCGGAGCTTCTATGTGGGTGAAGGGGTCACCGAGGCTGATGTGAAGGCCAAGTACGAGAATGGGATCCTGGAACTGAGCATTCCTAAGAAGGAACCCCAGAAGGTAGAAAACAAGAAATACATCGCTATCGAAGGATAACGAGGGAGGAAGGACCCGAAAGGGAGTCGGGACTTCCCAGAGACAAAAGGGCTGTCGCCAAAAGCGGCAGTCCTTTTGCTTTTCTGGTCGGCCGCTGCCCAAGCATGTTACGGAGAAGTCAATCTAGCAATGTGGCAAAAGAATAAAAAAAGTGAATTTTTCCTCTAAAAATTGATAGAGGTTTTGACACGTGTTATAGTGTGTTCTTAGAGAACTATTTTATCGATGGAGTACAATTCATTACTAGGAAGAATGGAGTCACAAGGGTTATGGGCAGAAACAGAAGACAATCGTTGGCAGACGTCACTCCACAGGATCGGAACCGCCGGGACAAAGTCCTGAAAACGGCAGCATGGCTGATGCAGGAAACCGGCTACCAGCGGATGACTCTTCGCCGGATCAGTGCTGAATCCGGTGTGGGGGAAGGGGAAATCCATCGCTGGTATAAAACCAAGGACGAATTGCTGGCGGATATATCGGAGATGCTGCTGGCCAGGGCCCAGGAAGTGATGGAAGCGGAACTGGCGCCTTCGGCCATCCTGCTGAAAGAGGACCCCAAAGAGATGCTGGCCCTGTACCAGTACATCGTGCCCTTGGCCATAGCCTTGGAAGCCGTGGATAAAAGTGCTTTGCTTTGCAGCCTTTTCCGGACCCTGTATACCACATCCCGGCTGTTCGAACTGCTGGTGGACCGGCATGCTTCCTATGCCCACCTGACCTTTGCCCAGCAGTTTACTGCTCAGGAGTGCTATGAACGAGTGCTGGTGGTCCGGGCTTCCCTGGGCGGGTATATCATGGCTCATGACTTTAAATACCTGTTTCCCCGGGAACAGCTGAAGAGGCTGATCCTGACACAGGCTTTGGAAGTTTTCCAGGTGCCGTCGGAGCGGATCGAAATGCTTTTGGTAGAACTGGAAACCCAAAAGAAAAAATTATTGGAAGTCTGCTGTCAGATTTTTCGGCCCGAAGGACGGGAATCGGAAGCGGATCTCCGCTGAAAGAAAAAGGTTCTTTGTCAAATGTTGGGGTAAGCTCCAATTCATCTACCACACACGGACGTGAGCGATTTTTGCTCATGTCTGTTTTTATTTTAATTTCACCATCG
>SFHH01000182.1 GCA_004555735.1 Acidaminococcus fermentans
ACCGGGGCAAAATTCCGGTGTCCCGCCCCGTGTCATCCTATGCGCCTGGCGGAGTGCAGGTGCCTGCTCACAGCAGTCTCAAGCTCCGCTCGATCTCCTTGCCGTTTTCCATATACAATCTGGGGACCCGCTTGCTCACCGCGCAGGTCAATTCGTAGGGGATCGTGTTCAGAATTGCGGCCAGAGAATCTACGCTCTGGGTCTGGCCGAAGATCTCCACCGTATCCCCCACCTTTACCTCCGGCAGGTCCGTCAGGTCCACCATGCACATATCCATACAGATCCGTCCCCGCTGGGGAGCCAGGCCCTGTTCTGTCACAAAGCCGCATCGATTGGACAGGCAGCGCATGAACCCGTCTGCATAACCGATGGGAGCCACCCCCATCCGAGTCGTATCCGGACAGGTATAGATGCCCCCGTAACTGATTTTTGTCCCTTTGGGATAAATCTTGATGGTGCTGATGGTGGTCTTCACGGCCATCACCGGCTTCAGGCCCAGCATCCGGGCATATTCCCCGTACCCATAGAGCAGGAGCCCGGGCCGTACCATATCCAGATAGGTCTTTGGGAACAAGGTGGTAGCCCCAGTATTGGCGCAATGGCGGAGCTTGAACTTCCTGCCGGTCCGTTTCTCCACCTCGTCGCAGACTCTCTTAAAGAGTGCGAACTGATGCCGGGTATAAGCCAGCGCTTCCTCGCCTGGCTCATCTGCCACGGCGAAATGGGTGAAGATCCCTTCCGGTTCCAGGCCCGGCAGGCTGCAAGCATGGATGATGCCCTTCACCCCATGTTCGAAATAATCGTCTTCGCAGATATAACCCAGCCGGGACATCCCCGTATCCACCTTTACATGGATCTTCAGGGTCCCTCCGTATTTCGCTGCCTCTTCACTGTATTCCAGGGCTTTGGCCTCGCAGGTCACAGCCTGGGTGATATTGAAGCAGATCAGCCGGTCAACCTGTTCCCGGGGGGTATGGCCCAGGATCAGGATGGGCATGGTGATGCCGTTGAACCGGAGTTCCATGGCTTCATCGATACTGCTCACCGCCAAATAGTCGGCTCCCAGTGCCTGGAGTTCCTTCCCGACCTGCACAGCTCCATGGCCATAGGCATCCGCTTTGACCACCCCCAGGAATTTCACCTGAGGCCCGATATGTTCCCGGATCGTATGATAATTGAAAGCCAGGGCGTCCAGATCGATTTCCGCCCAGGTACGACGCAGTGTAGATTTCATTTTTTCCTACTCCTTTGCCTGTTTTCTCCCGTCTCCGAACATGACAGGCGTTCCTGTCCTATGATACCACAAATTCAGCCATCCATCACAGCTTTATCGGCTGAAGGCTTTCTCCAGAGCTCTCCACTGGAACCGGGGATTCACCCCCAGGACCACGTGGACCAGCGTCCCCTGGGGATCCTCCTCCAGCCGGCCTTTCGCATCCGCCTTGACCCGACGGTCCTCTACAGCAAACTGCTCCGGATCCAGCTGATACAGCACGGGAAAGACAGCAGGCAGTACCGCAGCCGGTTCTTCCCCTGCCTTTTCATGGGCCGCCTGGTTGGCCTGGATCAGTCCCAGGAATTCTGGCCACTGTCCGCTGCGGCTGAAGACCTGGATTTCCTGTTTTCCGATGTATTGGGTCCCCGTCAGCTCCCGGGGGAAGATTGTCAGATCCACTCCGCTGGCCAGGACTGCCTGTACGGCCCGGGGATCTTTGGCAAAATTCTCTTCGGACTCTCCTTCCGGATCTGTGCCCGCCAGCGACCCTCCAGCCACATACACCCGATGGATCCGGCCTTTGATGTCCGGGTCCTGGAGCAGAGTGGCCAAAGTGGAGAGGGGACCTGTGACGATATAGGTGATAGACTGGTATTTTTTCAGTCTCTCCCGAGCAGCTTCCAAAGTCCCAGGCTGTCCATCCTTTCCGTCCCAGCCCTGTCTCCTTTTCTCCAGGGTGCCGGAGAGCCCCAGCAGGCCATCCTTTCCCTGGAATCCGGGCTGCCGGTATTTCGGTTTCCTCCCTTTCCAGGGCCGGTCGGCCCCATGATAGACGGGCAGGTCCATGGCCAGATCCCGAGTCACCAGGACCAAGTTGCGGCTCATCTGTTTTTCCGGTCCGTTCCCATAAGCAGCCAGCGCCAGATCCGGCACCAGACTGTTCTGCTTCAGCAGGAACAAAGCTACCGCATCATCACTGCCCGGGTCTCCCTCATAGACCAGTGCCGGCTGCCCGGCGCCCACCGTACTCCGCTCTGCCCCAGCCGCTGCCCCGAAGGCCGTCTGCCAGGCACAGCAAAGGCCCAGTGCCAAGACCAGCATTCCCTTCTTCCATTTCTCCAACACATGATCCCTCCCGCTGTATCCTGAAAAAGTCCCATGGACTAGTATAGTACGGCAGACCTTCTCTGACAAGGCTTTCCCCCTGCCCTCACAGGGAAGAATATGGTATAATCGAAAAAAACAATCTCATCCAAAGGAGAGATACCCATGGAAGGATCCAATCCCCTGCAGGAGCAGCCTGCAGAAAATGAAAAAGAAGAAAGAAGCACTACCCTAACGGGAGGAGCTGGACCGGAAGACCGAGAGGCAGAAGAAAGCCCGGCGCAGCCTCAGGAAGTGCCGGAAATCCCCCGGGGCCGAGCCGACCGTTCCCTCATGTATTTTTTCTGGCCCCTGGTGGTGATGATCATCTATGTGCCAGCGGGCTTGATCTGGCTAGCCTATCGATTCCTGGAATATAAGACCCAGCTTCTCCTTTTGACCAACAAACGGCTGGTCCTGTTCAAAGGGATCATCAAAAAGAAACAGTACATGATCCCTCTGGACATGGCTGCCCAGATGACCATCGAACAAGGTTTCCTGGGCCGGAAAGCCGGTTACGGCACCTTGATCATTGGACAAGGCAAAGAAGCCATCCGGTACAATTATGTCAGGGATCCAGAAAAATTCCGCCAGCTGTGCCGGACGGAGGCCTAGAAAAGAGGGGCTGTTGCATGCGCAACAGCCCCTTTTTGAGGTCTCGGGTCTCGAGTCGTGAGTCTCGAGCCGTTGGATAGAACCTGTCACCATGGCCAGGTTCTTTTGAAGGTGTAGAACCAGTATCGTGCTGGATATAGAAACGAATATCTTATCGTTAGCAGATTAGGCTTTGTACATTCAAAAAA
>SFHH01000008.1 GCA_004555735.1 Acidaminococcus fermentans
CGCATGCAGCAGCGCCTCTTTCACATAAAGAACAGTGCCAATGCTGTGGTAATAATGCCGCAGACGCAGAGGGAAATGGAACTCATGGCCCCTTGGATCTTCCCGATTTCCAGTGCTTTGCTGGTCCCGACAGCGTGGCTGCATGCCCCGATGGCCACCCCTTCCGCCACCGGATCCGTAATATGGAACAAGCGGCTCAAAAAGGGAGCCAGCACCGCCCCTTCGATGCCGGTGAGCACCACGGCTCCGGCAGTGATACCAGGAATGCCGCCCCCGTTTTCCGAGATCCCCAGAGCGATGGCCGTAGTGACGCTTTTAGGCAGCATAGAGGCAGAGAAGACGGAATTGGTCTGGAACAAGTGACAGAGTGCCAAGGCCGCTATGATGCTTCCCAAACTTCCCACCGTACAGCCCACTAGGATGGGCAGGAAATTTTCCTGGAGCACTTTCCGCTGCTGGTAGATATTGAGAGCCAGTACAGCGGTAGCCGGTCCCAGGAGCATGGTGATCATGGACCCGCCTACATTGAAGTGTTTCAGCGGGATGCCTGTAACGGTCAAAATCACCACGATCATCAAGGAGGAAGTCAGCACAGGATTGCAAAGCAGCCAGCCTGTCTTTTTCTGGAATTTCACTCCCAGCACCCAGCAGATGAAGATCAGGGTCAAAGCAAAAAACGGAGTACGGGTAAAAGCCTCAGGCATGGGAAGCTCCTTTCTTCCGACGGAATTTCAGGCAGAGCTGGACACTCCAGCCAGCAATACAATACACCAAAGGTGTAGTCACCAGCGTGATCACCAGGAAAGGGATCAGATAGTTTGCCAGGGTCTCCACATATTCCATGGTCCCCACCACAGCAGGAACAAAGAAGATCCCCATATTCTTGATGAAAAAGTTTCCGGCATCTTTGATCTGTTCCGGCCGCAGGATCTTCCGATACAGCAGAAAGGTCAGTACCAGCAGGCTGATGACACTATAAGGCACCATAAAGGGCAGCAGGGACGCAATCCCGATGCCGATCAGACAGACGCCGAAAATCAGCGCCAATTCCATAACGATATTCATGACTCCCCCTAAAACAACTTATCCCGAACGTCTTTTTAGAAAATACAATAAGATAAGTATATAGTATACCAGCAGAGAAGGGAAGAGAAAAACAGGTAAATCTGACACTTTTCGAACGGATACCCGGCTGCCTCCAAAGACGGTGTATCGATTTTTACGGACATCTGTCATCCAGGCAGCGATCTCTGTCCAATATTTTTGAACGCTATTTAAGTTTAGCGCTTGATTGTTCGGTAAAAAGGTTTATAATAAGGTCATGAAATAATTTTCAAGGAGGAAATAGGCAATGAGTCAGCAAAAATTCGAACGTTTGGAAAGTGATTCCATCGGTAAGAAATACGTCCCCGGAGACGCCTATTATGGGGTGCAGTCTCTCCGTGCCCATGAAAATTTCCATATTACCGGGCAATCCACTCATCCGACCATGATCCGAAGCCTGGCTTACATCAAAAAAGCCTGTGCGATGGCCAATCGGCGGGCTGGCACATTGCAGCCTGCTGCAGCCGACGCCATCATGGCAGCCTGCGACCAGCTCCTGGAAGGAAAATATCAGGATCAGTTCATCCTGGATCCTATCCAGGGCGGAGCCGGCACCTCTCTCAATATGAATGCCAATGAAGTGATCGCCAACATCGCCATCGAACTTTTAGGGGGCAAAAAAGGCGATTACACCTTGATCCATCCCAACGATGATGTGAACCGGGGCCAGTCCACCAACGATGTGATCCCCACAGCCGGAAAACTGACCGTCCTCTTCCTGCTGGAAGATCTTTACAAGAGCCTGAAAGCCCTGAAAGAAGCCTTTGCCCAGAAAGGGGTAGAATTCGACTCTATCTTGAAAATGGGCCGGACCCAGCTCCAGGACGCTGTCCCCATCCGTTTAGGCCAAGAATTCAAGGCGTATGCTACGGCCATGGACCGGGGCCTCCGACGGATCCAGTCGGCAGCCAGAGAGATGACAGAAATCAATATGGGCGGTACAGCCATCGGCACTGGAGTCAATGCAGATCCCTCCTATTCCCACCATATTGCAGCAGATCTTTCTCAGCTGACCGGCTTTTCTTTTACCCAGGCAGCGGATCTGATCGATGCCACCCAGAATATCGACAGCTTCGCTTCGGTTTCCGGCAGCCTGAAGGACTGCGCCATCGCTCTTTCCAAGATTTCCAATGATCTGCGGCTCATGTCTTCTGGACCTCGGACCGGCCTGGAAGAAATCACCCTCCCGGCCAAGCAGAACGGATCTTCCATCATGCCCGGCAAAGTGAATCCGGTGATCCCGGAAGTGGTCAGCCAGGTAGCCTTCCGGATCGTGGGCAACGATACCTGTATCGCCATGGCCGTAGAAGCCGGACAGCTGGAATTGAACGCCTTCGAGCCGGTGATCTTCTACTCTCTGTTCCAGAGCATCGATATCCTCCGGGAAGCAGCAGATACCCTGCGGATCAACTGTGTAGAGGGCATCACAGCCAACAAGGAACACTGCCAGCATCTGCTGAAGATGAGCGCCGGGATCGTCACAGCTCTGAGTCCTTATATCGGGTATGTAAAAGCCACCAAACTGGCCAAGGAATCCCTGGCCAAGAACATCCCTGTGGTGGAACTGGCCCGGCAGCAGCATTATCTTTCTGATAAGCAGCTGGAACAAGTCCTGGATCCTTATAAAATGACTACGCCGGTGGCAAGATAAAAGAAAAGGGGGTGTGAAAATTCACACCCCCTGTCACGGGCTGAGAGTCACGGGGCGCGAGCCTGGACGTTTAAATCAGTTCTTCTTTTTCTATAGAATGATAAGGTAAAATCGACAGAAGTCCAGAAAACCGGATTTTGGGGCTCCACCAACAAGCCCGCGACTTACGACTCGCGACCCGCGACCAAAGGGGCTGTTGCACAGAACGTGCAACAGCCCCTTTTTTTATCATCTGGTGCGATTGGCGCGAGTCGAACGCGCGACCCTCTGCTTAGGAGGCAGATGCTCTATCCAACTGAGCTACAACCGCACAACAAGATTATTATAACAATTGCTGCCCCCGGACGCAAGATACACTCTTGCTTTCATCAGGAAATCTGGACAAAGTGGAGCACCAGTCCCTGCTGAGCCCCCTGCTGGTGAAAGCCACCCAGCAGCCGGAATTTCGCCGATTTCCTGCAGGTGGTCCATTCCTATTCCCTCACCCCGTCCAAAGGCCGCCCGTTAAAGGAAGCCTCTTTCACGGCCCGGGAAAAGCTGGTGATCCGGCGGGTGAAAGAAGGCCGGACCAACACGGAAATCGCCTAGGAGCTGAACGTGGCGGAAATCACCGTCAAAAAACAGCTGAGCCTGCTCTACCAGCGGTTCCAGGTAAAAAACAGGACCCAGCTGCTCCATGCGGTGGAGAAAATGTCAAAAAAGGGGGGTGTGATTTTTCACACCCCCCTCTATTAAAACTTATACGAAACCCCCACATTCACTTCATGGGTCTTGGCATCGATGTCGCCCTTGAAATCTTTGTACTTGCTGTCGTTGTAGGATACGTTGGCTTCCCAGTTGTCGGTAAAGGCATAGCCTACGCCCAGTTCGTACTGGGTGATGTTGTCGCCGGTGCCAAATTTGGCCCAGCCGGTGGTCTTGTCCGTAATGGGCAGCCGACCGATGGCCCCCACCTGATATCCGCTGTTGTTATCATGGTAGCCATGCTGTTTCAGCCGATTCCGTACATAGCCCCCAAACCCATAGAGATAGGGATTGAACTGGTAGACCAAGCTGACCTGATGGGACTGGGCGGAGGCATCATGATCCCCCTCATGGGCCGCATACCGGTAGTCCAGGCCCAGGTTGTCAGCGATCCCTACGGTGCCGCCTACCCGATACCGGGAATCACCGCCGAAGTCCGTAGTCTTCCCGTCCTGTTTCCATTTGAGAGTATTGCCCACCGTGACGTTGGCATCGATCTTTGCAGCGCCAGGAGCAATCTTGGCCAGGGGAGAAGCACAGGCCACGGTCAAAGGCAGCAGGCTCAGCACTGCAGTGGCCATCATCATTTTTTTCATGGGAAATCCCTCCTTCAATGGATTCAAACACTCATCATTTTTTCATTATACACTTTTTCTTTCCTTTTCGCAAAATTTCACCGATTTGTTCTAGTGAACTTCACTACGGCCACGGCGGCAGCTAAAGCCGCCAGGGTAGGCAGCAGCCAGCTCATCCCCAGGGAAAACAGGGGCAGCTGGTGGTAGCAGCCCAGCAGAGCCTGGACAGCCCCAGTTGCCTGGAGCCCTTTGGGCAGGACGCTGAGAGCATCCCCAAAGGCCGCCAGTCCCGCCAGCAGCATGGGCCACCTGTACAGCCGCCGGTCCTTCCCCAGCAGGGCGGAAGCAAAGGAAGCCAGGATCAGAGTAATGGCCATGGGATACAGGAACATCAGGATGGGCACGGCCAGCACGATGATCTGGGTGAGGCCCACATTCCCGATCAGGAAGGAAATCCCTGCAAAGAGCACACAATAGGCCTTGTAGCTCAGGCTCCCTGGGAACAAGTCACAGAAGGTATTGGCACAGGACGTGATGAGTCCGATGGCAGTCTTCAGACAGGCGAAGGTCACAATGGCTGCCAGCAGCATGCCTCCCACCGGTCCGAAATAGCTGTGGGCGATCTGAGCCAGTGCCATGCCTCCATTGGCGGATACCGTGAGCTGCCCCAAGCTGGAGGTACCCAGCCAGGTGATCAGGGTATAGATCAGGGCCATCAGGAACACCACGATGACCCCCACCTTCAGCAGGTCCACGGAAATGGTCTTGGCATCCGATACCCCCAGTTCCTTCAGGGTATTGATCACCACCACAGAAAAAGCCAGCATAGCCAGCACATCCATGGTATTGTACCCTTCCTTGAACCCGGTGAGGAACGCATGGTCCACATAGGGTCCCTGGGGTACTCCGCCGGCAATGGATCCCATGGGATGGGCCAGGGCTACTGCCACCAGGATGGCCAGGAACGCCAGGAATACCGGGTTCAGGAACTTCCCGATGTAGACGATCAATTTAGACGGCTTCAGAGAGAACAGCAGAGCTGCCGCCATGAACAGGAAAGTGAACCCTGCCAAGAAAAGTGTCTGGTTCCCGTTGACAAAGGGTACGATCCCGATCTGATAGGAAACAGTGGCCGTCCGGGGCAGAGCAAAGGCCGGCCCGATGGTGAGATACAGCAGCACCGTAAAGATCCGGGCAAAGATCGGATGCACATTCCCGGCCAGTTCTTCCAGGCTGCCGCTGCCAGAAAGGCCGAAAGCAATCAGGGCCAGGAAGGGCATCAGCACCCCGGTGGAAATGAAACCGATATTGGCACTCCAGAAATGAGAGCCGGCCAATTGGCCCATATGTACAGGAAAGATCAGGTTCCCGGCTCCAAAGAGCATCCCGAACAGCATGGAACCTACAAAAAGATATTCTGCAGAAGTCAGTTTATGATCCATGGTCCCCTCCTTATTTGGCTGTCAGGCCGCCGTCCACGGAAACGATGGCTCCAGTCATGAAACCGTTCATAGGAGACAGGACAGCACAGATCATGTGGGCCGCTTCTTCCGGTTTCCCGATCCGCCCCATAGGATAGACGGACGCCATGGATTCCCGGGAATATCCCCCTTCCGCCAGCTGTTTTTCCACCAGAGGCGTATCCACGTCGCCTGGGCACAGGCAGTTCACCCGGATCCAGGGCGCCAGGTCCAGGGCCAGGGATTTCGTAAAAGCCACCACGGCTCCTTTGGAAGCAGCATAGAGGCAGCAGCCGTAATTCCCTTCCAGGGCTGCATCAGATGCGATATTCACGATGGAAGGGCCGTCCTGGGCAAAGAGGTCCAGCAAAGCCTGGGTCAGGAAAATGGTACCTTTCACATTTACATCCATCAGCTGCCGGTACTCTTCTTCCGTCACATCCTGGAAAGGCTTTTCCAGGTAGATTCCGGCACTGTTCACCAGGAAATCCAGTTCCAGATGCTGTTCCTGGAGGGAAGCTGCGATTTTCCGGCAGCCCTCCGCCGTGCTTACATCGCCCTGGATATACCGGGCTTCTCCCGGCAGTCCTGCCAAGCTTTCCACCGCCTTCCTGCCCCGTTCCGGGTCCCGGCCCACCAAATAGACCGCAGCCCCATCCTGGACCAGCAGCCGGGCAGCTGCCAGGCCGATACCGGACGTCCCTCCGCTGATTACACCCCTCTTATTTTCCATGCCATATCCGATCATCGTCCCCATCTCCTTTTTCCTGCAGGACAGCGCAACAAAAAAGGAGATACCGTTTCTACGATATCCCCTCTTGTTAAGCTGGTTGTTCCTTGCAGATATCGATATCTTACAGTTTCACAACGTTGGCAGCTTGTTCACCACGGTTGCCTTCGACAACGTCGAATTCTACAGCCTGGCCTTCTTCCAGAGTCTTGAAGCCTTCACCCTGGATTGCGGAGAAATGAACGAATACATCGCCGCCATCTTCCCGTTCAATGAAACCATAACCCTTTTCAGCATTAAACCATTTAACTTTGCCAGTCATCTTTACTTGGCCTCCTAAAAATTATTGCGAAAAACGATCCAACTATATGTGATACCTGCGTGAGTTCAACATTCAGTAAGTCCGTTGTTTCTGTGTTCCATTCTAGCATAACCCCTGGACTTTTACAAGCAAAAGAATTGCCACAGTACAGATAACTTAGGGTATTTTCAAAGATTTTCGAGAAAATTGACAGACCAGCTCTTCTTTTTGTTTTTTTGCCAACTGTTTCAGGGCATATTCCCGCTGAAGGGCAGTCTTCCTGTCAGGCAGTTCCTCATAATAGACCAGATCCACCGCCTTGAAGGCCCGGGTGTATTTCGCCCCGGACCCGCTGCGATGCATAGCCAACCGGTGGGCCAGATCGTTGGTCCAGCCGGTATACAGGGCACCGTTGGCACAGCGCACCATATAGACATAGGCGGTCATCCTTTTACGACTTCCACCTTTTCCATCACCACATCTTCCAACGGCCGGTCCGCAAAATCCGTGGGAGTAGAACCGATTTTGTGGACCACATCCATCCCTTCCACGATTTTCCCGAAGATGGCATGGTGGCCATCCAGCCAAGGAGTAGGCACCAGGGTGATGAAGAATTGGCTGCCTCCGGTGTTGGGACCGGCATTAGCCATGGACAGGATCCCTTCCCCGCTGTGAGCCAGGCCGGGCCCGAATTCATCGTCGATGGTGTAGCCGGGGCCGCCCATGCCGGTACCGGTGGGATCTCCCCCCTGGATCATGAAATCATCGATGACCCGATGGAAGATGACCCCGTCATAGAATCCCTTCTCCACCAGTTCCAAGAAATTCCCTGCAGTTTTGGGGGCTTTGTCCTCAAACACTTCAGCCGTAAAATCTCCCAAGTTGGTATGGAAATGCACTTTTTTGTTCATTTTTTCACCTCATATCCATAGTTTGCAGCCTCAGAAATCCCGGATCACCAGGTCGGACAGATCCAATTCCACCCTTCCTTTCCTCGGTACGGAGGCCATAGCCATCAGCTTTCCCTGGGGCCCGATGTAGAAATTGTCGTTCTGGATCCGCGCCCAAGGGTCCAGAGCCGCTGCCCGCTCCTGGAGTTCTTCCGCCTTTCCGCCGCCCAGGAAATATTCCAGTGTCAGCCGGTTCCCCGTGTGCAGGTCGAATACCATAGCATACTGGAAATCTGTTTTCTGGGCCAAGAGCAGGCCACTGTCCGCACCGCCCAAGAGAGGAGATACGTAGGCATATTTCCTCAAGCGGGTCCAACTGGCCAGATTGTTCACTTCAGCCACTGGATAATTCCGATACAGGACCGGTTTTCCCTGGAATACCAGGCTCAGGAGATGATTCTGGTTATAGGTCACCCGGCATCGGAGTTCACTTTCCACGGGCCCGGTGATATGCCGGTAAACGGAAATATAGTTCCCCAGTTCCTGGTTGATCCGGTCCTGTACTGCAGGAGCCACCCCTCCAGTCACCTGGGGATAAGTACTCTGGTATCCCTCATGGGTAATCTTCAGGGCTGCTCTTTTCTCTCCAGGCGGGGCCCCTTTTCGGGCGGGTACGGTATACCAGCCGGTGACTCCGTCCCGAGTCGCCACTTTAGCCCATTCCAGTCCATTGATTTCCCGTTTGCCGAAGATCATCCCCAACGCGCCTTCCGGAGCTGACCGCAGGATGGTTTCTGGCTTTTCTTCCGGCAGGCTGCGCAGATAGCCGCCACTGAACAAAATCCGCTCCATCTTATGCTCCCGGGTCACAAATTCTACGCGGGCGCCTTGCTTCCCCTCTCCCGGAGCGATGGCTTTGGTCTCCTGTGCAGCTGCCGGTTCTTGAGCCGGCAGTGCTCCAGGATCTCCCTGCGGCTTTTGCTTCTGACAGCCAGCCAATATCAGGGAAGCCGCCAAGGATAAGACCAGACAGCCGGTTTTCCAACTCATCATGCCGGATTCTCGCGCAGCCAGGAAGCCGCCGACAGCAGCGCTTTTTGGCCTTCCCCCGCAGCCTTGTTGATCTGCCAGGGATAGCCAGCCGCATCACCTGCCGCAAAGACCCCGGGCACCGAAGTGGCCAGTTTTCCATCCACCTGGATGAATCTGTCCTGCAGCACCAATCCCGGCAGCAGTTTCTCCAGCGGGTCGGTTTCCCGCAGCAGGAAGAGCCCCTCCAAAGGGATCGTCCCAGCAGTGGTCTCCAAGGCATCCATCTTTTCCCCGCCCAGGACTTTCAAGGGCCGGCCCTCCATGACCCGGAGATTCGCCGGTTTCTCTTCCGGCAGAGGAAAATCAGACCAGAGCCTGACTTCTTTGGCCAGACCAGCTAAGAATTCCACTTCTTCCCATGCCGAAGGGAGATTGGTCACCACTCCGATGATCTTGCCTTTATACAGATAGCCGTCACAAGTGGCGCAGTAGCTCACGCCCCGTCCCAGATACCCATTTTCTCCTTCCAGGCTCTTGCCATGGGCCGCTCCAGGACACAGGAGGACGCTCCGGGCTTGGTACACATCCCCCGGCGTTGCCAGCATAAAGCTTCCCTTCCCCGGCAGGATGCTCAAGACCTTATGGGGAATCACGGTGGTACCGGCAGCCCGCATATGGGCCGTAAAGGCATCCATCAGCGCCGTACCGGACTGATCTGGCAGCCCCAGGTAGTTCTTTACCAGCGGGCTTTTCCGCAGCGCCAGACCAAAATCCCCCGTATCGAACAGAACCACAGAAAGAGACCGGTTAGCAGCCGTCACTGCCGCACTGCAGCCAGCCGGTCCGCCTCCCACAATGGCAACATCATACAGCATATCGGATCTCCTTTTTTTCGTTTGGATTACTTGAATTCTGCCACTTTCTCCAACGGCAGCTTAGGCACATAATAATCACGGTTCCCATCCACATAATAATCCAATGATTTTCCCGTTTCTCCAGTGACCAGGGTGCTTTGATGAGCCGGATAGCCCAGTGCCAGGACGATATTGACCTCCAGGTCTTCTGGGATTTCCAGCAGGGCAGCGACTTTCTTCCGGTCCACCGCAGCCAGGATGGCGCTGCCCACTCCCTTCTGCCAGGCGGTGATGGCCATAGCATCCAAGGCGATTCCCAAATCGATGTCGCTGATCATCGGGGAAGCATTCCTGGGTTTGGCCACTACCACAAAAGCCACCGGCTGTTCCCCCTCCTTCGGGGTCCCGATTTTCTTCGGAAGTGCCGCCGCCCAATGGAGCAGAGGCTGCATGGCTTTGACATGTCCCGGCTGCTCTACCGCCACAAACCGCAGCCACTGGCTGTTCCGGCCGCAGCTCCGTTTCCGGGCCACATCCACCAGCGTCCGCAACAGGCCGGGCTCCAGCGGTTTTTGGAGGAAACGCCGGTAGGTCCGGCAGGAATCATATAATACAGGTAAATCCATGATGATCACTCCTTATCGGTTCATTGCACAGAAACGGCATAGCCGTTTTCCCCATCGGCCTGCAGTACCAGTACATGGGGTGCCTCCGCCAGGAAAAGGACGGCCTCCTGCTGCCGGATCTGGAGAGGGCTATTGAACACATCCATAGGGGCAAAGCCCACTACAGGCAGCTGCCGGATGACGCCCAAAGAATCTTCCCCGATCACGGACACTTCATTCAAATGGGTTTTCCCGGTCCCTCTATGGCCGTAACTAAGGATCAGGATATCCTGTTTCCCAGGCCGGAAATCCAGGCGGTACAGGGCATATTCTACCCCTTTCTGCAGGGTGCACAGCCCTACTCCGTCCCCCACCTGCCAGCCCAGGACCAGGAACTTTTCCGAACCGGCAGCGCCAGTCAGGCTGGCACCGATTTTCTGGGGCAGTCCTTTGCGGAATTCCACCGTCAGGGGAGGCTGCAGCTGCCCGTTGGCGCTGAGGCTGTACCGGGGAGCAAAATACTGGGCTGCCTCCGCTCCCAGGGGTCCTCCGATTCCCAAGAACATAGCCAGGAGTACGATCTCCCAAGCATTTTTCATACATCCACCCCCTGTTTTCCCTGCTCTTCAGACATTTTCTGTATTCTTTTTATTATACCCTACTGAGAAGGGAGAATACAATTGTCTTTTCTTCCTCCCACCAATGCCTCCCGCAGGGCTTCCACTCCTTGCTGGATCTTTTCTTCCGCAATCCCGGCAAAAGACAAGAGGAATTCCGGGGCCCTGCCAGCAGCTGTCCCCTGGACCGGGATGATCTTCACCCCATGTGCCAGGGCCCGGTTCGCCAACTCATCCGCTGTTCCCGGCAGATCCAGGGCAATATGGAGGTGGAGCCCGGACCCATAGCTCAAGAGCTGTACCTGGCTTCCAAACACTTCCAGGAGCGCCTCCTGGAGTTTCTGGCTCTTGGTCCGGTACAGGCTCCGCAGCTTCCGGATATGCCTTGTGAGATGGCCTTCTTCGATGTAGGCCGCCAGGGCCAATTGTTCCACCGTGGAAGAAGTCTGGTTGTACCGGTCTGCCATAGCCCGATAGGCGGGCAGGAGCTTTTCCGGCAGGACCAGGTAGCTGATCCGCAGGGAAGGCAGCATGGTCCGGGAAAAAGAGCCTAGATAAATGATCTGCTCCCGGTTCCCGAAACTATGGAGGGACGGCGTAGGTCGATGGAGATAGCGGAATTCTCCATTGTAATCATCTTCCAGCAGATACACCCGTTCCAACTGAGTGGCTACGATCAGATTGTTCCTTTCTTTCTCCGTCAGGGCCCGCCCCTTGTAGGGATTGGCTGGAGAAATCATCAAAAGACCTGGCCAGTCCGCTTTGGGATCCGCCGGATCGAAGGTACGGATAGTCCATCCCATCAATCGGAAGATCTGTTCTGCCTGGGGAAAGCCAGGAGCCTCCAATCCCACAACTTTCTGTTCGAGAGACAGCAAGGGCAGCAGGACCAGCAGCAAAGTCTGGAGACCGGCTCCCACCAGGATCTGTTCCGGACGGCATACAACGCCCCGGGATGCATAACTGTACCGGGCTAGGACCTGTCGCAGTTCCGGTTCTCCCTGGGGATCCCCGTACCCGGCGATGGAAGGCGGGTCACGGAGCACCTGGTTCAGGCAGCGCCGCCAGAGTACAGTATCAAAGGTAGAAGTATCGATGTAATTGTTAGAAAAATTATAACGGACTGCCGGTTTAGCCTTTTCCGTCACAGCCGCTGGCACCTCCCGGGATTCCCGGGGAACGTAGGCAGCGACTTGATAGCCACGGTTGGGCAGATTGTCCACATACCCCTGATCGATGAGGATCTGATAGGCAGCCTCCACTGTGGTCCGGCTCAGTTTCAGGTCCCGGGTCAGTTTCCGGATGGAAGGAAGGAAATCCGGAGCTGCCAGATGCTGCAGCCGGATTTCTTCCCGGAAATAGTCAGCCAGCTGCCGGTAAAGAGGGGCCTTCCCCGGCTGTGCCCGGAAATTAAAAGTGGTCAGCACGAAACTGTGCTCCTTTCATCAGTGTTTTTCAGTAAGATTTATAGTCACAGATATTGTAGCATAAAAAGGGGCTGTGAAAAAATGAGGAATCATTTTTTCACAGCCCCTTCTTTCACGCCTGCTTCGCCATGATTTCCTTGGCTTTCATCAGGCGCACCGTACTGGCTCTTTCGTTTTCGCTGAGCTTCATGGTGATGTACTTGATGCTTTCCTGCATTTCCGGGATCATCACGTATTCCAGGGCGTTTACCCGCCGGCGGGTCTTTTCGATTTCATCTGCCAGCATATTGCAGGTCTTTTCCACTTCTGCCAGTTCCAAAAGATCCGGCAGGCAGGTGGTCAACTCCGTCACCGCCGTGTCCAGTTCCCCGGTGGTAAAGGCGAAAGAATAAGGCACCTGGGCCGCATCATCCGCCGTAGCTCCCGTATAGGTCAAGGTGGGCACATCCACGCTCATCACATTCTTGCTCCCCACTTCGAATTCGGCACTCCGGGCCGGATACAGCAGGGCTTCGTTCATGGTCAAAAATCCCATATGGGCCCGGGCCACCACGAAATGGTGGGATACATTCTGGAGGGCTTTTTCCATCTTCAGCCGCAGTTCGTGGTTCCGACGGATATAGATCATGAACTGCCGGACCATTTCGTCCCGTTTGTCTTTCAGCAGTTTATGCCCCCGGACAGCGGTGGCCAGCCGGCGTTTCAGCCGGGTCAGCTCCATCCGGGTAGGGTTTACGTTCGTAGCCATGGGTTATTCCCCCTTGCTGCCGTCCGCCGGTTTATAGTACTTATCCAGGTACTCATCCCGGATCCGTTTCAGCTCGCTGCGAGGCAGGATCCCCAGCAGTTTCCAGCCCAGATCCAGGGTCTCTTCGATGGACCGATTGGTCCGGTACCCCTGGGAGACGTATTCCTTTTCAAAGGCATCGGCGAATTGAGCATACAGCTTATCCACTTTGCTGAGGGCCGAATCTCCCAGGATGGTGGCCAATTCCTTAGCCTGTTTCCCCCGGGAATAGGCGGCGAACAGCTGGTTCATGGTATCCGCATGGTCTTCCCGGGTCTTGCCTTTGCCCACCCCTTTATCCTTCAGACGGGACAAGGAAGGCAGCACATCGATGGGCGGTGTCAGTCCCTTCCGGTACAGTTCCCGGGACAGGATGATCTGGCCTTCCGTGATATACCCAGTCAAGTCAGGGATGGGATGGGTCTTGTCGTCTTCCGGCATGGACAGGATGGGGATCATGGTGATGGAGCCCTTCTTCCCCCGGATCCGGCCGGCCCGTTCGTACATAGTGGCCAAGTCCGTATACAGATACCCAGGGTAGCCCCGGCGCCCCGGGACTTCCTTCCGGGCAGCGGACACTTCCCGGAGGGCATCGGCATAGTTGGTGATATCGGTGATGATGACCAGCACGTGCATATCCAGCTCAAAGGCCAGATATTCCGCCGCGGTAATGGCCATACGAGGGGTTGCAATCCGTTCGACCGCAGGGTCGTTAGCCAGGTTGATGAACATCACCGCACGGCTCAGGGCCCCGGTCCGGTTGAAATCCTGCATGAAGAAGTTGGCTTCTTCAAAGGTGATCCCTACAGCAGCGAACACCACGGCGAATTTTTCATCGGTCCCCCGCACCCGGGCCTGCCGGGCAATCTGGGCAGCCAGCTGGGCATGGGGCAGACCGGAACCGGAGAACACCGGTAGTTTCTGCCCCCGGACCAAGGTGTTCAGGCCGTCGATGGCACTGACCCCGGTCTGGATGAATTCGGAAGGATATTCCCGAGCCGCCGGGTTCATAGGTTCCCCGTTGATGTCCTTGTATTCTTCCGGGATGATGGCAGGACCTCCATCAATGGGGCTGCCCATGCCGTCGAACACCCGGCCCAGCATGGCAGGTGATACTCCTAGCTGGATCCCGTGGCCCAAGAACCGAGCCTTGGCCGTAGCTGGCTGCAGTCCCTGGGAATCTTCGAACAGCTGGACCAGGGCCTTGTCCCCGTCCACGGTAAGCACCTTGCCCTTCCGGAGTTCCCCGTTGGCCTGGTGGATTTCCACCAGTTCGTCATAGGTCGCGCCTTTTACCTGATCCACCAGCATCAGAGGGCCCACCACTTCACGGATGGTCTTATAATCCTTACGCATCTTGTTCACCCTCTTCCGTCAGTTCTGCAAAGGCCTGCTCCAGATCTCGGTTCAGCTGGCCGAATTTTTCCTTCCGTTCTTTTTCCGGAATGTACTTGGCCCGGCCGATCTGTTCCCGGATGGGCATGTCGATCAGTTTGTCCAGTTTCACATGCTTGGTCATGGCATCCAGGGCTTTTTCATACCAGGTGATGATCAGCTTCAGCATGTCGTACTGTTTCTCCAATGATGTGTAGGTATCCACTTCATGGAAGGAGTTCTGGTGCAGGAAGTCTTCCCGGATAGACCGGGCACATTCCATGGTGATCCGGTCCTTGAAGCCCAGGGCATCGATCCCCACCAGACGGACGATTTCGTTCAGGTTGGATTCTTCCTGGAGGATTTCCATGGCCGTCCCCACCAGTTTGGACCAGTCGGGAGCCACTTTGGCATCATAATAAGCCCGCAGCCGGTCGGAATACAGGGAATAGCTCTGGAGCCAGTCGATGGCCGGGAAATGCCGGGCATAGGCCAGGGCCGAGGACAGGCACCAGAATACCTTGACGATCCGCAGAGTGGCCTGGGATACAGGTTCGGAAATATCACCGCCGGGAGGGGATACTGCCCCGATGGCAGAAACAGCCCCTACCCGGTCCTCCTGGCCCAGACATTCCACTTCGCCAGCCCGTTCATAATATTCCGCCAAACGGGAAGACAGGTACGCCGGGTAGCCTTCTTCACCGGGCATTTCTTCCAGACGGGAGGACATTTCCCGAAGCGCTTCGGCCCACCGGGAAGTGGAGTCAGCCATGATGGCCACTTTGTAGCCCATATCCCGGTAGTATTCGGCAATGGTGATGCCGGTATAAATGGACGCTTCCCGGGCAGCCACCGGCATATCGGAGGTATTGGCGATCAGCACCGTCCGCTTCATCAGAGGCAGTCCGGTACGGGGATCGTTCAGAGCCGGGAATTCATTCAGTACGTCGGTCATTTCATTCCCACGTTCCCCGCAGCCCACATAAACGATGATGTCCGCATCCGCCCACTTGGCCAGCTGATGCTGGATGACCGTCTTACCGCTGCCGAAAGGCCCGGGCACTGCGGCCACACCGCCTTTGGCAATGGGGAACAGGGTATCGATGACCCGCTGCCCGGTGACCATAGGTTCTTCCGGAGGCAGCTTGGTCTTGTAGGGCCGGGCCACACGGACCGGCCATTGCTGCAGCATGGGATATTCCTGCACATTTCCCTTGCTGTCTTTCAGTTTGTACACCGGGTCCAGGATGGTGGCTTCCCCTTCATAGACCCATTCCACCGTACCGCTTTTGCCAGGAGGTACCATGATCTTGTGGAGCACTGCCGGAGTCTCCTGCACAGTACCGATCACGTCACCACCGGAGACCTGGTCTCCCGGTTTGGCCACAGGCACGAACTGCCATTTCTTTTCCCGATCCAGTTTGGGGACTTCGATGCCCCGACTGATCCGGTCACCAGCCATCTCATAGATTTTTTCCAGCGGGCGCTGGATGCCGTCGAAGATGCTTTCGATCAATCCGGGAGCCAGTTCCACGCTCATGGGAGAACCGGTTGATTCCACGGGTTCCCCCGGCCCCAGGCCGGCCGTTTCTTCGTAGACCTGGATAGAAGCCTTATCATCACGAAGCTCGATGACTTCACCGATCAGGCGCTTGTCACTGACGCGGACCATATCATGGAGCTGCACGTCTTTCATGCCTTCGGCGACAATCAGCGGGCCGGATACTTTCACGATCTTTCCACTCACGATTGTTCCCTACCCTTCCTTGAATAGAATATCGGCGCCTACTGCTTTTTCCACATTTTCCCGGACACGCTTCATGCCCAGTCCCAGGGATTTGTTCCCAGCAGGGATGGGGATGATAGCGGGAAAGGTAGCGGTAGCATATTCTGCGATCACCGCCTGAGCCTTCTGGGCAGCGGTTTCCGTAATATAGATCACGGCATAGCCCCCATCCGCCAAGCGATGGATCCTGCGCTCTATCTGTTCCTGTTCTTCCTCGTAGAACACGTCGAATCCTACGGCTTTGAAGATCATCACGGAGCTGGGATCGCCGATCACTGCAATTTTCTTTTTATCCATCTTGCTGCCTCCCATGCTTCCTGTGATCAGGCATAGACACTGGGCAGCTGGGGTTCAAAGCCACCCTGGATGGCTCCGAAGATCATCCGCAGGGCTTCTGCTTCCGTTTCCCGGGCTTCCAGGTACCCGACGATGGGCCCCAGGGAATGGGTATCCCATCTGGCCCGGCGGAGGATCAGGCTCAGGCCCTCTTCCATCCGGCGGGAGATGACCCCCAGCTCATTGGTCTGTGCAAATTCATTGATGGCCTGGACCAGATCCGCTCCATGGCTTCCCTGGTTCAGCCGGGCCCCCAGCTGTTCCGGAGGCACATCCATGCTTTCTTCGAACACTGTCCGGAGAATATCCCCGCAGTCCACCAGGACCAGCCGCAGCTGGGACAGTTCCCAATGGAGATTCTGGGCCCGGATCAGACTGATGGTATTCAGGTAATCCGCCCACAGGGAAAAATACTTCCGGATGAAGCCGTCTTCCTTTTTCCGTTCCAGCACCGCCTTAGCCTGACGGAACATAGCTCCGTCCAGCAGAGCGCTAAGCCGGAAAGGATCCGCTTCCCGGACCAGGTCCCCTTCGATTTCATTCAGGCTCTGGCAGTAGATGGGTGGCAAATCTTCATAATATTTGGTCTGGACCATATCCTTCAGGAGGTTCAGGTCGAAATTGCCTCCCTCCCGGAGGATGGCGTCTGCCTGGGTCCCCAGCAGCCGGGCCTTCAGCAGGCACTTCAGGTTGTGGGTATCCACTGGCAGCAGGAACAGACCGGTCAGTTCCGGATCTGGCGTCAGTTCCTGGATCCGTTTCCGGGTCAGCTGCATCTGGGCCCGGATGATCAGGTCGATCTCGCCCTGGGCCAGTTCCTGTTCCGTGGCCACATTTTCCCCGTACCCGGTTTCCAGCAGCAGCTTCATGGCCGCCTTTGTGCTGTCGGCCTCCGCGATCCGCCGCAGCTGGGCTGCGGTGAGCAGATGGGTGGACAGGACGCTGATCCGGCCCAGAGCATATTCATAACTGGGCTGGGCCATCTTACTTCACCTCCGCGCCAAACAGGAGCTCTGCCACGCGGTATTCCTCCCCGGTCCGTACGTCTTCCAGCAGGGTAGCGAAGGAACCGTCATAATCACAGGTTTCCCCTTCGATCAGCACCCCATCAGCGAAATCCGCTGCTTTGTCCGACAAGGCCAGCGCCCCTTCCCGGCCCTGGGCCTTCAGCTCTCCATTGAGCCGGGCCAGGAATCCATTTTCATACCGAGGACGGTCCTTAGCCGGTACCACCAGCGTTTCACGGCCGGTAAGATCTGATCCCAGGACGATCCGCCCGATCAGTTTCTCCCACTGTTCCTGGGGCAGGGCTTCCAGCAGTCCGGCAGCCCGGTCAAAGGCTTCCTGGAGCACCTTCCGCTTGCTGGCCAGGTTTTCTTTCCGGCTCTGCAGTTCCGCGATCAGCTGCAGTCGGCCGGCCGCTTCTTTGGCATCCACCTGGGATTTGGCCTGGATTCCCCGGACCTCTTCCTGGGCTTTGGCCAGGATCTGTTCCTTTTCCTTCCGGGCTTTTTCCTGAGCCGCTGCTCCGATGGCTGCCGCGTCCTGCTTTGCTTCTTCTTCTATTTTCTGAATGATTTTGTCACCAGACACGACGGGTCACCCTTTCTTATAATTTGATCCCGTTCACCATGATGAAGGAAATCAGCAGACTCAGTACAGCGTAGGTTTCTACCATAGCCGTCAGGATGATGCCTTTACCGGTTTCTTCCGGCCGTTTGGCAGTCAGATAGATACCGGAAGCAGCCACTTTCCCTTGATAGATGGCGGACAGCAGGCCGCCGATGCCCATGGGCAGTGCGGCGAACAGATAGGCCAGGCCCTGGAAGGTAGTCAAATCTTTTACATTCCCGTCAATGACCCCCAGGTTCAGGATGATGATGAAGGCAATCAGCAGCCCATAAATGCCCTGGGTACCAGGCAGAGCCTGGAGCACCAGCACGTTACCGAACTTATCCGGGTCTTCGCTGACCACACCGGAAGCCGCCTGCCCGGCGATCCCGACGCCGATGGCACTGCCAACCCCTGCCAGAGCGGCAGCCGTTGCTGCCCCACCAAATGCCAGCGCTGTTCCTAAAGTAATCATAATGAAATCCTCCCTTATTTCGTAATGTCGGTATACTTGGTCCGGAGCGCCAAAGGCAGGAATGCCCGGCCGCCGGCTTCATAAAACTTGCCGAAGAATTCGATGTACTGCAGACGGCTGCTGTGCACGAAGGCACCCAGCACGTTGATGATGATGTTGAAGTAATGGCCTGCCAAAAGCACTAGGATAGCTGCCACGATGCCCACAGGGCCTGCGCTCCAGAGCATCTGGGCCACCGTGTTGATGACCATGGCGATGACCCCGGTAGCCAACCCCAGGGCAAAGATCCGGGAATAGCTCAGGAGATCGCTCAGGTATCCGCTGATATTGTACAGAGTCAGGAGACCGCCCAGGAGACGGTTCACGATGCCCTTCTTTTCCCGTCCGCCGAAGAGGATGATGATCCCAGCACCCAGCCAGGCCAGGTACTTGCCCACAGGTCCCGGCACCAGCGCCATCAGGAAGAAGCCCAGGAACATGATGAGCCAGCTGATCTGGTCGCAGACCGCTCCCATCACATCCCCATCCCGCAACAGCATATAGATCTTCACCACCATGCCGGCTACCAGGTGGATAGCCCCCAAGCCGAAGCAAAGAGCCAGCATCTTCAGGGGTTCCTTCATAGGCACAAACAGCAGGGGCTGCCATTCCAGACCGAACCAGCCGCCGAACATGGCGCCCCAGATAACGGTAGAGATACTGCCAAAGAAGATCACCATGGCCAGTTGCCGGGCAAATCCAGTGGGCCGGAATTTCTTCAGGGCAAAATACAGCATCACCGTAAGCACCAGGCCGTAGCCTGCATCGGACAGCATCATGCCGAAAAAGATGAAATGGAACGGAGCCATGACCAGATCCGGATCGATGGAACCAGCTTTGGGCAGGGAATACAGTTCCACTACGCTCTCGTAAGGTTCCACCAGCTTGCTGTTTTTTAGGACCGTAGGGGGGATTTCCCCTTCTGCCGGATCTGCAAAAGCCAGCTGATAAGCGTCGGTGACGCTTTGGACCACTTTTTCCACCCGCTGGCTCCGGTCTTTCCGCACCCATCCCTGTACCTTGAAGGCACTGACGGTTTCCACTCCGCCGTTCTGTAGACGGTCATGGGCAGCACTTAGCTGGTCGTAGTACAGCTCTACCTGCTGTTTCTGAGGGAGGCTTTCCCGGGTTTCCTGTCTCAGCCGATTGATCCGCCCTTCTTTTTCTTCCGCTTCTTGGAGCAGTTCCTTCCGGACATCCGCCGCCAGGCCGCTGCGCTTGGGTAGCACCGCCTCGCTGAAATCATGTTCCTTCAGCAGGTGCTTCACCTCATTTTCAGCGGCTTCATAAGCCAGCACCACCATTGCCTGCCCGTCCTGGGTCACCCCGTACAGGCTCACATCCGCCAGGAGGCCGCCAATGGCCTTCTGGAATTCCGGCAGTTCCTTTTCCGGCAGGAACCCCACATGGCAGCGAGTGGTTTCTGTAAAGCTCAGCTGTTCCAGGGGAATATCCAGCTTCAGCCAGGGATCCAGGCTTTCTGCCTGGGTCCGGAGGGCCGCCGCTTCACTTTCCAGGGAAGCGATCTTACTGGCAGTGGTATCCAATTCCTCCGTCAGTTTCCGGCCTTCCTGGCTTTCTTTCAGGAAATTCCCATAGGAAATGGCTTCCTTCTGGGGGAACAGGGGATTCTTGGCTCCATTCTGGACCAGGAACTGGAGTACCTGACCGGTTTTATCCAGCTGGGCACTGACTTTTTCTGATCCGGGAAGGGCCTTGCTTCCCGCTTCCGGTTCCAGCATCACACTCCCGTCCTTCTGGAGTGCCAGGAGCAGGGCATCGCGATCGGCTTTCAGGGCGTAGAGGGTCAGTTTTTGCATAGGGACTAACATTCGATCACGACCTTCTTCATAATATACTGGACCGCCGCATCCAGATTCTTCCGGGCTTCCGCCGCCTGGGCCTCATCCCGTTTCCGGTTTTCCGCCACCAGGGCATCGGCTTCCTGTTTAGCCTGGGCTTCCGCCTGGGCAATGGCTGCAGCAGCCTGTTTCCGGGCTTCCGCAATCAGGGCTTCCGCCTCTTTGTGGGCTTCCGCCTGGGCGTCCCGTACCGTATTCCGGGCTTCCAGAGTGGCCTGTTTCTTCAGGTCATCCGCCTTCTGCTCGGCATTTTTGATGTCTTCCAGCATGGACATGGTATCACCACCTTTGCGCAGGGAAGGCAGATGCCTTCCAGATTGGTAAGAAAAGGATAAAGAGCAGTAACCTATATAGTATTTCAACAAAAAGAAAAAAATCCCTGCTGAAACACTATAAAAACATTATACTATACTGTATTCGATTTTGTAACAAAAACTTTTCTTATTTTCGTCTATTACAATCTTCTTTGTTCCATTCTTTGATAATTTTGTAACGTATGATACAGGGAAATCGCAAAAAAGCCTCTTCCTGCTTTTTCCTTCCCATGTTTTCCTGTATAATAAAAAACAGTCTAAAAAGGAGTGATTTCCATGGATATACAAGAAACCCTGACCCGACAGCTGCCCCTGTACGCCCGGGTCCTGCTGCAAAAAGGGATCTGCCTCCAGAAGGACCAGATCCTGGTGATCAATGCCCCGGTGGAAGCCAGCCGGTTCGCCACCCTACTGACGGAAGAAGCCTATAAGGCCGGGGCTGCCCAGGTGGTGTTCAACTGGTACTGCAACGGGACCACCCGGCTCCGGTATGAGTATGAAACCCAGGACAAGTTCGAAGTTGTCCCCCACTGGCGCAGTGGATTCAATCTGGATTATTACCGGAAGGGTGCCGCTTTCCTGAGCCTGATCTCCGCCGATCCCTACGCCATGAAGGGCATCGACCGGAAAAAGATCATGGCCTGGCAGAAGGCTTTCCACCAGGCGGTGAAGGAATATTCCGACGGGATGATGGCTTCCAAGACCAACTGGCTGGTGGCCGCCGTCCCCAGTGCGGTGTGGGCCAAGCTGCTGTACCCGGCGCTGCCGGAACAGGAAGGCATGGACAGGCTGTGGATCCGGCTGCTGGATGCGGCCCGGTGTCTGGGCGAAGATCCTTTGGCCGACTGGGACAAGCATCTGGCGGAACTGAAGCAGCGCCGGGAATGGCTGACGGCCCAGCAGTTCACTGCCCTGGAATATGAAAACAGCCAGGGCACCCATCTCACTGTGGGCCTGCCGGACCGCCACATCTGGCAGGGTGGGGCTGAGAGCACCGCCCGGGGCTTCCTGTTCAACGCCAACATCCCTACGGAAGAAGTGTATTCCGCGCCTCAGGCGGACCGGGTAGACGGGGTTGTGTACAGCACCCGTCCCCTGGTGTACAGCGGGAACCTCATTGAAAATTTCCGTCTCACCTTTAAAAGCGGAAAAGTTGTAGAAGCCACGGCGGAAAAGGGAGAAGAAGTCCTGAAAGACCTGCTGAAAATGGATGACGGTGCCTGCCGGCTGGGAGAAGTGGCCCTCATCCCCTACCATTCTCCCATTTCCCTGATGGATACGGTTTTCTACGAAACCCTCCTGGATGAAAACGCCTCCTGCCACCTGGCCCTGGGGGACGCCTACCCCACCTGTGTGGAAAAAGGAGCGGAAATGGACGAAGAAGGCCTGAAAAAAGCCGGACTCAACGATTCCATGATCCACGTAGACTTCATGGTGGGCAGCCCAGATCTCACCATCACCGGGATCCGGAAAGACGGGACAAAGGTGCCCGTGTTCATCAACGGGGATTGGGCATAAAAAAAGAAGGGGCTGTTGCTCACGCAGCAGCCCCTTTTGGCTTTTACTTCCCGTGCCGTTCCCATACGGCCTGGGGAATGAATACCAGATGCTGGTTCACGAAGGTGTCGAACCCGCTCCGAGACAGTTCGTGTCCGTAACCGGAATTCTTCACACCGCCGAAAGGCAGTTCCGGCAGGGAGGTCCAGCCATGGTTGATGAAGCTCATCCCGGTTTCGATCCGGGCCGCCACCCGGCCGGCATGGTCCATATCGCTGCTGAACACCGTATTCCCCAACCCATAGCTGGAATCGTTGGCCAGGGCAATGGCTTCCTCTTCATCCCGGACTTTGTACACCACACCCACCGGACCAAAGACTTCTTTGTTGTACAGAGGATTGTCCTTCGTCACATCGGTCAGGATGGTGGGCATCACGAAGTAACCGGGGCTCTCGATGGGCTGGTGCCCGTACACCACCCGGGCGCCGGCCTGGACAGCCTGATTGATGGCCGCCAGCACATCCCGCTTGGCCGTGGCGGAGGACAGGGGTGCCAGTGTGGTGGCCGGATCCATGGGATCCCCCCATTGAGCGGATGCAAAGACTTCCGTCAGATCCTGAAGGAACCGGTCATAGTTCTTTTCCGTCACGATGAACCGTTTGGAAGAGACGCAGACCTGGCCCGCATTGTACAGCCGGGCGGCGAACAGCTGGGATTTCACTTCGTCCATGTCCGCATCATCCAGGACGATGAAGGCATCATTGCCTCCCAGTTCCAGGGAAGAAGGCTTCAATGCCTTTCCAGCATGTTCCGCCACGGAAGAACCGCCCCGTTCCGACCCGGTCAGGCAGGCTCCGGCCACCCGAGGATCTTCGATAATCCGAGAAACCTGATCATAGCTGGCAAACAGGTTCTGGAAAGCCCCTTTTGGAGCCCCGGCTTCCCGGACCAATGCCTCAAAAGCCAGTGCGGATCCAGGGCAGTTGGAGGCATGTTTCAGCAGCAGCGGGTTCCCGATGATGAAGTTGGGGGCGAACACCCGCATCACCTGGTAGAAGGGGAAATTCCAGGGTTCCACCGCCATGATCACGCCCCGTGCCTGTTTCAGGATATAGGCTTTGCCAGCCGGGGTTTCCACCGGTTCCCGGGCCAGGAATCCATCAGCCTGGTCCGCATAATATTCAGCGATGGCAGCACAGAGCGCCACTTCTCCCTGGGCTTCCACAAACAGTTTCCCCATGTCTTTGGTCATAATTTCTGCATACCGGTCCAGATCCCGCCGGAGCAGGGCAGCCACCTGGCGCAGGATAGCTTTCCGGCCTTCCACATCATTGTCTTTCTGCCAGGCCTGATATTGTCCATAGGCCCGTTCCAGGGCTTCTTCCACCCCGGCATCGGACAGACTCTCATAGGTACGGAGCACTTCATTGGTATACGGATAAATAGTCTGATAAGCCATCATCGATCCTCCTTTAATTGTCTAAATGTATTTTTATCGTTTACAGTTAACCATATTATACGATACCTTTAAAAATAATACAAGTCATTTTTAGATAATTTTTATCGATTATTATGTGGGATAAAAGAAGGGGTGTTGCACGTTGCGCGCAACACCCCTCTCTTCACTCTTATCCCTTCATCCCCCAGGCATATCCGGTCATAGCCATGTATCCCAGGTTGCAGATTTTGTTGAACACCTGGGCCCGGTCCGTGCCGGCGGCTCCCAGGCATACCAGGAGTGGCAGGTAATGATCCGGGGTGGGTACGGCGTACCCTGCATCCGGATGGGATTCGAACCCGATTACCTTAGCCGTGTCTCCCTGGAGCACTGCTTCCGTGATATAGTCGTTGAACCGGAGGGTGGCGGCGGAACCTCCTGCATTCTCCCATTCCACTTTCCGGAGATTGTGTACCACATTCCCGCTGCCCAGGATCAGATATCCTTCTTTCCGGAGAGCGGCCAGTTTCTGTCCCAGGGCAAATTCCTCCGCATGGGAAATGTCCCCGTCCACAGACAGCTGGACCACCGGAATGTCGGCCTTGGGGAACATGTGGACCAGCACCGTCCAGGCCCCGTGGTCAATGCCCCAGTCGTCATTGACGGCCACGGCAGAGCCTAGCAGAGCCTGCACCTTTCGGGTCAGTTCTCCATCTCCTTTGGCGGGATACTTCACTTCATACAATTCCTTGGGGAACCCGTACATATCGTAGACCTGCCGGGGTTCCGGGGCGCTCTGGACAAAGGTCCCGTGGGTATACCAGTGAGCGGATACCATCAAGATGGCCTTGGGCCGGCCAAACTGGCTTTCCACCGCCCGGCCGATCCGGTCCATCCCTTCTGTGATTGCATTGTGTTCCAGGGCAATCATGGGACTGCCGTGGCCGGAAAACACCACCGGCAAGATTTTCTTTTCTTCCATGTTTTTCCTCCTGTTATTTCAGATACCGGTCAAAGAAATCCCCAATGACATGGAGTACCTTATCCTGGACCCAGTATACGCCGCCATGGGCAGCCCCGGCAACCTCGTACCGTTCCGCCGGCACCCCCTTGGCTTTCAGGGCCTGGTACAGCAGGTCCGTCTGGCCCGGGGACACCACCTTGTCCGCCGTCCCGTGCATCAGCAGCATGGGCGCACTGTTTTTCCCGATGTAGGCAATGGGGTTGGCGGCCTCCGTAGCTTTGGGATCGGCCAGGACCCCTCCGTCCTTCCCGCCGAACACCGGGCTGCCGTTGACCCACAGGGCTTCCGTGGCCCCGGCGGACTGGTGCCGTTTCTGGTTTTCCGGGCTGTAGTCCATGCCCACCCGGCTCAAGTCCGACAGACCATAGAGATCCACGGCACAGTTCACCTGGCTGGATTCCTGGAGGTTTTCTCCCTTGTCAAAGGTCCGGGTACCGCTGGTAGTCCCTGCAAAAGCGGACAGATAGCCACCGGCACTGCCTCCCACGATGCCAATCCGGTTTTTGTCGATGTTCCATTGGTCCGCATGAGCCCGAAGATACCGGATGGAAGCCTTTACGTCTTCCAAGGGTTCCGGGAACCGGGCGGTAGGAGCCACCCGATAGGTGATGCTGGCCACCACATAGCCTTTTTCCGCCAGG
>SFHH01000183.1 GCA_004555735.1 Acidaminococcus fermentans
ATCGGGCAGCGCCAGCGTTTCGCGGAGGAGAGCAAGGGTTTCAGCATCGTAGGCGTCAAACATCCGGTTTTTGGCGTTGCTGCTGATAAAGAAGGCGGATGATTTCATAACTGCGTCCTTTCTATGCTGCCTGCAGAAAGAACCGGCGCGGCTCCGTGAAGGAACCGTGCCGGCCGGACAGGAGGCAGCTGTTGTTATTTCTGTTCGTCGTAGTAGCGCTGATAGATCTCCAGAGCCTTGTCAGCACCCATGTTGGAGAAGGTCTTCTGGAATTCTTCCCAGGAGGAATCGGTCACGCCCTCGGTCACCCAGGCGGCGAAGGTGGTGTCGTAGATATGGTCGAATCCCAGACGCCGGAGAGCCGCGGCCATCTTCCCAATGGTTCCTTCCTTCCGGGGCAGGCCGAAGGCTTCACACCAGGCCGTCCGTACGGCAGGAGCTACCTGGACCACCGTCACCTTTTCCGGGTCCGCCAGAGCCTCATAGAGCTTTGCCGTATCATCCCGTTCCCGCAGCCCTGCTACTGGGCAGTGGATGATGCACTGGCCGCACAGGGTGCAGTCTGAATCTTTGATCACCCGGTTGCCGGATACATCGATGGTAGTCCGGCCACCGGTGCCTGCCACATCCCAGATATGCATATCCTGGATCTTATCGCAGACCTGGATGCAGCGCATGCACTTGATGCATTTATTGTAGTCGTGGTATAGGGGATAGGTGGTGGTCCAGGCCTTCCGCAGCCCTTTGGGTAGCTGTTCCTCATAAGGACTGTCATGGATCCCCAGATCGTTGGCCAGTTCTTGGAGCCGGCAGTTCCCGCTGCGGACACAGGTGGCACAGCGGCAGTCGTGCTGGGACAGGATCAGCTCCACATTGATCTTCCGGGTACGGCGGGCTCGGGGAGAATTGGTATGGACCACCATACCCTCCCGGACCGGGCTGTTGCAGGCTGTCACCATGGCGTGTTCCCCTTCCACTTCTACGCAGCACACCCGGCAGGCGGCAATCTCGTTCAGGTCCTTCAGGTAGCACAGATGAGGGATTTGGATCTGGACTTGTCGGGCCGCATCCATGATGGTGGTGCCTTCCGGCACCTGGAACGTCTTGTTATCGATGGTACAGGTCACCATTCCCGATTCCTCCCTCCTTTGAAGCTGCCGTAACCGAAGTGGTCACAGCGCAGACAGCGGCTGGCTTCCTGCCGGGCTTCTTCCGGGGTCATCCCTTCTGAGACCAGCTGGAAATCCCCTACACAATGGGGCGTGCAGTGCTGTTTCAGGTTCACTCGGCCGCAGGGAGGCGTATTGGTGAAATGGGCAGGAGGAATCTCCACTTTGCAGGAAATCCGATGGTGATAGCCGAAGAAGGAATCGATATTATCCGCTGCTACCTTGCCGGCCGCTACGGCTTTGATCACAGTGGCCGGTCCCGAAACAGCATCGCCGCCGGCAAACAGGTTCCTCAGGCCGGGGATGCTGCTGGAAAGATCCGCCTGGATGGTCCCCCGACTGACCGTCACCCCGATGGCTTCGAAAGGCTTGGTGACGATGGACTGACCGATGGCCACGATGAGGGCATCGCAGGGGAAACGCCGTTCCGGCAGATCCGCTTTTACCGGATTGGGCCGGCTCTTCCCATTATAAGGGCCGATGTGCTGGGGCTGGGTCCAGAGTGCCGTCACATGACCCTGTCCGTCAGTCTCGATCCGGCTGGGTGCTTCCAAGGTGACGATTTCACAGCCTTCCGCCATGGCCGCCTGGACCTCTTCTTCCAGAGCGGTCATATCTTCCAGCCGGCGCCGGTAGATGCACTGGACGGAAGCCGCTCCCAGCCGTTTGGCTGTCCGGGTGGCATCCATGGAGACGTTGCCCCCGCCGATCACACAGATCCGTTTGCCGGAGAAATCAGGCACCCGGCCTTCGCCGATGTCTCGGAGGAGCCGGACGGCACTGTAGACACCTTGGGCTTCCTCTCCTTCCAGATGGAGCTTCTTGTCGCTGTGGGCCCCGATGGCGATGTATACCGCATCGTACTGCCGTTGGAGCTCTTCTACTGACAGGTCCGTCCCTACCGATACCCCGGTGTGGACTTGGATCCCGGTGGACAGGATGTAGTCCAGGTCTTTTTCCAGGACCGCAAGGGGCAGCCGGTAATTGGGGATCCCATACCGGAGCATGCCGCCCAGCTGGGGACGCTGTTCATACACCGTGACGCTGTGCCCCATGAGGGACAGATAATAGGCTGCCGTCAGGCCACCCGGACCGCCGCCGATCACTGCCACCGTCTTGCCGGTAGCAGGAGCCGGAGCAGGGGCATGGGATGGCTTGGCATGGTCCACTGCGAACCGCTTCAGCCCGCAGATGTTCACCGAATCATCCACCATCTGCCGGCGGCAGTGGAATTCGCAGGGATGTTCACACACGTAGCCGCAGACTGCCGGGAAAGGATTGTCCTTGCGGATCAGCTCCAGGGCTTCTTCGTAATGGCCTTCCCGGATCAGGGCGATGTAGCCGGGGATATCCACATGTGCCGGACAGGTGGAGACGCAGGGTACTGGATGGCTGAGACCGCAGATGCAGCGGCCATTGAGCACGTGTTCCTCATAATCTTCCCGGAAGCCCCGGACTCCCTTCAGCACCATATAGGCTGCCTCATAGCCGATGGCACAGTCCGAAGAATCAGCAATCACTTGGGCGGTGTCTTCGATCAGGTCGATGGTCTCCAGGGTCGCCGTCCGTTCCAGCACCTGCTCGATGAGAATTTCCAGCTGCCCCAGTCCCACTCGGCAGGGTACGCATTTCCCGCAGCTCTGGGCATGGCAGAAGCGCAGGAAATTCAAAGCCATGTCCACAGGACAGAGCCCCGGCGAACTGGCACTGATCCGATGGTGCATATCCTGATACAGGCCGTTCAGGACCGTCTGGGCCCGCCCCGGGGTCTCGATTTGCAAACGACTCACGATGTTCTCCCCCTTTATGGATCCCTGGTACGAAACAAGGAACATAATATACAGATGCTCTTTTATTTTACCGTTATTCAGCAAATACTGTCAACGAATCCGCTGGAAAAATCTGA
>SFHH01000184.1 GCA_004555735.1 Acidaminococcus fermentans
GCCGCCTGTTTTCCCGTTTTGCCCGCAGCCTTGCCGGTCTTTTTGCCCGCTTTGGCGGCGCGGTAATCCTTTTGGATGTTTTTCCGCTGGTATTTGCGGGACATGGGATTGCTGCCGCCGCTGGCCGCAGCCTCCGCGTCTGCTTTCGTGTCCCCGAAGGTCAGTCCATGCGTGCTAACGGTCTGCGCTTTCTTTTCTTCCTGATGGCGCAGACGGTTTTGCCGCAGCTCATGGATTTGTTTCCCGGTATGAAAGGCGGAAGAACCGGCCTGTTCCGCGGTGTGCGCCGCCTGCAAGCCGGTGTTGTCCTGCTCATGTTTGGAAAGCTGGGCTTCTGTTTCATCTCTGACGCTTCGGGCAATCGGTTTCATTGCTTCCGATACCTTCTGAATAGGCTTTTTCTTCTCCTTGCCAACGTCGGACTTTTTTGACCGATGTGAAGGAGAATCACCAAAATGCAGCGATACCGAGGAAGGTTTCTTTTTTCCTGTGCGAAAATCGCTTTTCCCCGTTGAGTGTTCTGCATTTGGAAGAACACTCTCACCTTTTTCAATTACGCTGCTTTCTTCTGCTGGAAAAGCATTTTCTTCATCTGCAATGGGCTGTGTGTCCCGTGAAGCAGGCGCATCCGAAAGAGGAAGCACGCTTTTTTCCTGGAAAGCGGTATAGGTTTTCTGAACAGGCGCTTTCCCTTTCATGGAAGGAGGCTTCACAGCCTTTTTCATGGCCTTCTTTGTTTTCGCAGAAGTTATTTGGAGATTCTCCGGCTGTATTTCTTCTTTGGAAAAACGCAGTCGGGGCGCAGCGCGGGCTTCATGTTCTTTCATGGTCAGCCCTCCTCAATGGCCGCTGCTGGCTGTTCCTGATCGGTATGCTCCATCGCCCACTTTTCATAAAGGTGTTCCATGGCCCGATCTTCCCGGCCTGCTGCCACACAAGCCGCGTAGCCGATAAGAGCGATCAGCAGCAGGGTCAGAACGCCGAGGATGGTCAGAACTGTTTTCAGCATTTGTTTTCATCTCCTACCAGGTGCATCCCGCTGGGATTGGTTTCTGCCCAGGAGAGCATTTCTTCGATTTCATCGTCCATTGCCTCCACCATGCAGGAAAGGCATTCGCTCAAACGATTAACCCGCTTGATGTCGTGCTGCACCTGCTCCAGGCAGCGGTTGATGTTGGTCATCAGGGAACTGATTTCTTCCTGTATCTCCAGAACAGCAACACGCACGTCAGTGTCCAGATGTTCCAGCGGACAGTTTTCGTCGCAGTAGTTCGGTTCATATTGCATAGGTTTGTGTTGTCTCCTTGTTTGATGATGGCGGTTATCCCGCCTGTTTCTTTTCCAGCGCCTTATCCGCAGGCTTGGTACTCATGATGCGGTACAGCTCCATGTCCTTGGGGAAACGGTTGACGAAGGGCAGGATCACATTGCCGTAGAACAGCAGCCCTTCGCCCGCGCCTACCTGGGTCACATGGGAAAGCTGGTGCGGGGAAATGTTCAGCTTCTGCGCCAGCACCTGCCTGTCGCCGGGGGCCTGATTCAGCATGACGATATAATCCGAATTTTCCAGGATGTTTTCAATATCCCGGCTGGCCAGCAGGTCTTTCACGTTCTGCGTGATTCCGGTCGGCACCCCGCCCCATTTGCGGAAACGCTTCCAGATTTCCACGCTGTAGGTGGCCGTCTGTTCTTCCCGCAGGAGCAAATGAAACTCGTCAATGAAATACCGGGTGTACTTGCCCGCGTCCCGGTTGGCGGTCACGCGGCCCCACACCTGATCCTGTACCACCAGCATCCCCAACTTTTTGAGCTGCTTGCCCAATTCCTTGATGTCATAGCAAACCAGCCGGTTATTGATGTCCACGTTCGTCCGGTGGTTGAACAGGTTCAGGGAGCCGGATACATAGATTTCCAGCGCCGTGGCGATATGATGGGCTTCCTTTTCCTCCATGTTCAGAAGGGCGTTGTACAGATCGCCTAAGATGGGCAGCTTTTCCGGCACAGGATCATTCAGGAAAGGCTGATAGATCAGGCGCACAGCGCGGTCAATCACCGTCTTTTCAATGGGCTGCAAACCGTCCCGCCCGCCGACCACCAATTCGCACAGGGACAGGATGAAGTCCGATTTCAGGGACAGGGGATTGTCATCGTCGCTGTAATTCAGGTTCAAATCCATGGGATTGATGTAATCCGTGCTGGTGGGCGAAATACGGATCACCTGCCCGTTGAAGCGTTCGATCAGGGGATAATACTCGCCCTCCGGATCGCAGATCATCACGTCATCATCTGTCAGCAGGATCACGCTGCTGATTTCCTGCTTGGCGCAGAAGGATTTGCCGCTGCCTGGCGTACCCAGGATGATGCCGTTGGGCGTTTTCAGGAACAGCCTGTCCACCATGATGATGTTATTGCTCAATGCGTTCAGGCCGACGTAGATGGGATGGCCTTCGGTCTGAAACAACTCCTGCGTGGTAAAGGGGACGAAGATCGCCGTGGCGCTGGTGGTCAGTTCCCGATGGATTTCAATGGGATTTTTGCCCAGGGGCAGGCAGGCTACCATACCGCCCTCCTGCTGAAAGTCCAGCGGCACCAGGGCGCAGTTGTTTTGCTGGGCGATGCCCTTGGCCTGGAGCAGAATGTTGTCCAGCTGCCGCTTGGTGTCGGCGGTGTTCAGCACCAGGAAGGTGAGCTGAAACATACGCTCGTTCCGGCTCTGCAATTCCTGGAGCAGCGCTTTGGCCGCTGTGCCGTAGGTCGCCAGATCGCTGGGAATGATGTCCATGTCATATCCCGCCCGGACAGCTTTTTTCTGTTCCTCGATCTTCGATTTATCCAGATCGGTGATACGGCGCTTGATTGTCTTGATGGCCTCCGTCTGATCCAGGCTTTTGATGTGCATGGATACCACCAGGCTGCTTTCCATGTTCAGGAACTCAGCCAGCATCCGATCCTCCAATTCCGGAGCCAGGATTTGCAGGAAGGAAACGGTGGCATATTTCTTCCCCATGCGGAACATCCGGGTATCCTTGAACTCAAAGGAGGACGGAGCGATGAAATCCTTGGT
>SFHH01000185.1 GCA_004555735.1 Acidaminococcus fermentans
TCACCAACTTGGATATCCGCCTTGGCTCCACCCTTCTGATCGAAAAGTCCGGGGAAGTCATTCCCAAATGCGTGGGGGTGGTGGCGGAGAAACAGCCTCCAGACAGCCAGGTGTTTCAGATCCCCATGGTCTGCCCGGTTTGTGGCTCACCGGCAGTGCGGGAAGATACAGCGGACATCAAGTGCGTGAACCTCAACTGCCCCGCCCAGCTGGAGCGGTTGATCGGCCATTTTGTGGGCCGGGGTGCCATGGACATCAAGGGGTTCGGCGTGGTGTACGTCCACGATCTCATCAAGGAAGGGTATTTGACCGACGTTGCTGATATCTTTACCCTCTATCGCCACCGTGAGGAGCTGATCAAAAAAGGCATCGTCGGTAAGGAGAAAAATACCGACAAGCTGTTGGGTGCCATTGAAAAGGCAAAGGGAAACCCTCCTGATCGTCTTCTGACCGGCTTGGGCATTGCTAACGTCGGTCGGTCCGCCGCCCAGGTCCTAATGAACCACTTTGGCACGGTGGACGCCCTGGCCGCCGCCTCTGTGGAAGACATGACCGCCGTGGATGACATCGGCCCCATCTCTGCCCAGTGTGTGTATGACTATTTCCGCCAGCCTCACAACCAGAAGGTATTGGAAAAACTCCGGTCGGCGGGTGTGAATATGACCCAGGAAATTGTGGCTCCGGTAGGAGAGAACCTTCCCCTTTCCGGGCAGACCGTGGTAATCACCGGTACACTGCCTGGCTTGAGCCGGGAAGAGGCCGCCCAGTTGGTCCAGGAGAACGGGGGAAAGGTGACGGGAAGCGTCTCCAAAAAGACCTCCTTCCTTCTGGCTGGCGAGAATGCCGGCAGCAAGCTGGACAAGGCCAACAACCTGGACATCCCTGTTCTCAGCTTGGAAGAACTTCTAAACAGGCTGGGGAAATCCTCGGCCCAGTGAGCAGAAAAAATCCGTATGTCTTTTCCAAAACATACGGATTTTTCTTTTCTCTCCACAAAACCTAGAAATTTTGTGAACAATTCATCCTGTCCCAGCTGAGCGAACAGGGAAGGGGAGCCCCCTTTGCCAACTGCCTGGAGCACAGTCTGGCGCAGCTCAGTCCTCCTGCTTTTTCACACGGGCCAGAGGATTGGCGTCCACCGCTTGCTTTAGGTTGCTGTCAGAGATGTGGGTATAGATCTGGGTGGTCCCCAAATTTTCATGACCCAAAACATCCTGAAGGGTGCGCAGGTCCACGCCGTTGTTAAGCATCAATGTGGCTGCCGTATGGCGCAGCTTGTGGGGAGAATACTTTGGGTCCAGACCAGCTTTGGCCACGGCTTTTTGCACGATGTTTTCCACCGCCCGTGTGGTCAGCCGGGTCTTGTTCCGGGAGATAAAGAGGGCGTTTCTGTGGCGCGGCTCCTCTTTGGGGTCTGGGCGAACAGCCAGATAGGCCTGCAGGGCTTCTTGGCAGGCCTGGTTGAGATAGAGCTGCCGCTCTTTGTTGCCCTTGCCTAACACCCGAATGGTGTCCTCCCGCACGTCCTGCACATTTAGGCCCACCAGTTCGCCCACGCGAAGGCCGCAGTTGAGAAAAAGCGTGAGGATGCAGTAATCCCGGACCTCATTGGGGCCGGAGACAGCTTCCAACAATTGGATGCTCTCCGCCAGCGTGAGGTAGCGGGGCAGGCTTTTCCGCCGTTTGGGGATCTGCAAAGCCTGGGTCGGATCATGTTCCATCCGATGGGCGTGGAGGCACAGGTACTGGTAAAAGGAACGGATCGCCACGCATTTCCGCGCTCTGGTGGAGGCCTCGGCCTTGCCGGACTTGGTTCCACCAGTGAGTGAAGTCAGAAAGCCATAGATTTCTGACAGCTGCGTCTTGGACACAAAGTCCAGGTCCACATCCAAGATAGAGATCTCTTGCGGCGGCACTTGCTCCAGCGCTGGATTTCTGCGTCGTTTTAAATAGCGAAAAAAACTGCGCAGGTCCAAAAAGTATTCGTCCACCGTCTTTGCCGAGTGTGAGAGGATGGACTCGTGGTAGTTGAGGAACTCCTGCAAAATGGGCGGTGCATCCCGCCAATAGTCTGCCATAGTGGTCTCCTTCGTTTTTTGAGGTCATTAACTTCGCAAGATGTGCATTATGCGAAGTTGCTTCTTGAAAAAAGACACTCCCCTCGGGAGTGTCTTTCATTATACGCTGCCCAAGCAAAAATGGCAAGGAGAACTTCTCAGCCGCTCTCCGCCAAACCCTTGAGCAGAATGTGCAGCAGCTTGGGTGCCACCATGCGATCCAGAAAGGCGCAGACCAGCAGCACCGGCAAGGCTGCCAGAGCCCGGCCCAAAAGTTTTTTGCCCATGCCCTGGCGGTCTGCCTTTCCCAGCAGACCAGTGGTGCCCAGGACGAAAAAGGCCGGCACTGCCAGCAGACACGTCGGACCAAAGACGATGCCTGCCCACAGCACTCCCGTTCCACCCAGGCCCTCCATCATGGCTACAATTCCATAGGAAAGGAAAAAACCGCGGAGAAAAAACAGGGTTGGAAGGGTCAATGCCGCAAGAGGCAGCAGGCTGAGGAGCACCGCCGCTGCCGGCCAGCGAAACACGGTCCAAAGCTCCCGCCACAGGGACGGCGCCAACGTGGTCTGGGCGGCTTGCCCCAGAAATCCGCTGATGTATGGTGCGGCAGAAAGCTTTCCCTCCAGCAAACACCCTGCGATTCCTCCGGCGAGAAAGGCGGTGGACAACATCAACAATACGGTATCCCGGTTTTTTCGCGCCGCTTCCTTCTCTTTCTGCTGCGCCGTCATCCGGTTCTTTTTGCCTCTCCCCCTCATGGGTCACCGTTTCTTTTTCTTCCGCTTGGCCTTTCTGCCCAGAAGCCCGGCCAGACAGCCGCCGGCCATGGTCATCAGGAGGATGCCCACAAAGGGTCCATGAAATCCCTCCGCTCCCGTGGTCCCCCAGCAAATGGAGACCAAGATTCCGCACAGCAGTAGGCCTATGCCCCCGCCGATGGCCATGGGGGGCCCCCCGCTTCCCTTTTGGATGGCCACA
>SFHH01000186.1 GCA_004555735.1 Acidaminococcus fermentans
AATGGGAAATCTTGCCCTGGATACCTGACCCGCGTCCGCCCTTCAAAATCTGGGTGAAGCCGGAGCAGATCGCGCCATTCTTCCTCATTCCCCACCACCCCTATGCCATCTCCCTTCTGCTGAAAATCAACGATGGATTCCGGACGGAAGAATTCCGTCGGCTGGGACTGACCGGCAGCAGCGGAGACTGGGAACGGCTGGTTCGGGGCGTGATACGGGAGTTTGAGGAAAACAATAGTGGTGAGGATCTGTTTCACTTTGACTCCGACGAGGATGTGTTCTGCGTCTATTCCCAATACATCGACGATCTGATGATGCTGGCCAAAATGATCCGAGTAGCCTGTGCCGATGAAAAAACGATGGGGATGTATCTGAACATGAGCGAGGCAGCGAAAGCATGAAAGAGTTGACCACTCAAACAGGGATTATAGTAAAATGCAGTAAGACGGCCATTGAATTTTTCCAAAATGCTCAGTCAGTGGATTCCTTTTCTGTGCTGGAGATCCCAGGGGAATTCCAAGATATAGCGGTTGAGTTTTATGATTTGATTATGGAAAATGATCATCTTGCGGCCTTGCTGGGCTGTCGCGGCAATTATGATATTGCGGTACAGATAGATGAGGTAACCGGCACCATGACGGGGTGGCATTGGTTCAAATGAGGGAAACGGAATGATCGAGTACATCAAGCTCTTTTGGGAGGGTGCGCCGGAGGGAGAACCACCGGTCATCCTCTATGAAGTGGATACAGACAATGAGCGGCTGGCCCTCCGCTCCATTGACATCTCTGCGGATGGCTGCACCCGCGACATCTCCGACCTTTACGACGGTGCCATCGAGATCACGCCGATCCCCACCGTGGAGGAATTGAACGCCCATGTCTGGGGCGAGGAATTCCACGCCTGCATCATAGAGCAGGCGGAATTTGAGGCCATCTGGGAAACTCATACCTATGATGGAGTGCCAAAGTAGCTGTAGGAGGACTTGCTATGAACGAGAGACTATTTCGCCCCCAATTCAATCAAATGGAAACCACCGAGAAGCAGGCGCTGATGGAAAACCTGGCTGTTCGTTATACTATGACCTTTCTCGGTCTGCAACCCTTTGACCGCTGGGGTCAGAGCTGCACCACCGGCGTGTTTGAAAAGGACGGCCGGGAATTCGTCTTTGTCCCCGGCGACACCGTCACCCTGGGCTGGGACCACTTTGCCGTGGGGCTCAATCCCGACAGCCGGTGGGAGCTGGACTATCTGTTTCAGGAATGGGAAATGGAGCCGCGGGACCCGGAGGAGATGATCCAGGAAAGCATGGCTTCTGTTCGGCAGGCATCTATTGGCCCTATGCTGGTGGGGCGAAAGTTGGAGGAACTATGCTGGGAGCCAGTCAAGATGAACGATCCCAGAGTGACCGCCCACCCCGACTGGCTGAAGAAGTTCCGGGAGTTTGCCTGGAGCGACCTTGACAGCCTTACCTTGCACAAGTCAACACGCATTGAGCGGACGGAAAAGGGCTTTCAGATTTGGATTTATAACCGCACAGATTACGATGAACTTCTTGACGGGCTGGAAAAGCAGGGCCTCTCTCTGCCCACGGCGGACGAGTGGGCCTATCTGTGCGGCGGCGGGTGCCGCACCCTGTTCCCCTGGGGGGATGGGCTGGATTACTCCATGCGCCTGCACCATTTTGAGGATATGGAGGAGGCCGGGGACAGGCCCTACGATATGGAGGAGCCCAACTTCTTCGGCCTGTCCATCGCCTATGACCCCTATATGCGGGAGATCGTGAAGGCCGAGCAGTTTACCACTTGCGGCGGCGACGGCGGGTGCAACATCTGCGGCGGACTTGGAATTTTCCTCGGTTTCCTGCCCTGTTCACCGCACTGCAAGCCGGAAGTGCAGGAGGATAAGGAATTGAACGGTGACTATGACTTCTATCGGCCCATTATCCGGGTGGAGATGGACGGATAATGTTCCCATAACGGATTGAAAAAGACTGAAGGAGGCGTCAATATGGATGTCATCAAACTGCCCAAAAAAGTCCGTATGGTCTGCTATGAGATCATGGACGGCAAAGAAGGGGCCTTGGATACCCTGGAATCCTTTTCCGATAAATACCCCCATCAGGTAGCAGCGGTCAAGGCTGAGGTCGCCTATTTCAACCTGGACTATGAAAAGGCGCTGGCTTTGGATCTGACCATCCTTCCCTGGCTGGAGGAGTGGTATTACAGCAATGTGAGCGATGAGCACATGATTGCCATGACGGTGGCCGCCATCCAGCTCCACCGGGAGCAGGAGCTGATTGAGGCGCTGACGAAGGAACAGACGCGCATCCGGGCTGAGAACGGCCTCCCCCAGCGGGATCGATTCTGTGACATCCTGATGGACTACCTCAAACGGGGCCTTATGCCCTTTGCGGACAACGACAAGAACTACCCCTACCATGAACCAGAGGAACCGCAGACAAAGGAGCAGCTCTGGGCAAAGCTGGTGGAACAGAATAAGAAGCTCTCGCCAGACGATCCCGATGCCAGGCGGAAGCTCTATAACCACTGCTGTATGTTCGGAACCGCCAGGGATGCCGTAGATCTCTTTGAGGAGATCCAGGGCGTGCCCATGGCTGACTCCTCCTATCGGGACGCAATCGCCCGCTATCTCTATTTAGGCGAACGGGAGAAGGCGCTCCAGACAGCGGAGCGGTTGGCAACATCGCGGCTGTGGGCGGTTGCTGGGCCGACGCAGGTGCGTCCCATGTCCTTCTTTGAGGACCCGAACCTGCGGGAGTTTTTGCTGGAGCCGGAATCCCTCCGGCGCATCCGGGAAGCTGCCTTCATTGATGACGGGAGTTTGATCCGAAAGTAAATTGCTTGGGAATGGAGGATCTGCTATGAGCAAGGAGCTGGAACTGTATAAAGCATTTATTGACGGCCTTGTGGAGCGGAAAGACAGCATGACGGCCCTGTGGGTCAAGGGCGATGGCTTTCCCAAGACAGAGGAGAGCGAATTTGATACCTTC
>SFHH01000187.1 GCA_004555735.1 Acidaminococcus fermentans
GTCGATGGAGACCCCGTCCTCCTTGTCGATGTAGACCCGCAGGTACCAGCTGCCGGCCTCCTTGACGTATTCCACGTCCCACAACGTGCAGCCGTTGGCCTCCACCACCGGGCGGGCCAGCTGGGCTGTCAGATCCGTGATTTTAGACATACGATAAAAACCTCCCTGCGCCCGGCGGCGCGCGAACTAAAACGGTCAGAGAACCGGCCCGCTCCGCCGGCGGGGGAGAGGACCAGGCTCGACTCATAAAAGAAAGAGCGGGGCAAGCCCCACTCTCCTAACTGACATCTTTCAAGTGTGCCCATTATAGCACAGCCCCAGCCATCTTGCAAGGGGTTTGGGCCAATTCTTTCCCTGCCCCGCACGTCTTTTTGGGAGGAAACACCACATAAAAGAAAAGATTCCCCATCGTAGCCCCCCTGTCTGGGGACGGCGGGAGAGGGCGGTGGACGGGCAACCGACGGGGTGAGCGGCCTCTTGGCGTCCGGTGGCGCGCGGAAGTGGAATATGTGAAGAATTGTGAATTTTTTGAAAGAATTGCAAAAATACCTTCGGAAGAAAATAGGAAGAAACCTGAAAAAGAACTGAAAAATCTATAAAATAATTGGGAAATTGGCGGCAGGGGCTTGCCGAAAACCAATGAATTATGTATACTATATCCACTCATGCGCCTTTGTTCGCAGGGAAACAGACACAAAGGAGACCGATACTGTGGCCCAGAAAAAGAAACGCAGACTGAAGAAACGATACCGCGTCCTCAAGGGCGTATATATTACCGTTGTGGCCTTAGCCGCTGTGATCGTCATCGGCTACGCTCTTCTGAAAGTGGCGGTGCCCGAGCCGGAAATGAAGCAGTCAACCGCCTCCTCCACCAGCCAGGATGTGGAGAATGTGCCCGGCATGGAGGCCGGCAACCACACCCGGAAAGAGCAGACTTATACCTTCTTGCTCTCCTGCCCAGACCAAGTCAGCGGCAATGCCGACGCCATCATGCTGGTCACCTATGACGTGCCCAACCAAAAGATCGGTATGCTCTCCATCCCCCGGGATACCTTGGTGGACCAGTCGGTACCCAAGATCAACTCCTCCCTCCACGGAGGCATCGAGAACCTGCGGGAGGTGGTCTCGGACCTGGTGGGCTTCCCCATCGACTTTACCATCAGCATTGACCTGGACGGGTTCGTGGAGCTAGTGGACGCTGTGGGCGGGGTGGACTTCGACGTACCAGTGGAGATGTATTACGACGACCCCACCCAGGACCTGAGCATCCACTTCCAGCCCGGCATGCAGCATCTGGACGGCCAGGAGGCCATGGAGGTCTGCCGCTTCCGGAAAAACGGCGACGGCACCGGCTACCCCTTGGGAGACATCCAGCGCAGCGAGACCGTGCGCAACCTGATGGTCACCGTGGCCAAGAAGCTGGTGTCCAACATCGGCAAGCTGGACCAGTTCGTGGACATCATGCAGCGCAACATCGAGACCGACTTGTCCGCCACCGACTTGACCTGGTTCGTCACTAAGGCCGTGGGGGTGAATCTGGACACTGGGGTCACTGGCAACTCCCTGCCCGGGGACGGCAGCACCTCTTATAAGGGGTACAGCTACTGCTATGAGCTGCTGCCCGGAGAGAGCCTGCAAATGATCAACCAGCTGGTCAACCCCTTCACCACCGACCTGACCCCGGCGGATGTGAACATCTTCCAGGTCAACGATTCCAACGGACAGGGTGTCCGGGCCGACGCAAGCATGTTTACGCTGGAAGAGAGCACCTCCTCGGGAACCTCTACGACTACTACAACCACCCCGGAATACGATTGAGACAAACCAATTCATCCCTATCAGCGGGAGAGACTTCGGTCTCTCCCGCTTTTTTACAGCGCTGACGGATTGCCTCGGATGCAAGTCAAAAGATGCAAGCTTGCAGAAAAATGGCATCTCTGGACGCCGCTGCGCGGCGGGAGACAGAAAAACCCCTGATTTTCAGACATTAGAAGAGAATAAACATTGAAGGGATATTCAGCAACTTAACAATTTCTACATAATAACTGGAAAGATTTTTCAAAAAGAACGGGAAAACGGGCAAAAACAACCGAAAAACAAAAAGGTTTCTTGTGCAAATAATGCATATTCGTGTAAAACGACGAAGGAATATCCATTGCGTTTTGTGAAGAACGTGCTATAATTAGCACTGCATCGAGGTAAAGCGCCAGAAGGAGCCGGCAAAGTCGTGATAACGACCTTGCCGGCAGAACCATTGCAGCGCAAGAAAAGAGACTTTTGTTAGGAGGGACTGTAAGTTTATGAATCTCATGCTTCCTACCGCCCGGCGGAAAGACGGTGAGAAGCAGCCCTGCATCAAGATCTGGAAATTTGACCTGCGCATCCCCTTCATCCACTATGAATGGGAAATTCCAGAAATGATCCAGGCCTGCGTCGTCTTTATGACCGGCTCCGCGGCCACTGCTTATCTGCAGGACCTGTTTGGATTTACCTTTGAAATGGCCTTGTCCATCGTGTTCGTCCATGAGCTGCTCTACATGGTCAACAACACCCTGGGCGACCCCCTGATCGGTGGCTGGATTACCCCTGCCGTACCTCTAATCACCGCCTTCCTGCTCAACTTTGAGGGGACGGACCGGATGTACGCCCTGGTGGGTATGGAGCTGATCTTAGGCCTGATGTACGTCATCCTGGGTGTTACGGGCATCGCCACCAAGATCATCGACATCTGTCCCCAGAGCCTAAAAGCGGGCATCCTAATAGGATCTGGTTTCGCGGCCTGCTGCGGCACCTACGGTTTCAAGTCTGTGGCCGACGGCGGCGCCGGATTTTTCCAGTACCCCATCTTCTGGTCCATCGGCTGCGCACTGGGCCTGTTCCTGCTCTTCTCCAACGGCTTTGGCAAGGTGAAGTTCGGCAGCAAGAGCCGGGCCATCAAGCTGCTGACCAAGGCTGGCTTCGTGCCCGCCATCATTGTGGCCGGCATCATCGCTATGCTGGTTTAACCCCTTCCCGGGCCTGATGTGGGTGTGGAACAACTTCTCCATCCTGGGCATCGGCATTCCTCCTGCGGAGATCCTGCTCAAGGACCTGCCCATGGCCATCATGTGCTACGTCATCGCCTTCGGCGACATCGTCGGCGGCACCGCCTTCATGGAGGACACCAAGCGCTATCGTCAGGACGAGTACATCGACGTCAACCCCGACCGTACCAACATGTGCTGCGGCTTCCGGAACCTCATCGAGGCCTCTTCAGCCCCACCTGCACCATGTCTGGTCCCCTGTGGTCTGCTATGACCGTGTCTGTGGCCGAGCGTTATAAGACCGGCAAGGAGAACATGTACTCCATCTTCGGCGGCTCCGGCATCG
>SFHH01000188.1 GCA_004555735.1 Acidaminococcus fermentans
CCGTGGATATGCTGGATTATGCCAAGCGGGCTCCTCACCGTCTGTCCGGGGGCCAGAAGCAGCGGGTGGCCATTGCTGGAGTGCTAGCCCTGGAACCCCGGTGCATCGTCTTTGACGAACCCACTGCCATGCTGGACCCCAAAGGCCGGAAGGAAATCGTCTCTACGGTACTGAAGCTGAACAAAGAAAAGCACATCACCATTGTGTACATCACCCATAAAATGGAAGAAGCCATCCTGGCCGACCGGGTCATCGCCATGGAAAAAGGGAAAATCGTCCTGGAAGGGACTCCCAAAGAAGTGTTCACTCAAGTGGACCGGATCCGGGGCCTGGGGCTGGAATGTCCCCTGGCGGCGGAAGTGGCGGATGCTTTGGACAAACAGGGCCATCAGCTGCCGCCCATCATTACCCATAAGGAGTTGTGTGAAGCATTATGTCCATCCAAGTAGACCATATCTCCTATACCTATATGACCCACACCAGCCTGGAAAAGAAGGCCCTGGATGATGTGAGCTTTACCCTGGAAAAAGGGGAGTTCGTGGCTCTGATCGGCCATACCGGCAGCGGCAAATCCACCCTGGCGGAACACCTTAACGGACTGCTCCATCCTATGGCGGGGAAAGTGCTGGTGGATGGAGTGGACCTGGCGGCCAAGACAGCGGAAGCCAAGGCGGCCCGGAACCGGGTGGGCATGGTATTCCAGTATCCGGAACACCAGCTGTTTGCAGAAACCATCTATGAAGATATTGCTTTCGGGCCCCGGAACCAGGGAAAGACGGAACCGGAAGTGGAAGAAGCGGTGCGCAGCGCCATGGAATTCGTGGACCTGGATTTCGACACCTTTGCCCAGCGGTCGCCCTTCCAGCTTTCCGGGGGCCAGATGCGCCGGGTGGCCATTGCCGGGGTGGTAGCCATGGAACCGGATTACCTGATCATGGACGAACCCAGTGCCGGGCTGGATCCTATCAGCCGGGACAGCATCTTCGGCCAGCTCCAGAAAATCTTTGAGAAACGGAAAATGGGTGTGCTGCTGATCACCCACAGCATGGAAGAAGCGGCCCAGTACGCCAGCCGGCTCCTGGTCATGAGCGACAGCCGACTCCAGCTGGATGGACCGGCCCGGGACCTGTTCACCCATGAGCGGGAAAAACTGGAAGCCCTTTCTGTGGATGTGCCGGAAAGCGTCAAGTTAGCAGAAGAACTCCGGAACCAGGGCCTGCCTATTGAAGGGACGCCCCTCACCAAGGAAGAACTGATCCGGGCCATTGATAGAGCAAAGGGGTGGAAGACATGCTGACAGACATTACCCTGGGACAGTACTATCCTGGGAATTCCTGTATCCATCGGCTGGATCCCCGGACCAAGATCCTGGCAGTACTGTTCTATATGGTCATGGTGTTCCTGGCTACTTCGCCTCTTTCTTACGGGATCCTCATCGGGTTCATCGTGGTGGGGGCTGCGCTGGCCAAACTGCCGGCGGGGCTGCTGATCCGGTCCATCAAGCCTTTGTGGATCATCATCCTGCTGACTATGGTGATCCATTTTGTCACGGATCCGGGAGAAGTCCTGTGGCACTGGAAGTTCCTCACCGTCACCAAAGAAGGGATCGTGCTGGGGGTGAAGATGTCCCTGCGGCTGGTGCTGTTGCTCTTGGTGTCGTCTCTGATGACCTTTACCACTTCTCCTATTGTGCTGACGGACGGCATTGAATCGCTGCTCCGGCCCTTCAAGAAAATCGGGGTGCCGGCCCACGAACTGGCCATGATGATGACCATCGCCCTCCGGTTCATTCCCACCCTGCTGGAAGAGACGGACCGGATCATGAAGGCCCAAATGTCCCGGGGCGCGGATTTTTCCTCTGGGAATATCATGAAACGGGCCAAAAATATGTTGCCCATCCTGATCCCTCTGTTCATCTCTTCTTTCCGGCGGGCGGATGAACTGGCCTTGGCCATGGAAGCCCGATGCTACCGGGGCGGGGAAGGGCGGACCCGGATGCATGAACTGGTCTACGGCAAAGCCGATGCCCTGACCGGACTGGTGATGCTGGCCCTGTTCGGGCTGCTGGCCTTCCTGCGCTGGGGGATGCCCGCATGATCCGGACCATCAAAGCTATCGTGGCCTATGACGGAACCCAATATCAGGGGTTCCAGCGGCAGAAAAACGGGGTAGGGGTCCAGCAGGTGCTGGAAAAGGCACTGACAGAAGTACTGAAGGAACCCATCTTGATCAAAGCCGCCGGCCGGACCGATGCCGGGGTCCATGCTCTGGGCCAGGTGATTTCCTTTGCTACCAGTTCTCGGATCCCCCCGGAAAACTACCGTCGGGCCCTGGAACCCCATCTGCCGCCGGATATCGCCATCCGGGAAGCGGAAGTGGTCCGGGACGGCTTCCATGCTCGATTCGATGCGGTGGACAAGACCTATCAGTATAAAATCTATTATTCCCCCCTGCCGGATCCTACCCAGCGGAACACCACCTGGGAGATCAGGGAGAAGCTGGATGTGGAGGCCATGAACCGGGCGGCAGCCCTGCTCTTGGGAAAGCACGACTTCACCTCCTTCAAGAACCAGGGGAGCCAGGATACCTCGCCAGTGCGGACTCTGACCGAAGCCCATTGGGTCCAGGATGGGGACCTGTACACCTTCACCATCACCGGGGACGGATTCCTGTACCGCATGGTCAGGAACATCGTAGGTTGTCTGGTCCGGGTGGGCACGGGCCAGTGGAACGAGGACGATTTTGCCCAAGTGATGGCCGCCCGGAACCGGAAAAAGGCCGGCATGGCCGCTCCGGCCCAGGGGCTGTATCTGATGCATGTAAGTTATTAGGGGGCTGCGGCATAAGCAGCAGCCTCTTTTTGAGGTCTCGGGTCTCGAGTCGTGAGTCTCGAGCCGTTGGATAGAACCTGTCCCCATGGCCAGGTTCTTTTGAAGGTGTAGAAGCAGTATCGTGCTGGATATAGAAACGAATATCTTATCGTTAGCAGATTAG
>SFHH01000189.1 GCA_004555735.1 Acidaminococcus fermentans
TGCGGCTCCAGCCCCTGTGCGAAGAGGGGGGCATCCCGGTATGGCACTGGCACGGGGATGTATCCCAGTCCCATAAGGCCAAACTGTTGAAACACCCTTCCGGGATCCTCCAGATCACTCCGGAATCCCTGGAAGCCCTGCTGCTCCACAAGCATATGGCCATTCCCTGTCTCTTTGGGGACCTGCGGTTCGTGGTCATCGACGAAGTCCATTCCCTGCTCCGAGGAGACCGGGGCGGGCAGACCCTGTGCCTGATCCAGCGGCTGTCTCGGCTAGCTGGGGTGAATCCCCGGCGGATCGGTCTTTCCGCCACTTTGGGGGATCCGGAAAAGGTAGGAGCTTTTCTCAGCCTGGGGACGGGACGGAAGACGTTGATTCCCCAGGTGAAGGCCCCAGGGACCAAATGGCGGCTTTCCATGGAGCATTTTTATGTAAAAGACGCCCAGGCGGGAGAAGAACGGACGGATATCGAGGCCCTGCCGGTCCTGGACCAGAAGACAGACCAGGCACCGGCCCAGTCGGACCCGGGACTAGGGTACATCTTCGAGCACACCCGGGGGAAGAAATGCCTGGTATTCGTCAATTCCCGGGAAGAGTGTGAGGGAGTCACCACTAGTCTCCGGCAGTACTGTGAACTGAACCATGAGCCGGACCGGTTCCTGATCCACCATGGGAACCTGTCAGCTTCCTACCGAGAGACGGCGGAAGAACTGATGAAGGACGAAAGCCGGAACCTGACTACTGTGACCACTTCCACCCTGGAACTGGGTATCGATATCGGCCGGCTGGAGCGGGCTTTCCAGATCGATGCGCCCTGGACGGTCTCTTCCTTCCTCCAGCGGATGGGGCGTACGGGGCGGCGGGACCTGCCTCCGGAAATGTGGTTCGTGATCCGGGAAGATGAACCAGAGATCCGGGCCATGCTGCCGGCCACAATCCCCTGGAAGCTGCTCCAGGGCATCGCGCTGATCCAGCTGTACCTGGAGGAAAAATGGGTGGAACCGCCCCGGCTGGACCGGCTACCCTACAGTCTTTTGTACCACCAGACCATGAGCGTACTGGCCAGCAATGGGGAGATGTCCCCGGCAGCCCTGGCGGACCGGGTGCTGCGGCTCAGTTATTTCCACCGGATCAGCCAGGAGGATTACAAGGTACTGCTCCGGTATCTCATTGCCGAAGACCATATCCAAAAGACGGAACAGGGGGGGCTCATCGTGGGCCTGGCTGGGGAGCGGGTGATCCGTTCCTTTAAATTCTATGGGGTGTTCCAGGAAAACGAGGAATTCACCGTCCGCTGCGATTCCCAGGAACTGGGCACGGTGGTGGCGCCTCCGCCCCCGGGAGAGAAAATCGCCCTGGCCGGCCATGTGTGGCGGGTACTGGAAGTGGACCGGAAGCGCCACGTAATCTACTGCAAACTGGTAAAAGGGAAGGTGCCGGCTTATTTCGGAGAATGCCCCGGAGATATCCACACCAAAGTGCTGGAACGGATGCGCCGGGTGCTCCAGGAAGACCGGAGCTATCCCTATCTGATGAAAAATGCGGCAGCCCGGCTCCAGCAGGCCCGGTTCACCGCGAAGGCTTCGGGGGCTGCGGAAAAGCCCCTGATCCAGCTGGGAGGCAAGATGTGGTGCCTGCTGCCCTGGCTGGGGAGTTACGGCTTTTTGGCTCTGGAACGGTTCCTGAACCTGAAATGCGCCCAGAAGCTGGGATTGAAGAAATTGGATCCTTTCCGACCCTTTTTTATGCAATTCACCATGGAAGCGGACGAAGAGACTTTTTTTCAGGTGGTGGAAGAAGAAATCGAAAAGGAAATCGATCCTTTGGAGCTGGTCTATCCGCATGAGGTGCCGCTCTTTGATAAATATGATGAATACCTGCCGGAGCAGCTGGTGAAGAAGGGATTCGCCCTAGGGGTGTTGAACCTGGATGATGTGAGGAAACGGGTCCGGGAATGGGCAGGAGACCGGAAGTGATCCCGGCAGGACGGGGTAAGATAAAACAGCAGGATCGCTGCAGCAGAAAGGAAGGGACTATGACAAACACGACGACACAGCCCAAACACCGCGGTATGGATATGCTCCATGGTTCCATTGCCGATAAACTGTTCTTCTTTGCTATGCCCATCGGGCTCATGGGGCTCTTCGAGCAATTGTTCAACAGTGCGGATGTGTTCATCTTGGGGCATTTCGTAGGGAAGAATGCCATGGCGGCGGTAGGGAACAACATGCCGGTGATCGGCCTTTTGGTGACCCTTTTGATCGGGATCTCCCTGGGGGCCAATGTGACCCTTGCTCAGTATCTGGGGGCCGGGAAACAGGAAAAAGTGGAAGAGACGGTCCAGACGGCCATCGTGATGGCCCTGGGCCTGGGGGTGCTGCTTACGGTGGTGGGGGAACTGATTGCCCATCCGGCCCTGATGATCCTAGATGTACCGGCGGATGTCTACGACCTGGCTTCTACCTACCTGCGGATTTTCCTGCTGGGCATGCCTTTTTTGACCCTGTACAACTTCGAAGCGGCCATCTTCCGCAGCTGCGGGGATGGAAAGACCCCCCTCTACAGCCTGGTGGCGGCCAATCTCCTGAACATCACCCTGGATCTCCTGTCTGTGAATGTCCTGGGCTGGGGGCTTACAGGGGTGGTCAGTGCTACGGTGCTGTCTTTTGCGGTCAATTCCGGCATCCTGTTCGTCCTTCTGTGCCGTACGCCTCAGCCCATCCGGCTCCAGCGGCATAAGATGCGCCTCAAGGGGGAAGAGATGGGGAAGATCCTCTATATCGGGCTGCCGGCGGGGATCCAGGGCATGGTCTTCGCCATGAGCAATGTGGTGATCCAATCTTCCATCAACAGCCTGGGGACTGCAGCCATGGCCGCGGCCGCGGCTTCAGTGATCATCGAATTCAATATCTACTGCTTCGTCAACGGTTTCAGCCAGGCCACCACCACCTTCGTCGGGCAGAATTATGGGGCACGGAATCTGCGCCGCTGT
>SFHH01000190.1 GCA_004555735.1 Acidaminococcus fermentans
GAAATCACGCCCAGCCGGCGGATCACTTCCGGATGATTGGAGATTTCATTGGGGCGGATCAGGATCTTGTCATGGTAATCCTGGATCGTTTCATAGAATCTTTTCCTGTTTTCGTCCGTCAGGGCCACGGAACTGGTGGAAATGAAGTCCAGGACTCCCTGGTCCAAGAGCCCCAAGGCGGCATCCTGCATGACTTCCGTATACATGTTCAGATGGTGGAAGCCACTGTTGGCCAGCCCAGCGAGGACGGCATTGCCTACGGAACCTACTCCGGACTGCAGGGGCCCAGGATTTTCCGGCAGTCGGCCATGCTGGATTTCATTCTTCAAGAAATCCACGATGTTTTCTGCAATCTTGGCAGTGGCCGGAGTCACGGCTTTGAAGGTCTGGGCTTCATCGGCTTCGTCGGTAAAGACCACGGCGGCGATTTTCTCCAAAGGACAGGGGATATAGGGCGTCCCGATCCGGTCCTGGGGGTGGGTGATCGGGATGATCCGGGAAGCTGGAGCCACTCCAACTTCGAAGATATCATGCATGCCCATGAACCCCACGGGAAGGCTCTGGTTGATTTCCACGATGACTTTGTCTGCATTGCGGACTGCTGCATCGGCCGTCCCCCCGGAAGCCCCTAAATACAGGCCGTCTTCGGTGACGGCACAGCATTCGATCAGGGCGATGTGGATATGGGGACCTGTCTGTTCATTCATGTATTTGGGCAGATGGGAAATGTGGATATCGCTGAATTCCACTTGGTCGGCATTGACGGCTTTCCGCAGATCTTTGTTGGACTGATGGCCATACCGGCGTTTCAGGAGACCGGCTCGGGTCCAGGCACCATCGATGCAGTCTCCCACCGCTGCTCCTACGATCAGGGTCAGGTCCCGGGCTGTTCCCTGGCGAGTGACCGCCTGCGGCACAGCTTTGGGATAATTGGTGCGGGTGAACCCGCTGACGGCGATGGTCATTCCAGACTGGATGAGTCTGGCTGCATCATCTGCTGACATCACTTTTGCACGTAATTTTTCAGGGATACGATCCATTGTATTATAAGGGCCTCCTTTATTTTTCACAGAAAAAATTGCTTATTTTCCAAATCCAGGGATCTGCAGGACTATATAGCTGCAGACGATGACCACCAAGGCCCGTACCAGGAAGATCGGCAGGGCTTTGCGCAGCATAGTATCCGGGCTCAGGCCGTAGGCTACAGGGATGGACCGGACGCTGACTGGCAGCAGGAATTCACTGTTGAAGGCCATGACGGCGATGTACCAGTAGGTCATCAGATCCAAATGCATCTTGGTGGTGACACTCATGACGATGGGGACGGTGACGGCAGCGGATACGGTGCTGTTGGTGGTCTCCGATACCAGGCAGGCCAGGACGGTGATGGCGATGATCAAAGGCAGCCCGGGCTGCAGATTGGTCGCAGCTACGATCTGGGCCAGTTCTTCGTTGGCTCCGGAACCGCTGAGCAGTACACCCATGGCCAGACCGCCGGCGAAGAGGATCATCATGCCCCACATGGATTCTTTCTGGGCATCTTCCCAGGTCATCAGAGGACGGGCAGAATCTTTGGAAGTAATGAAGAAACAGACGAATCCCAGGATCAGGAAGACATAGGCGGGTACCATACGGGGCAGGATATGGGCATAGAGGGGACGGAAGAAGACGGCGGCCAGTCCCACCAGGAACATGGACAGACAGATCTTTTCATCGCCCTTCATGGGCCCCAGGGCTGCATAGGCTTTCTTGAAGTATTCTTTTGTGCCTTCCAGCTGTTTGATCTTTCCCGGGCGCAGCAGCATGGCTGCGAGACAGGCCAAGGAGACCAGCAGGGTGTACGGGGTCAGATGGGTCATCCAGTCGATGTACATGAATTCTTTCCCTGTGAAATCCTGGAGCAGGGCAATGGCCGTGATATTCATGGCGCCGCCCAGGGGCGTCCCTACCCCGCCGATCCCCACGCCCCAGCCGATGGCGCAGAGGATGGGAATGGCCGCTTCGCTCTTCCCATCATACCCGGCGGCTTTCAGCATGCCGACGGCAATGGGTGTCAGCAGGGCACAGACCACCACATTGGGCATCAGATTGCTGAGTATGATGCTGGATAGCAGCCAGACGGTAATCTGGCTTTTCATGGAGGGGCCGATCAGGGACAGGGCCTTCAGGGAGATCCGTTTGTCCAGGCCGATGCCGCTCCAGGGTACAGTCAAAAAGCCGGAACCCAGGATCAGGATGATGCTTTCCGAGAAATATTGGGCGATGATGGTCTTCATGGGGATGATATCGAAGAGGGCATTGGCCACAATGGGGACAAAGGCAGTAACCGTAATATTGACAGGCCGGGATACCCACCAGTAGATCATCCATAGCGCGATTCCGATAGCCTTGGCGGCCTTGACGGAGAATGTTCCCTGTAAGGCAAAGTAGCAGACAGCGAAGAGAATGGGACCCAACCAGATATGCAGTGTGCGATTTTTGATGCTCATGACACCGTCCTCCTTTTGGACGAAAATGGGATAAGTGAAATTCAATGGCAGGAATAGGTATGAAAAGAGAATGAGTATTTGAAGATTCTTGAATTTCAGAAAACAATGGGGTGCTGTGCGCAATTCCGGAATTCTTTATCAGCATCATAACAAAGAGAGAAAAGCCGGGGCAACCGATTTCAACTAGATTCTCGAAAGATAAGGGATGAGTTTCCCGTTTTGAAGCAAGAGTTGCATAATGTAAAAATAACTTTTTCCATGAGAAATCCTGTGAGAGGAAATTCCTATTTCCCAAAGAAACAAGGTATGATGGAAGAGCAGCCAGTCCGTAAAGGAGGAAGAACCAGCAATGAAATACGAGAAAAAGGGGCAGACGAATTTCTTTTTAGAAATGGAGCATCATCAGATCACTGCCCGTGAATTCTTCAGCCCTACTTTATTGAACTTTCTCAATAAAAATTTTGACCTGAACCAGATGATCATCCTTTTCTGGTCCTTGACC
>SFHH01000191.1 GCA_004555735.1 Acidaminococcus fermentans
ACACGGACGGACAGATTTTCAAGCTGAAACGCGGGGATACGCTCACCGACCCGGAATCGGCCGAACTGTTCTACCAGGACTGCAAGCTGGCTTCCAAGGCACAGATTACGGAAGTGAGCCGCAGCGTGCAGGAAATCCATCCGCCCGCCCTGTTCAACCTGACACAGCTGCAGAAAGAAGCAAGCCGGTACCTGGGGCTTACCCTGTCGGAAGTGTACGACATCGCGCAGACGCTTTATGAGAAAAAGCTGATTTCCTATCCGCGCACGTCCAGCAGATACCTCACGGAGGATGTGTACCGCACGCTTCCTGCCATCCTCCGGAGACTGGTTTCGTGGAACCTGTTCGAACTGGATACCGACCTGTCGGAAGGGATGCTGTCCGGTCTGTCACGAAGCGTGGTCGATGAGAAGCAGGTTAACATCCATCCGGCCATCACCGTTACCGGCATCCGTCCGGAAGGTCTCACTCCCAAGGAACAGGAGGTGTACCGGCTGATTGCAGGCCGAATGCTGGAGGCTTTCCTGCCTTCCTGCCGGACAGAGACAACCTTCGTCAAGGCAGTATGTGCCGCACAGGTCTTCCAGACCACCGGTGTACGTATTCTGGAAGAAGGCTGGCACGCCCTATTCCAGCGCCCCGGTGTCCTGTCCGTACCGGAAAACCCCGACGGATTGCCGATGCTGGAAGAAGGTGATACACCAGATGTCTGCAGCTGCAACCTGCTCCGGAAAAAAGACCTTCCGGTCCATCCGTTCACCGATGCCGAACTGGTGGAGTACATGGAAGACAAGGGGCTGGGCACGGTGGCATCCCGTACTTCCATCATCCGGACCTTACAGAACCGCAACTACATCCGCTATGCGGGGAAATACATTGTACCGACCCCAAAGGGCATGTTCACCTACGAGACCATCCGCGGCAAAAAGATTGCGGATACGGAACTGACAAGGGACTGGGAAGCCCTGCTGGCAGGAGTGGAAACGGGGCAGGAGGAAAAATCCGGCTTCCTGGAACGGGTAAGAAGCCTGGCCACCCTGCTGGTGGACGACATCTTCCAAACCTATGCGCCTTCCGGAGAATAAAGCTCCGAAAAGGAACGGGAATGCAGGCCTGAAAGGGTCTGCATTTTTTTGTGTCTGAAAGCAGCGCTGTTTTTCCGCTTTTAGGCGGCAAAGGTATTGGATTGCCGGATCTTTTGCTGCAAGGCGGCCCTGCGGGCTGGCCGGACGGAAAAAATCATCCTCGCTCTGCTCCGGTATTTTTTCCGTCCGGGCCTTGCGCAAAACGGCAATCCAAAAGGCAGGGGCCTATAAAATCGGGAAAACACATCCCGATGGGATTATTCATTTTAAAAGAAAAACGATGAAAGTAGCACGTATTGAAAAGACAGGCAAACAGGCCGTGACGCTGTTCCTGATAACCGGGATCTGCCTGCTGGCCAACAAGGGGATTGTCCCTATCGGACTGATCGCCCTGCTGTTGCTGACGGGAGGTCTCATGGACCTGCTGTTCAGCCTCCTGTTCCTGGTGGTTAAAATCATGGCAGTCCTGGCTGTGCTCGGGCTGCTTTTTCATTAACATTCAATCTATGCAAGTATGGAAACGATCCGATTCACCCCGCAGGCTCCGGCCGCTCCGGCTCTCTGGCCCCAAAATGACAGCAGCAGACCGGTCAAAAGACGTGTTCCACGTTCAGTGGACGAACCCAAAAGCATCGGCTATTACCTGGAAGGACTGCGCGGCATCGCCAGCCGTCCGGACCGGGAAGCCGTTCTGAGAGAGTTCTTCAAGGAAACCTATGTATAATTTCTAAACAATTTCACAGTATGTTTTTTCAAACGATTTACCAGATGATGACTCCGGGTACAGACCTGAGCATCCACATCCGCAAAGTGGAGGATAAACTGAGTGTGGCTGTCATGCCGAGACGGAACAGCCTGAAAGAGGAGGTCCAGCAGAAAATGGTACCGCTGGTGCTGAGCGGGAATCCGTACGAGCTGGACAGCGCTTTCCTGCAGGCCATCATGCAGCCCTTGCAGAAGGTGCAGGGGCTGCTGGTCAATGCAGAGAATTTCGAGAAGCAGGCAGCCCAGGCTGCGGCAAACGGTAAAAACGGCAAGGGCAGTGCGCCTGCGGAAAGCAAGGAAGCCCGTGAAAAGCGGGAAAAGATGGAGAAACTGCTGGCCAAGGCGGACGATGCCTTCAAGAACGCCAGATACCAGGAAACGCTTACCTGGCTCCGGCAGGCCCGGGCATTGGCTCCTGGTGAGAAGCAGGGCGAAATCGACAGCCGGATGAAAGAAGTACAGAAAAAGGCGGATGAAGGCAGCCTGTTTGCGGGAATGTCACCGGAAGCGCAACCGGCGGCAACCCGGACTAGCCAGCCGGAAAATGGAATACAACCGGCTGCTCCGCGACCTGTTCCACAATCGGCTTCCCAACAGGCTGTTTCCTCTACAGCCTATAACCAACCGGAACCATCCCAACCGGCTGTACGGACAACAGACAGAAGCGGTTTCAGACAACCGACGGTTCAGCCCGCAATCTTTCCTCCCCAACAGCCTCATCCGGCAGCGGGGCAGCATGGCGTGAACCGGCAGCCGGGCATGACCGGCCAGCCCCGTGCAAACGGCCTGCAACCGGTTACGCCTGAAACGGGTTTCGCCGGAAAGGATTACCCGTATGCCAACGGGCAGCAGTCTTTTGACAGTTTCGGTTTTGACCCCGAAGAGGAGGATGACCGGGAACTGCTCAGGGAAGACCCCTATGCGGAATACCTGGATTTTCCGGAAGAATACAGGATGAGAGACCAGGCGCAGCAGGCTGAAATGGTGTATTGCTGAACAAATGTCTAACATAAAACGATAAAGGATATGGCACTTGAAATTAAAGGAATGAACAGAGTGTTCAAGATGAAAAAGAACGGCAACGAACTGCTGCTGGATGACCCGGACAGCAACCTGTCACCGGCGGAAGTGAT
>SFHH01000009.1 GCA_004555735.1 Acidaminococcus fermentans
GTACAGGCCCCAGCTCCCCGGTTTGGCGGCGGTAGCACCTTTGTATCCCAGTTTGGCCACCCAGCCGTCATGGTCCGGTTCCACGCCGTGCACCCATTCATCGGCATCCCCGTGGAGGTACATGATGCCCCCATTCCATTCCCCGGCCTTGTAGTTGGCGGCAGCAGTCCAGATGTTGTTGGATCCGGTCACCCACTCGGTTTTCAGGTCTTTGATATGGTAATAACTGGCTTCCAGGTTCAGGTTGCCCATGTCGCCGCCCAGTACAGCCTGGGTGAATTCCCCGGCTTTGGAGGCTCTGGCCTTGGCTTGTTTTTCCTTATCGGTTTCATTAAGGCCGGTCCAGCCATAAGTGCTCTTGTTGGCCATTTTCCCCCAGGTAGTGCCCAAATAAGCCTTCCCGAATTTGGTCTTGGCGTTGATGCCGTCCACCCGGGTATCGTAGATATTGCCGTCCCCATAGAATGCGCCATAGCGGCCTGCGGTCACATTGATGGTTCCAATGTTCCCGGTGAGGAAGGCCCGCTGGAAGTCCGTGTCGCTGTCTCCAGAATCGTTCTTGCCCTTGTTGTTCCACTGCTGTTCGTTCTGGATCATCCCGGTATAATGCCAGTTGTCGTTCACTTCCCCGGTGAAGAAGAGACGGGACCGGGTCTTGGTGACGCTGCTCCGGCCCCGGTCCCCCGTAGTATGGACATAGTGGGTCCGGATGTTCCCGGTGACTTTGACATTGTCTGCGTTTTTCTCCAGCCGGGCCACCCGGACACCCAGATTGTCCAGTTCGTCGGCAAATTCGCTGACCAGCCTGTCATCGGCGCTGATGGCCCCTTTGGCCAGGGCCTTGGCCACAATCTGGGCCATTTCATACCGGGTCATGGTCCGGTCGCCCTTGAAGGTGCCATCAGGGTACCCATCCACTACGCCGGCGGCCGCCAGTTTGGCCACGGCGCCGTAGGCCCAGTGGCCGGCAGGCAGATCGGAGAAGGGGTTGGCGGCGAAAGCGGTGGTGCTGAGGCCCAAGGCCATCGCCATGGCGAAGACGAGAGATTTTTTCATGGGAGATTCCTCCTGGAGTTTATTTTTATCCAGGCAGCGCCATCCTCTTCCACGAAACGGAGTTTCCTTGTTGCCTCTGTTGCTGGTGAAAGCTTTCCGGCCGCTGACCGGGATAAAGCGGGTACGATTCTTGTTTCAAATGGTATATTTTATAATTCATATTTTTATCACATTTCTGAAAAAATAGCAACCTGTATATTCATTCTTCATAACATAAGTTATTTTTTGTATGATTTGTTACAAGATATAAAAAGACGGTTCCCGGAGGAACCGTCTTTTAGGTCGTCCAAAATTAGAAGGTAACAACCATCTGAGACCACAGGGTCTTTGCATGGTTATCGGTAGCACCTTTATCTTTCAGGTCATAGTATTCAACCTGAGCCACCATGTTCTTAGCCACAGTCAGGTTGCCACCGACCATCCAGCCTTTGAAGCCGTCCGGCCCAAACAGGTTGTAGTCACCGTTCATGGTATGAGCAATGTAGGTAGCGCCGCCCTGATCATAGTATTTGCCGAACAGGCCCCAAGAACCAGCTTTGGAAGCTTTGGCACCCTTGTAGGCCAGTTTGGCAACCCAGCCATCGTTGTCGGGTTCTACGCCGTCAATCTTGTCATCGGCATCGCCGTGCAGGTACATAGCGCCAACAGTCCAGTCGCCAGCTTTGTAGGTAGCAGCAGCGGTCCAGATGTTATCGGAACCCTTCATCCAGCCATTCTTGTACATGGTACGAGTAGCATCAGCAGTATTGATGTCTTTGGCATGGATATAGTTGGCTTCCAGGTTCAGGTTGCCGATGTCGCCACCCAGCACAACCTGAGTGAATTCATCAGCTACGGATTTCTTCGTAGCGAAATCCTGGTTGGCCATCTTGCCCCAAGTAGCGCCCAAGTAAGTAACACCGCTCTTAACGTTGGCGTTTACAGCATCAACACGGGTATCATAAACGTTACCTTCAGCATAGGTGCCGTTGTACCGGCCGGCGGTCATGTTCACAACGCCGATGTTACCGGTCAGGTAAGCTCTCTGGAAACGGGTTTCACTGTCACCAGAATCATTCTTGCCAGCGTTATTCCACAGTTGTTCGTTCTGCAGCATGCCAACATAATGCCAGTTGTCGTTCACTTCGCCGGTGAAGAACAGACGGGACCGAGTCTTGGAAGTGCTTTCCTTCCCAAAGTCACCAGTTCTGTGATAGTAGTGGGTCCGGATGTTCCCGGTGATCTTTACGTTGTCAGCGTTCTTTTCCAGTTTGGCAACGCGAACGCCCAGGTTGTCCAGTTCATCAGCGAATTCGCTGACCAGTTTGTCATCAGCACCGATAGCGCCTTTGGCCAGAGCCTTGGCAACGATCTGAGCCATTTCATAACGGGTCATGGTCTTGTCGCCTTTGAAGGTGCCATCAGGATAACCGTCAACTACGCCGGCAGCAGCCAGTTTGGCAACAGCGCCGTAAGCCCAGTGGCCAGCAGGCAGGTCGGAGAAGGGGTTAGCAGCAAAAGCAGTAGCGCTGACACCCAGAGCCATAGCCATAGCAAAAACTAAAGACTTTTTCATAGAATATTCCTCCTTCGGAATGTCGGAGTGGATTCCCTGGGAACATCTGGCTGACTTCTGCCGCGAGTATCCTTGTTTCCTCTGGTTCTTTCAGCGTTCCGTCCCTATGGAATTCACAATGCTATTGTGACAACTCTTTGTCACGTGCTTATTTTACCACAAGATGACAGAAAAGCGCAAATATGTGAAATCTTTTTGACAATGATTTACAATTTTATTTGTTTTTGTTTTGAAATTTCACAGTTTTATCGTTTAAGATTAAATTTGTAGTAAATAAAAAGGACGATTCCGAAGAATCGTCCTTTTTGTATTGGGTTTGGAATTAGAAGGTCACGACCATCTGAGACCACAGGGTCCGAGCATGGGCGTCGGATTCTTTACCCTTCAGGTCATAGTATTCTACCTGAGCCACCATATTCTTGGCCAGGGTCAGGTTGCCGCCCACGTTATAGCCTTTGAAGCCTTCCCCGTTGAAGGAATCCCACAGGCCGTTCATGGTGTGGTAAATCATGGTCGGAGCTCCCTGATCATAGTATTTAGCGAACAGGCCCCAGCTGCCAGGTTTGGAAGCGGTAGCGCCTTTGTAGCCCAGGGATACCACGTAGCCGTCATCGTCGCCATTGGTGTATTTGCTGTTCTTCAGGGTATCGTCGTCACCCTTCAGGTACATGGCACCGATCTTGAAGTCACCGGCTTTGTAGTTGGCCCCCACGGTCCAGATCTTGTTGTCCCCGGTCAGTCCATTGTCGATGTACGGGTTCAGATCGTCCGCCTTGGTGTAGGTGGCGGCCAGGTCCAGGTTGCCGATATTGCCACCCAGTTCTGCATTCCAGAACTTGTCAGCTACGGAATCATCTTTGGTCCATTTCCGGCCAGCGATGGTCCCCAAATCTCCATCCGTCCAGCCATAGGTGTCCTTGTTAGCCATCTTGCCATAGGCAGCGCTCAGATAAGCCTGGCCGAAAGGAACTTTGAATTCAACAGCATCCACACGGTTATCGTAGACGTTGCCTTCTGCAATGTTCTTGCTGTACCGGCCAGCCGTGATGTTCCAGACACCGATGTTACCGTTCAGGTAAGCTCTCTGGAAAGAGGTGTCGGAATCACCGGATTCGTTCTTGCCCTGGAAATACTGGTTGTTTTCCAGCATGGAAACGTAATGCCAGTTGTCGTTGACTTCCCCGGTCAGGAACAGACGGGTACGCAGGCGGGACTGGGATTTGTCGGCTTTGCCATCCAGTTTGCCACCGTTGCTGTCCCGATAGCTGGCCCGGACGTTTCCGGTGATCTTCACGTTGTCAGCGTTCTTTTCCAGTTTGGCGACCCGGACGCCCAGGTTGTCCAGTTCATCAGCGAATTCGCTGACCAGTTTGTCGTCGGCACCGATAGCGCCTTTGGCCAGGGCCTTGGCAACGATCTGGGCCATTTCGTAACGGGTCATGGTCTTGTCGCCTTTGAAGGTGCCGTCAGGATAGCCGTCAACTACGCCGGCAGCCGCCAGTTTGGCAACCGCGCCGTAAGCCCAGTGGCCAGCAGGCAGATCGGAGAACGGGTTGGCAGCGAAAGCAGTCGCACTGACACCCAGAGCCATAGCCATGGCAAATACTAGGGATTTTTTCATAGGAAAACACTCCTTTGAATGATATTTGTCCTGCCCCCGGGTTTCCTTTCCGGCGCCCTCCAGATTTTTCCGTGCGAGTATCCTTGTTTCCTCTACGTACACATTCCGGATTCTTCCATCCAGTAGCCCCTTGGCGGGACGATGTGAATTCCTTCACACTGCCAGTGTAGCATGGAGCAAAAAAAGAAACAAGGTATCTGGAAAAGAGTTTCCACTTCCATCCGATAGTACCTTGTTTCTTCACTTGACTGTTGGGTCAGTTCCGTGACTTTGCAGTCATTATTTCACATTTTTATCACGGAGGTATCTCCGTACCAGTACGGCGGCCGCAAGTCCATCTACTGCGGACGGTGCATCCAAAAGTGTTTGAGGCAGGAACCGTTTCCATCCCCGGGGCGGGAACAGCTGCCAATACAGTTTTTTGGCTTCCTGGGTGCTGCCGTATTCATCCACGGTAAAAAGGGGCAGCTGGGGAAAAGTTTCTTCCAGCTGCCGGTGCATGGTCTTTGAGGTAGTGCCATCTCCCAGGACGCATCCGGCAGGACGGTCCCCGGCCAGGAAGGTCCGGAGATGGTCCGGAAAATGATCCGTGGGCAGGATGGCCTGGCGGACCAGAGTGCCGTCAGCAGCCACCAGGGCGGCTCCCGTCTTGTCTCGGCCGGGATCCACCCCCAAGTACAGTCTTGGGGATTCACTCACGGGGCATCCCTCCTGACGGGCGGATCTCCAGATCCAGCAGTACGGGACCGGCTACGGTGATATCCTTCCGGGCCCGGGCAGTAATGGTGACCCGTCCTCCCAGGCTGCGGATCTTTTCGCTGGCGTTGGACAGTTCGGTGCTGGTGATGGCCCCCACATCTCCGGTGATGGGATTGGGGATGACTCCATCGGCCTGGGCCGACTGATTCACGGATTTCAGGAAGGCCATGAGAGCCAGATCGGATTCATTGGAATGGGGATCCACCGTAATGGCCTGGGTGAGGATCAGGGTACCCTGGGGATAGACTACTTTGTCCCCCACCATCTCCAGCCGGGATACCACCACTTCTCCGGAAAGGATATTCCCGGCAGCGCAGACCCGGACGTACATGTCCCCCTTAGAACTGCCCAATTTGTCAGCGGCGCTTTCCACCGCTTCCCGGCTGAGCCAGATCACCGGCGTGGAAGGATCCACCCCGATGCGGCCGGCCACCTGGATATTGGCCTGGTTCAGGAAATCCTGGAGCTGCTTCTGGTTCTCTTCTTCTTTCTGTCCGCCTTTCAGCACCCCGGAATAGAGGATTTCCCCGCTGCGGAACACCACATCCCCTTCCCGGACAGCTACGATGCCTTCCCGGAGTTTCTTGGCGGTGTTTTCCAGGGATTTCACATCCTGCTGGAGCTGGTCCCGGGCCGCTTCTGCCTGGCGGACCTGGGCCTGGGCTTCCTGGAGACGGGCACTGGCTTCGCTATACCGGGCCTGGAGCTGTCCCAGATCGGCCTGGGCTTGCTGCATCTGGGCCTGGGCGTCCTTCATCTGGGCTTCCGCAGCCGCTTTTTGCTGCCGGGCCTGTTCCGCCGTCTGGGTGGCTTCGGTGATCTTCTGATCCAGTTCGGCGATTTTAGCCCGCTGGGCAGACAGTTCCTTGTTGGCTTGGTCCCGGGTGACCGTGAGAGAAGCGATTTCCGCCCGCATCTTCTTCATGCCGAACAGGGCAGTACGGACTTCCTTAGAGGTGATGGTCAGGACGGTAATGGTGAGAGCGGCGACCAGGATGCCGCTGAGGATGGTCATGACCACGGAAGTGTCATGAGGGCGCAGGCCAAAAAGCCGGAGCCGTTTCTTGCCGATTTTGCTTCCCAGTTTATCGCCCAGATAGGCAATGAGCCCGCCCATCAGGGCCAAGACCAGGATCAAGGTAATGCCGGTCATGGGATGCGCTCTCCTTTCTTGTGTATATTTTCCTGTACATTATAGCATAAAAAGGAGGCCCGTGAACGGGGCCCCTTTTATGCTGTCAGCTGTCAGCGGCCAACGGTCAGCTGCCGTTGGATGGTCTCCTTTTGCCGAGACGGGCTGATGTCTGACGTCTCAAGGCCCGTCAGGGCCGTGTCTGACTTCTTGCCTCTTATCCTTTCCGGCTCTTCCCGGTTTTGTAATCGATGGTGATGCCGGGCTGGTTGTTATAGACGAACACGTTGAACTGGATACCGGCGCCTTTGTCTTCCACGCTCCAGGCTTCCATCTGGACGCCCCGGGCCACAAGGTCGTTCCCCTTGAAAATCGGAGTCACCCGATACAGCACATGGTGGTTTGTTTCTTTTACATAGTCGGCCACCATGTTTTCAAAGGGCAGCATGCCTGTGACATTCAGATACCGGGTGCCGGTGATCAGGTTCTTGGGGTTGGCGTTTTCCGCAGTCAGCTGATAACCGATGAGATGGCACCGGTTATACAGGTATTTCCCGTCGATGCCTTCATACTTCACCGTCTGCCAGCCGGAGGGCTTGACGCTGCCGATGGGGCCCCGTTTCTGGGTGGGCATGGTCTCCCGTCCCACATTAGCGTAGGCAGGGCCGCAGCGGCCCAGGCTGTCCAGATTGCTGTACCGTTCAAAGGATTTCTTGGTCTTGTCCTTATCCGGGAAATCGGGCACATTGTGATTCAGGACCACATAGGGCTTGTTGGTGAAGGCGGGAATGGAAGCCAAATCGAAGGAAGGCTGATCCTTCCCCACCTGCTGGGTGACTTTGGTACTATTTTTCGCTGGTGTCTTTTTATTGGCAGCGGGCTTGGAAGCCCCGCAGGCCGTGAGGATCAGGGACAGGGAAACCAGGAGAGCAGCCAGGAAGGCGGTGATTTTTTTCATTTTACGTATACCTCTTCTGTAATCTTGTCATGGGATGAGCCGGGAAAATCTGTGGAAGAGATTTTCTGCCACCCCTCGTTCAGGTCGATGTCGAAGAAAAAGTCCCCGGGGTAAGCCCGGTTCCAGCGGTACAGGATGATCTTCTCGATTTTCTCCACATAGGGTGCCGCCTCTCGGTCTTCCAAGAGGCAGTATTCTCCAGGACCGGCCTGGTCCAGGAAATCATCAGCCACCTGGATATTGGGGGCTGGAGGGTCGAACAGGCCGGCGGTATAATCATCCATCCACAGGGGCGTTTTCCCTGTGAGATCCAAAATACGGGCCCGGAGGAGCCGGTCCTGGCTCTGGCGCCGTTGGTTGAACAGAAGGCCGCCGGAATCATCGACGGCAGTGATGAGGAACATGGGATCAGGTCCTTTCCTTGTTTGATGGGGCTGTCGCAAGCGCAACAGCCCCTTGTCGGGAGTCTGGAGTCTGAAGTCAGAAGCCTCAGGACAGGATCCGCCTGGCTGGGCGGATCCTTTTGATTTTATAAAACCAGAATCGAAATCAACCTGAGATGGCATTTCGTCCAAAGATTTTACACATTCAAAAAATTTGCCTGCAAATTTAACATTGGACTCCAGACTTCAGACTCCAGACTTGAGCCGCTATGCGGCTCTACAGCTAAGGGGGTGTTGCACGGAACGTGCGACACCCCCTTTTTATACATTATCCTTTTTATAGATCATCCAGCACCCGAAGGCTCCGCAGAGGAGGTTAGGGGTGGCGGCGGCCAAAAGGGGCGGTATCACGCCGCCCTGGCCCAGGCCGGTCATGAAGGTCATGATAGAGTAGTAGATGAAGATGATGATCACGGAGAAGCCCAGACCCATGGACGCTCCCGTCCGCTGGGACTGTACCCCCAGGGGCACCCCGATCAGAGCAAAGAAGAAGCTAGCCAGGGGCACGGTGAAGCGCCGGTAGATTTCCATCTCATACTTGCTGGTGGGCATGTACTGCCGCTTCAGGATATCGATGTACATCTTCAGTTCCCCGATGGTCATCTGGTCCGGATCTTTCTGGTCCAAGGTAATGGCCTTGGGCGTCTCGCTGATGGGCAGCACTTGCTTGTCGAAGGTCATGGTGCGAGCCACTCCATCCTTCCCGGTGAGGTCGGTGATGGTGCCCCCTTCCATGATCCAGGTCCCCTGGGTCCATTTGGCCTGGGGCGTCCGCTGGATCCGGGCTACCTTCCCGTTGTCCCAGTCCTCGATGGTGATGTCCTTCATCATACCCTGCTTTTCATCGAAAGTCCGGGCATAGGTGAGCCGGACCAGCTGTCCCTTGGACACCTGTTTGATCAGTACATGGTTCTGGGTCCGAGGTTTGGTATCCCGTTTGATTTCCACTTTGATGATCCGTTCGTATTCCGTCTTGGCGGGAGGCACCACCTTTTCCGCCCACACCACGGAGAACAGGCTCACCACGAAGCCGGCAGCCAGGATGGGAGCGGCAATCCGGCGGAAGCTGAGACCCCCGCTGCGCATGGCGGTGATCTCGCTGTTGCTGGAAAGCTGGCCCATGGTCAGAAGGGCCGCCAGCAGCATGGACATAGGGAAGGTATAGTTGATCACTTCTGGCATCAGGCACAGGAACAGGCGGATCAGGGAAGAATAGGAGGCCCCGTACTGGGTGATGTACTGGGTCACCCGGAACAGGAAGGAGCTAGCCACGAAGATGGTGGAAAAGGCAGCCACCCCGAACAGGAAGGGCTGCATCATCTGTTTTAAAATATACTTATCTAAGATCGACATGGACAGCCTCACATTCTGAAATTCTTACCCAGGTAGAATTCCCTGGCCACCGGATCATCTGCTACCTGCTGGCTGGTGCCTTCCACCAGGATCTTTCCCACGCTGAGGATATAGGCCCGGTCTACGATGCTGAGGGTTTCCCGGACGTTGTGGTCGGTGATCAGCACCCCTATGCCCCGTTTGGCCAGATGGGCCACCATCACTTGGATGTCAGCCACGGCAATGGGGTCGATGCCGGCAAAGGGCTCGTCCAGCAGGATGAAGCCGGGATCCGTGGCCAGGGCCCGGGCAATCTCCACCCGGCGCCGTTCGCCTCCAGAAAGGGCACTGCCCTTGCTTTTGCGGATGTGGTCGATGTGGAATTCCTGGATCAGATCTTCCATTTTCTGTTGCCGGACGCTTTTATCCGGTTCGATTTCCTCCAGGATGGCCATGATATTCTCTTCCACCGTGAGTTTCCGGAAAATAGAGGCTTCCTGGGGTAGATAACCGATGCCTTTGAGCGCCCGTTTGTACATAGGAAGATCCGTGACATCCTCGTCATCCAGGTATACATGGCCGGTATCCGGATGTTCCAGGCCCACGATCATGTAGAAGGAGGTGGTCTTCCCTGCCCCGTTGGGTCCCAAGAGCCCAACGATGGTTCCCTGTTCTACTTCCAGGCTGACTTCGTTGACCACCCGCCGCCCGGCATATTCTTTTACCAGTTTTTCCGCACGTATCTTCACTCTTGACTCCCTTTATCCAATTTCGGTCTGGCCGATGGTCAGAGGCTGACCGGGCCAGCTGTAGAACTTATAGATGAACTCCGGCACATTGGCCAGGCCTGCCAGGCTGAACACCGGTACCAGTTCTGGTCCCGCATCCTGAGGCTGGCTGCTCTGGGGTACCACCACCATCTTCACATTGCCTTCGCCCATAGCTACTTTGCCTCCAGCCCCAGTGATGGTCAAAGTATCCCCGCTGACGGTATCGTCATTTTGGGTAGCGGTGGCATGGCCGATGAGCCGGATGGTCCCATCCGCTTCTTTGGTGTTGTAGATGGCCCGGTCCGCCCGAGCGGTCAGGTTCCGGGGCGGGCTGATCAGCCGCACGTTCCCGTCGGCGTTGGCAATGCCAGTAGCCATGTTGTACTTCATGTTGGCAGAGTCCAGGCTGGATCCATCATCCATGGTGAGCTGGGCCCAAGAACCGATGGTCTCGGCGAACTGGGCATCGGAATCGTAATCCACCTGGGCGGCCCGGAGGGTCTTGTCCTCTTTCCGGAGTACGGCGTTGCCGATGGCGGAAAGGAATTTTCCCTGCTTCTTGATGATCAGTTCCGAACTGGTCAGATGGGCATCCTTCTGGTCGGCCACCACGGACCCAGTGAGCTTTCCCTCTCCGGTCTTGGTATTGTAATCGGCTTCCTCGGCACTGGCGGTGCCGTCGTCGTGACGGATCTTCACATTGCCCACTGCAGCAGCCTGTCCTGTCTTGAAATCATATTCTACCTGGTCCCCGGTGATGGAGGACGCCGCCCAGCAGGCGGAGGTAACGGACAGAAGGCCTGCCAGGAGACCCAGCATTGCCATCTTCTTTATTTTCAGCATTAGAATTCTCCCTTCTGTACGTGTGCATCCTTTTCCAGCTTGGCATGATCCAAGGCCACATTGAAGGAGGCCTTCTGGGCCGTGGCGGTGGTATCGTCCTTTTTCAGCCGGACGTTCCCTTCTCCCACCACGGTCTGGTCTTTGTTGATCCAGGTGAATTTGTCAGCCACCGCATCGCCTCCGTCTGAAGTGGTGCCATGGGGATTCTTGGTCAGGACCACGTCCTTGGAATCCATGTGGACTTCGCCTTCATCGGCGGTAACGGTCATGCTCCGGCCGTCATCCTGGTAGAACGTCCCTTTGATGCCCTTCATATGACTGATCTGGGTTTTCTTGTCGTAGAGCATGGACTGGACTGTCAGTTCCCAGACTTTTTTCCCGTTTTTCGTTTCCTGAATGGTGGAGCCGTTGACTTCCTGGAGCACGTCCTTGCCGTTGTCCTTGACGACACCCGTGGTAGGCTTGCTGCTCAGGAGCCAGGCAATGACGCCTCCCATCAGGAGCACAGCGGCTGCTATCACCAGCAGCGTACGTTTTTCTGCATGCATGAAGGCATCCTTTCTTTACCCGTTCCAGGGAGTGTTCCAGCGGTGTTGGAACCAGATCCAGTTGTCCGGATACTGGCGGATGATCTTTTCCACTTCCTGGGTCATTCTCAGGGTAATCCGATAATCATCTTTTTCTCGGTTCCCCGTATCTTCATAATAGATTGGCTCTTTCACAAACACCTGGTGGCCATAGCCGCTGGGCCTGCGCACCATGAAGATGGGAACCACCGGAGCTTTGAACTTCCGGGCGAAATAGGCAGGGCCTTCTGGAGTGGAGGCCATCTTTCCGAAGAAAGGAACGAAGATCCCATTGTATCCTCCGTCCTGATCGGCAATGAGGCCCAGCATCCGGCCCTTTTTCATGGCCCGTGCACAGCCCAGGATTTCATTGGTCCCCCGGGCAAAGATTTCCTGCCCCACGCCTCGGCGGAGTTCATTGAGGAAATCGCTGTAGACCGGATTGGGCTGGGGCTTTTCCACCGCACTGAGGGGAAAGCCGTTGAGGGCCAGGGCCGCTCCCAGCCATTCCCAGTTGTCCATATGGCAGGCCAGCATCACGACCCCACGCTTCTTGGCCAGGGCTTCCCAGAGGATATCCGGCCGGTCGAAGCTCACCAGGCCCCGGATGTTGTCCTTGTTCAAAGTGGGCATATAGAGGATCTCCATAGCCGTCATCCCCAGGTTCAGGAACAGGCGGTGGATGATGTCCCGGGCATCCCGGGCTGTGACACCCATCCGTTCCTGGATGGTCTCTTCCGCCCGGATCCGTTGTTTCTTGGCGATATGCCAGTATAGTTTACCACAATTCCGTCCCAGCCGCACTACGAATTTGTAGGGGAGCAGGGACAGGAAACGGCTCATCCCTTTTAAAAATCCATACAGCATTACTGTCTGTCTCCCTGTCCCTGGACTTCATAGCTCCGGACGATCCCGTCCCACAGCCCTTTGGCCTTGAGGATCCGTTCGATCACATCCCGGACTGCGCCGTGGCCTCCCTTGCAGGAAGAAACCAGCATGGCCCGTTCCCGGACTTCCGGAGACGCATCAGCCGGAGCCAAGGTCACAGCTGCCCGGGAAAAAGCCGGCAGATCATTGAGATCATCTCCCATGAAAGCCGTTTCTTCCAGAGGGATATCCAGTTCTCCGGAAGCCTGTTCCAGCACTTTCCCTTTATAGATCACGTTTTCATAGACGGAGCTGATACCCAGTTCCATGGCCCGGTGGAGGACGATTTCACTATGGCGGCCGGTGATAAGGGCCACCTGGATGCCATGACGCAGGGCCAGGCTGATTCCCATGCCGTCCCGGGCGTCGAAATGCTTGGACAGTTCACCTTCCTGTCCGATAATGATGCTGCCATCCGTCATGACCCCATCCACATCCAGGGCCAGGAGGCGGATCTTGGCCAATTGTTCTTCTGTAATCATTTATACCACTCCCTGGTGTACCAGATCGGTAATATGCAGCAGGCCGACCACTTTGTTGTCCTGATCCACTACGGGCAAGACAGTGATGGGCCGGGGTTTATTGGATTCCATGAGATGCAGGGCTTCGGCGGCCAGTTTGTGATCCAAGATGGTCTTGGGATGTTTCGTCATCATTTCAGAGACCGGCCGGTTCAGGCAGTCCAAATCCTTAGCGATGCCCCGGCGGATGTCCCCATCGGTCAAAAGTCCCTGGAGATGCTGATCATCATCCACCACAGAAACCGCCCCCACCCCTTTGTCGGTAATGATGAACAAGGCGTCCTTCACGCTGATATCCGCATGGACCACCGGGTTCTCGGCTCCCTTGTGCATCACATCATCCACCGTAAGCAGCAGCTTCCGCCCCAGACTGCCTCCGGGATGGAAAATGGCAAATTCTTCCGGGGTGAATTTCCGGGCGCTGAGGAGTTCCATGGCCAGGGCATCCCCGAAAGCCAGGGCTGCCGTGGTGCTGCTGGTAGGAGCCAAGCCCAGGGGGCAGGCTTCCCGTTCAATTCCCACATTGAGGACGATATCCGCATTTTTCGCCAAAGTGGATTCCGGATTCCCCACCATGGCGATGACTTTGGCACCGATTCGCCGGATAGAAGGCAGGATGTTCAGGACTTCTCCGGTTTCGCCGCTGTTGGAAAGGGCCAGGACCACATCCTGTTCCGTGACCATGCCCAGATCCCCGTGGATGCCTTCCGCCGGATGGAGGAAGAAAGCAGGCGTCCCGGTGCTGGCCAGGGTGGCAGCGATTTTCCGAGCGATGATCCCGGATTTCCCCATGCCGGTGACGATGATCCGCCCTTTGCAGTGGAGGATCATTTCCAGGGCGGCGCCAAAATGATCATCCACCCGGGGCAGCAGCTCCAGGATGGAGTCCGCTTCAATCTGCAGTGCTTCTTTGGCTTTTTCAAACATACCGGTTACGCCTCCCTGCGGCCGATGGCATCAATGGCCTTGGCATCGGCCAGGACTTGTTCCAGGTTATCCAGAGCGATCATGTTGGGCCCGTCAGAAAGAGCTTCTGCCGGATTGTCATGGGTCTCGATAAAAAGACCATCCACCCCTACCGCTGCCGCAGCCCGGGCCATATGGGGAGCGAATTTGCTCTGGCCGCCGGAGCTGGTGCCCTGGCCGCCAGGAATCTGGACGCTGTGGGTCACATCCATGATCACGGGAAATCCCATTTCCCGCATAATGGGCAGGCTCCGCATATCCGTCACCAGGGTATTATAGCCGAAGCTGACCCCTCGTTCGGTGAGCATCAGGTTCCGGCAGCCGGATCCCACGATCTTATGCACTACGTTCTTCATGTCCCAGGGAGCCAGGAACTGGCCTTTTTTCACGTTGACCACTTTCCCGGTCCGGGCCGCTTCCACCAGCAGATCCGTCTGCCGGCACAGGAAGGCTGGGATCTGGATGATGTCCAAGACTTCTGCGGCTTTTTCCACCTGGCAGGTTTCATGGACATCACTGATCACTGGCACTCCCAGGTCTTTCTTGATCTGGGCCAGGATCTGGAGCCCTTCTTCCAGGCCCGGTCCCCGGAAAGAATCCAAGGAAGAACGGTTGGCTTTGTCGTAGGAGGCTTTGAACACATAGGGCAGGCCCAATTTCTCACAGATGGCCTTGGCCCGTTTCCCGATGGCCAGGCTCCGTTCATAGCCTTCCAATACGCAGGGACCTGCCATGATGAGAAGAGGATGGCCCTGTCCCACCTGGTAGGGTCCGATCTTGACGATTTCCATGGGTTACTCCTTTCCTTCCCCGTCCAGTTTGGCAAAAATCTCATTGGCCCGGTCCAAATCGGCCTGGGTATCGATACCCACACCCTGGAAATCCGTAGCCAGGACTTTGATCTTGACGCCGTTCTCCAAGGCCCGGAGCTGCTCCAATCCTTCTACCCGTTCCAGTGGAGTGGGCAGGAGCGCTGCAAATTTCAGTAAGAAATCCCGGCGGTAAGCGTAGATGCCGATATGCTTCCACACCTTCACCTCCGGCTCTTCGTTCCGGGGATAGGGGATCAGGCTCCGGGAAAAATACAGGGCATAGCCATTCTGGTCCGTGACCACTTTCACGGCATTGGGGTTCTGGTAATCTGCCGGGTCCATCTCGGTCTTGCAGGTAGCCATTTCCAAGTCGGGATTCTCCCCAAAAGCCTGGGCCAGGTCGTCGATGACCTGGGGTGGGATCATCGGTTCGTCCCCCTGGACGTTGACGATCACATCCACGTCTTCGAAATTCAGGGCCACTTCCGCCAGCCGGTCCGTACCGCTGGGGTGGTCCGCTGAAGTCATGACAGCCCGGCCGCCGAAGGCGTTGACACAATCCAGGATCCGCTGGTCGTCAGTGGCCACCAGCACTTCATCAGGGATCCGGGCCAAAGCGGCCCGTTCATAGACCCGCTGGATCACGGGTTTGCCATGGATCAGGGCCAGAGGTTTCCCTGGCAGGCGAGTGGAACCGTAACGGGCTGGAATCACACACAATACTTTCATTTTGATGGTTTCTCCTTTTTAATAGCAGCTTTGATGGTATCTACAAAAGCTTCTTCGCCGCTAGTAATCTGAATCTCCATATCCAAGATATACAAAGGGACATCCCGATGGAGGTAGATGAACTCTGTGGGGATCTTCACCGCATCTTTTCCGGTGGTGATCAATGCTTTGACTCCCCGGCTGATAGCCCGGTCCATGATGTACTGCATTTCCACCATGCCATAGTCGTGATGGTCCGGATACCGGATGGCTTCCACGATATTCAGTCCTTCAGCCGTCATGGTCTGCTCAAAGGAAGAAGGATTGCCGATAGCGGAAAACACCATTACATGGTTGCCCCGGAGGGCTTCCAGGGGCAGAGCCTTGGTCATGTCGTTCTTGTACCAGTCCGCGATTTCGATGTAATCGCAGGGTTTGTGGATGCTCTCTACGACGGGAGCCTCCGGAGCATATTTGTGCAGGGTATCACAGAGAGTGGCCCGGGAAATGGGGGAACTCTGGTCGCATTTGGTCAGCAGGAACAGCCCCGCCCGGCTCAGGTTGCTGAGAGGTTCCCGAAGAGTCCCCCGAGGCAGGATGCAGCCGTTGCCGAACATGTTGAGGGTATCCACCAGTACCACATCCAGATCCCGATACAGCTGCCAGTGCTGGTAGCCGTCGTCCAGGATGATCACTTCTGCCTGGAATTTGTCCACGGCGAACTGACCGGTGATGGCCCGTTCCTTGCCGATGACCACGGGGATCCCCGGCAGCTGCTTGGCCATGAGGAAGGCTTCGTCCCCGGCTTCATAGGCCGTCATATAGATCTTTTTCCCGTCGGACACCACCCCGATCTTTTCTTCCCAATGGGACCGGTAGCCCCGGTTCAGGATCACCACCCGGTACCCCATCTTCTGGATCATCAGGGCCACTTTTTGGGCAGTAGGGGTCTTGCCAGTCCCCCCCACCGTGATATTCCCGATGCTGATGACGCAGCAGTCCAGTTTGGTCCGGGGCATGATCCCCTGGTTGTAGCAGAACAGCTTCAGCCGGACCCCGGCTTCATAAAGTACGGACAGGACCCGGAGGAAGGACAGGACGCACCAGTCCAGGATCCCGTTGTCCTCTCCATGGGAAAGCTGGATCAGGTACTGGGTCACTGCATCCCCAGGGCGCATCCGGGGGCTCACTTCATCGTTGATGTTCCGGGTATTGATCTTATAATGGGTATTCACCATGCTCTCGGTAGCGGTCAGTTCCAGCAGTTCTTTCAGATAGCCGATGGTCCGCACGGCAGCTCCCCGGTTCTCTTTGATGACCTGGAGGGAAGCATCCCCCATCTTTTTCCGCAGGGCATCGTCCCGGAAGATCTTCAGGAACATGGCGGTCATCTCCTGGCCGTCACGGATCTGGACACAGGCCCCTACCTTGCTCAAAAGGGCAAAGGAATCTTTGAAGTTGGACATGCTGGGCCCTACGATGATGGGTTTGGCATGGGCGGCTGGTTCCAACACATTGTGGCCGCCGTGGTCGATCAGGCTGCCGCCTACAAAGACCGCATCCCCCACGGCGTAGATCCGGCCCAGTTCCCCGATGGTGTCGATAAGGACCACCTGATACCGGGGACGGGGGCTGCTCATATCTTTCAGCACCGACCGGAGGCCCATGGAAAGACCATATTTTTCCGCCAGCCGGCTGATCTCATGGAGCCGTCCGGGTTTCCGAGGGGCAATGATCAGACGGGCTTGGGGAAACTCCTTCTGGATGTCCAGGAAGCTTTGGAACAGGGTCTCTTCTTCCGTAGGATGGGTACTGCCGGCCACGATCACCGGATAATCCGTCCCCAGTCCCAGTTCTTCCTTATACTGCTGCAGGTCTCCAGGGGTCACTTCTGCATAGGTCTGATCGAATTTAGTATTGCCGGTGACAAAGATCCGGCGTTTTTCCGCTCCCAGATGCTGGATATATTCTGCGTCGATGGAGGACTGCATGCAGAACCGGGTAACGCTGCCCATCATATCGGAAAGGATCCCGAACAGATACCGATAGCTCTTGACAGATTTGTCAGAGATCCGGCCGTTGACCATCATCACCGGGATCCGGCGCAGTTTGATGGCCCGGAGGAAGTTGGGCCACAGTTCTGTTTCCACCGGCATGAAGATCCGGGGCATGATACGCTTCACAAAGGATTCGGACACAAAGGGCAGATCCAGGGGGAAGTAGATGATGGCATCGGCTTCCGGGATGATCTGATGAGCCATATTGTACCCGCCTGTGGTCACGGCGGACACCAGGATCTTGGCATCGGGCATCGCCTTGCGGATTTCTTTCACCAAAGGACTGGTGGCCACGATTTCTCCCACCGACGCACCATGGATCCAGATGCAATTTTTATGGGCAACGGCCGCGATTTCTTCATCCCGGAGGAACCCCATACTCTGGCGGAACCGGCGGGGAAATCCCTTTTCCCGGAAATACCGCCAGGTAAAATAGGGCAGGATCACGAAGATGAATAAAACTGTGGCCAGGAAGTTATAGATATAATACATGCTTTGACCTCGTTTTCATTTGGCTTGGCTGATTGACAGGAAACGGCTGGACCATCAGTGGACCTCCGTCCCTGCCGCTGTCCTTCCTTCTAGTTCCTGGACTTCTGCCTGCTCGGCTTTTTCCCGGTACTGGATGTCGTGGAGATGGGCATAGAGCCCATGGAGAGCCATCAGTTCCTCATGGGTCCCTGCTTCCACGATTTCCCCGTGGTCCAGCACCAGGATCTTACTGGCATTCTGGATGGTAGAGAGCCGGTGAGCGATGACAAAAGAGGTCCGCCCCACCATCAGGCGGTCCAGGGCTTCCTGGACGATCCGTTCGCTTTCCGTATCCAGGGCGGAGGTAGCTTCGTCCAGGATCAGGATCCGGGGATCCTTCAGGATGGCACGGGCAATGGCGATGCGCTGCCGCTGGCCCCCGGATACATTGATGCCCCGGTCGCCCAGATAGGTGTCGTAGCCTTGGGGCAGATTCTGGATGAATTCATCGGCATTGGCCGCTTTGGCCGCTGCCAGCACTTCTTCCCGGGTAGCATCCAGCCGCCCGTACAAGATGTTGTTATAGACCGTATCGTTGAACAGATTGGTTTCCTGGGGCACGATGCCTACCTGTTCCCGCAGAGAGGACACCGTGACATCCCGGATATCATGGTCATCGATGAGGATGGCTCCTTCGGTCACATCATAGAACCGGGGCAGCAGATTGGCGATGGTGGATTTCCCTGCTCCGCTAGGACCTACCAGGGCAATGGCCTGGCCAGGCTCTGCGGCAAAAGTCAGATGCTTCAGGATGGGTTCATCCGGGTTGTAGGAGAAGGACACGTCCCGGAATTCTACTTTGCCTTTTACAGGCGGCAGGGCGATGGCATCGGCTTTTTCCGGAATCTTTTCGTCCAGATCCAGGATACTGAACACCCGGTCCGCCGCAGCCAGGGCTTTCTGGATATTCCCCAGCACCCGGGCGATCCGCTTGATGGGATTGGAGATGTTCACCGCATAGACCAGGAAGGCGATCAGGGATCCGGCTGTAATGTCGCCGCTGAGGACGCCCCGGCCCCCGAACCAGATGATGGCCGTGACACCCAGGGCCGCGATGAATTCGATCACCGGGGACAGGGTGCCCATGAGCCGGACACTCTTCATGTTAGCGTCGAAATTCTGCCGGTTGGTCCGTTCGAACCGGGCGATTTCGTAGGGTTCCCGGACAAAAGACTTCACCACCCGGCTGGAAGACAGGGTCTCTTGGAGCACGGAAGTGATGTCGGCCGTAGCCTGCTGGATCCGATGGCCGGTCTTGCGGATCTTCTTACCGAAGAAATCCATGAAGAACAGTACCACCGGGAAGGTGCAAAAAGCGAAAAGGGTCAGTTTCCAGTCCAGGTAGATCATGGCGCAGATGGAGCCGATGAGGACGGAGGTTTCCGTGATGATTTCTACGGAATTGTCCACCATGGCGCTCTGCATGGCCTGGACATCGTTGGTCACATAGCTCATGATGGTGCCCAGTTTATTGGTATCGTAGAACCGGGTATCCAGTTCCATCATCTTCTTGAACACCAAGCCCCGGATATCGATGACCACGCTTTCCCCCACGTAGTTCATCAGGTAGTTCTGCCCATAATAGGTAATGCCCCTGGCAAAGAAGATCACCACGATACCCAAGGCGATCAAATTCAGCAGCTGGGCATCATTGTTGATGAATACCTTGTCGATCACGTCCCGGACGATCCAGGGGACGTACAGGTTGGCGGCAGAGGTGAGCACCGTACAGATACCGGCCACGGCCAGACGGGGCAGATAGGGTTTGATGAAGCGCAAGATTCGCAGATATAGGTTCATGGATTCTCCTTTGCTGTTTCGAGGATCAGTTTCGCCGTCCGTTCCACGGCTCCCGGCTGTCCCAGTTTGGCTGCAGCCTGCCGCATTTCTTCCCGGACCGCCGCTGCCGTTTCTGGTTCCAGGAAATGGAGGATGGAAGCGGCCATATGGTCCGGGGTCATGTTTTCCTGGATCAGTTCGGGCAGGATCTCTTTCCCGGCCAGGATATTGGGAAGGCCGATGTATTTCACATAGACCATATGTTTCGCGATCCACATGCTGAGAGGACTGGCGGTATAGCAGATGACACTGGGCAGTCCGCAGAGGGCTGCTTCCAGGGTGACGGTGCCGCTGGTAGCCAGGGCCGCATCACAGGCGGTCATTACATCGTAATTGTGCCCTTCCACTACCTTTATGGGTACTGGACTGGCGGCCAAGATGCCCTGGAGCAGGGCCCCATCGATGGACGGTGCCTTCTGGAGGACAAAATCCACCTCCGGCCGCTGGGCCCGGATCAAGGGCAGGGCCTGGAGCATCACCGGCAGGACCCCGGTGATTTCCTTGACCCGGCTGCCGGGCAGCAGGAGCACTACGGGACGGCCGGGCCGTTTGCCGATGAAAGCTTCCCCTTCCTGAGGGCTCAGGCTGGGCTGTACGATATCTACCAGAGGATTTCCGACGAATTCCACCGGGGCTCCGGCCGCTTGATAGACGTCTGCCGCAAAAGGATAGATACAGGCTACTTTCGTGGCCAGCCGGGCCACCTCTTTGGCCCGTCCCCGGCGCCAGGCCCAGGCAGAAGGCGGGATATAGGAAAACACCGGGATGCCTAGTGCTTTAGCCTCTTTGGCCACCCGCATATTGAAATCCGGATAATCCACCGTGACGAACACATCCGGCTTCCGATCCTCCATGATCCGGCGGAAAGCTTTTTTCAGGCCAAAAAGCCGAGGCAGGGACTGGAGGACTTCCACAAATCCCATGACGCTGTATTCTTTATAATCGAACACCACTTCGCCGCCGGCTGCTGCCAGGGCATCACCGCCCATGCCAAAGACCTGGGCCGCAGGGTCCTGCTGCAGGATGGCGTGGGTCAGGGCAGCGGCATGCAAATCGCCGGATGCCTCTCCCGCAGAAATGAAAACTTTTGTCACCCTGGTGTCTCCTCTCTCATCTGAACATAAGTGTACAGTTTATTTTAGCACAGATTAAAGGCCCATACCAATATTTCACATAAATATCGGTAGGGCCTACTTTTTTAGCGGATAACATCTTTTGGATTTTAAATAAAAACAGTAATTCAGTTTTATTTTTCTGCCGTTTTTCTGCCGTTCATGATTTCCAGCTTCTCAACTATGAGCATCACGGCCCATTCCGGTGGCTTTCGAATTCCCATTTCCCATTTTTCGATGGTACTCTTGGGAATTTTGAGTAAATCCGACATTTAAAGTTTGCTCCCGAAATCAATTTCGGCCACAAATCACCATTCGGCTAGAGTGTATGTCAGTGAAGCGGCTTCGACTTTCTGCCCAGATCTGGTGTACACCATACCTTCCCATCTTCCCGCCTGGAAGCCCACGCCGCCATAGGTTTTCCCGTCAGCGGTCAGCACCCCGGCCTTGATCTTATGACTTTTCCGCAGGTTGATTTTGTATACATCAACCTTCTGCCGGTCGGTGTCAGCTGTAACCACCGTTCTGTCTGTCTTTTCGGATAGTTGTTCCGGAAGGTCTGGGGAACCTTTTTTGATTTCTTGGGCCACCTGCCGGGCTCCGCTCTCCACGTCCGGGGCCTGCACATAATACGTTACAGCCGGAGGCGTATCAGAGGCTTGCACATGGTAGATTTCCCTGGTGATTTCCCTGGCTGTCTGATCAGATACACCCAGTTCCTTTTTTACCGCTCCCGGGTCGGTTGTCTGCCGGTAATCCATCACTTTCGGCTGTTCCTTTTTGTCCTGATGGCATCCGTAGATAGCACAGCATACCGCCAGCAGGGCAATTAATCCCACGATGACCGTGATGATTTTCCATTTTTGTTCACGTTCCATTCTTCCACCTCCTATGGCCGTTTGTGAGCGTATTTTTGCGGTTCTCACATATAAGGTTATATGGAAAACAAAAAAGCGGCGTACAAGGCCGTTCTGACCTCATACGCCATTTAAAACACGCTACTTAATCCCCAAACAGGGCATTATCGTACATATAATCTCCGTCAATCCCGTATCCTAAATAGTCGTCGGTCCATTGCCACACATATCCGCCGATATCATCCACCGGGCCCCATTCAGCGTTCCAGATCGGGCACCCCAGGGACTGCCAGTCGATGACTGTGGTCAGCCAGTCGTAAGATGCGTACACGCCCCAATTAAGGCCGATGTGCTCGCCGAAAGCCTTACACATAGCAGTGACCAGGGCCGGGTCTTTTTCGAAGCCGTTGTTTTTCTTCCAATGGTCAGCATCTTCCATGTCGTAAAACACGGGCAATTCCAGCAGAACGCCAGATTCTTCAATAGCTGCCCGGCAGTTTTTGGCGTTTTGCACAGCATCCTCAACGGAAAGGCTATAGTCGTAGTGATACGCCCCGACAAGCATCCCATGGGCATGAGCCTGGGCCACGTTTTCCCGGAACATCTCGTCCCGTCCATGCTTCCCGTATGAGCTGCGCACATAGCAGAAACGGACGCCCTGGGCTTGCAGATCATCCCACGGAATGTTCCCGTTGTTCTCGGATACGTCAATTCCTTTAATCATTTTCCATTCCCCTCTTTCTTCTGTTCTCCTTGCCAGGGATCCGGAACCCCGTCCCCATCATCATCAACAAGGGATTTCCCAATAAACCCAATCGCCGCAATGAAGGATACGCCTGTTAGCGTCTGTATCAGCATGTTGAGTGCTGGCAAGTCTACCCTGCCCTGGAAAGCCCAAAGCCATACCCAGCCGGACAGATACAGGATGATACTGCCGATGATCAAAAGCATTAACACGATCACTAGGGCACGGGGAAGCCCCCGGACCTTCATGCGGCCCACCGAGCCCAGCAGGTTCAACAGTATACCCTGCAGCTTCTTCACTTTCGAACCTCTTCCGGCATCTTTAGTACTTCTTCGTGCTTTGCAGTCATGATGCCGTTGTCCGCCAGCCGTTCGTAAACATCGTACATCTCCTCGAAAACCTGCTTTTCATCAACAGTCGGCGGCGTCCGTTGGAACCGCACATACATATCATTGAGGGAAGCCCGCAGAATCAGCTGCATTCCCTTTCTGACCGCTCTCAGCTCGGTGACATAGGCAACTACATATCCCACCAGCCCCCCAACGGCCAGGCTCACGGCAGTACTCAGCCCTTCGATGACAATATCGTTCACTTTTTGGTATCCTCCTTATAATAACTTGAAAGGTTGTGATTTTATGAAACTCCCGAACGGCTTCGGCACCTGCTATAAGCTCAACGGTAATCGCCGCCGCCCCTGGGTCGTTAAAAAGACCATCAACGGCCATCAAAAAACACTAGGGTATTTTGCAACCTACGTGGAAGGTCTGAGCCATCTCTTTTCCGTCAATGAAACAGACACCATGCAAGCGAAAACCCCCTTTTCCGCCATCTACGAAAGATGGAAGAAGGAACATTTTCCGGGTCTGTCCGTGTCCTCTCGGAAAGCCTATGAGATTTGTTTTAAGCATCTCTCACCCCTCCATTCCCGGCCTTTCGCCTCTCTCCGATACAGAGATCTGCAAGCCGCCATTGACGATGTGAAAAAGATTGCTGGATACGCCACGCAGAAGAAAGTCAAAGGGCTACTGGAACAGCTCTACGACTATGCCATCAGATACGACATAGTAACCACGGACTATGCCAGCCGCCTTTCCATCGACCCGCACATCCCGGTGCATAAGAAAAAGCCCTTCACCGTCCGAGAACGGAATCGGCTATGGGCTAATCTCGAAACGCCATTTGCAGTTGATGTACTGATTCTGATTTATACCGGCATCAGATGCGGTGAATATCTTAATATCAAGGCATCCGATGTGAAGATTCGCCAGCGATGCCTGGTCATACGAAAAAGCAAAACCAGGGCGGGCATCCGGCAGGTCCCGGTCAGTAAAAAGATATGGCCGTTTGTCCTGGCCAGAATCCAGGCATCTCCCTGGCTCTGCCCCTGCCGTTCTTACGACTCTTTCCGCCGTCAGTGGGACAAGGTGATGAAAGCATTATCCATGCACCACACGCCCCACGAGACACGTCACACAGCCGCATCAATGCTCGATTCAGCAGGCATCAACGACACCGTGGTCAAAATGATTTTGGGCCACGCCAGAAAAGGGGTGACAAAAGCCGTATACACGCATAAAACCTTGTCCGAGCTCCGAAAAGCAGTGGATATTTTGTGAGTAACCAGGTCTTTTCCTTTTTTAGCCATCGCCCCGACAGCGGCATCATAAGCCGATGCGTAAGGTGCTTTTCCTGTGCTTAACGTGGGCCCGTTGCGGCCTTGTCAAGGACATAAAGTGAGGTAAAATTGACATGAAATTGCTTTCCAGGTATCCACCGATGAAATGGCTCCTCACATGCATCAAGAGAGAATGACAACATCTGATGGGAATCCTAATCCGATTGTTAACTTAGAAACCAGTGGGAAATTAAGTGGAGCGACTGTTCCTCAGCGTTTTGGATATACAAACAAGGCTACTGATACGGTAAATACAGTTAGTGCTGGCGGATGCCACCGAGGAAATAGCTTCCCACGGACACATGGTAAGAACCTGGAACACTGTAGCAAGCGGTGCCCCGCAGCTATACAGGGACGGGAAATGGGAACGCTATACACTGGGGGCTTTTAAGGTGTCTGGTGAATGGAAGGAAGATGCTGGAACTACAGCAAATTCCCCGCAAGGCGGTCTGGGCGACCCTGCCGGAACCACGGATGGAACTGGCGGCAATGCGGCTCATAACAACCTTCAGCCATCTGTAGCGGCATACTGCTGGCAACGTACAGCCTAAGCGGTCCTACGCCAGCCATAACAGGCGATGGATGGGGGCATCGTGTTATGTGGTTGATTGCCGCCGAATTTGAGGTGCAAAACATCCGTATTATCGGTGGCCGAATTTCCCAAAGCCATACTCCCTTCCCACTTACTGCCACCATGCCGGACAAATGAAAAGGCTCCGGAAGCCGTTGGGTCGTCGTTAATTTCACTCAAGATATTCTGGTTCTTATTTACCTGCCGGAATTGGACATCGCCTTTAATTTTGGGCAATTCCTCGGTGGCTATGCAGTTCTACGCCATCCATAAGCGGCGATGCACGGTTGAATGTTGTTGTGGGGCTGGTCGCCACCGGTTGGTTCCGTAGTTCGTGGACGGTCCGTTATTTTGGAACCAATTGTTCCTGCGTCAACTAACCATGAACTTTCCCCGCTGCTCCCTTTCTTTGTCGTATCGAGATAATAGACGTGGCTATGAATAGGCGTTTCATCGGTGGTGAGCTGATGTTTCCGTTCGCCATATTTTTGACCCGCCGTGTACGTAAAGTTTCCATAATCATCGGTGCCACTACCCTGTGCAATCAGCGTATAGCCAGCTGGCAGGGCCTCCCAGGTGCCTCCGAAAAGGGTAGCCGGGCTCGTGCTGTCGTTGCTCCAGTAGTAACTGCCGACAGGGTGGGCGTCGAGTTTGGCCTGTTTATAGATTTCTTCTTTTGCGCTCTTTAAGGCATCAGCAACAATCGACTGTACCCACGCCGTAGATGCTACACGGTTGTCGCTAGCCGTGGAATCGGGGCTGGCCACGTACATAGCCCCCCACTTCTTATCCGTAGTCCCGATGGAACCTTCTCCGTCCACGTTGGGGACATAAGCCCGTGTAGTCATTCAGCCACCCCCTTTCCATCGCTCTCGTTGGTATCAGCTTCCGTAGTGTTCTCCGCTTCTTTCGGCGGCACGTAGGCAATGCAATCCTGGTTCACGCATTTCCCTTCTGCGTCCAGCTTATGGGCACAGTACGGGCATCTTTTCGGGAGTTTAAATCTCATTGCAACGCCTCCATTTCTGCCTTATAGGCTTCTTGCAAGTCAGCGAAATCCTGTTTGATGCTTGCCTGGGCTTCCGTATCGCCCCTCAGACAGGCGATGTTATAAGAGCTGGATAACTCTTCCACCCCACTGTTATAGTCGGCTGTGAGGGCCGTTTTCTTCTCTTTCACGGTCGGCTCGGCAGGGGGAACGTATTCCCTTTTGGCTTTTGCATCCAGGTAATCTTGGAGCTTTGCAAGATACCCTTCGTAGGTGTCGTTAGGATAGTTGTAAAAAAGGCTATCCGCGATACAGCATTTTTGGTTTTCGTCATACAAGACCATCCCGGGAAGATCATCCACCCCGGAGTCAGTCTTAAAGTTATCCAGGGAGTCGATATAAACCTTTGAACCCTGGATGATCGTCACTTGTTCTTTTAAGATCTGAAAAACTTTCATTTTTCCTCCTTCTTCACTCTTCTTCACTGCCGATGAAATGACCAGCCACGGGCACAGTGCCAGCGTGAGCACGAACGGGGCGCACCATCATGGCGTCATGGGCGAAAAATCCACCGAGTACAAAAATCCTGTATACGGATTCTACGACTCGTCTAACTCTCATTTCGGCTTCGAAGACATCGGCACCGGCGACTGGGATAATGCCCTGTGGAACACAAGCACAGACGGTGCCCACGCTCATACTGTGACCATCGGGGCTACTGGCGGCAATGTACCGCATGAAAACAGACAGCCGTACAAAGTCGTGAACAAATGGTGTCGGACTGCCTAAGCCGTCCTGAGCCACTTTGCGACGACCTTATATGGCTGGCGGTTCTCGTGCCCAAGGCCACTGCCTGTAGGCTCAATAGTGATCGTGTGGGTGTGGGAACCAGCGTTAGAAGTAGTCATGTTTTCCCAATGCCCTGCACTAGATCCTGTTGCCGCATTATCCGGGTTCGACGGATTCGTTCGGCTATATCCATGATTATGATTGCCATCTGTGGAGCAGATTGCTCTATGACTATGGGGTGCCAGTTCAACGGCAGAGAGTGGGTGTTTGACCTCGCCCCCGGTATCGCCTAAAGCATAGGTGTATTTCGTCCCGGTTTCCCAGTAGTCACCAGCCCCTACTGCGACCTGGCCTTTTTGCGTCATAATCCAGGTAGTGCCGGGGAACACGGTGTTCGGGTCAGTGCTGTTTTCGAATTCTAAGACGATCCCGACAGGGTAAATCAGGTCGTACAGCTCCAACGGGCTGTGCCCAGCCCTCTCCCATCCTCCGGTAGCGGAAAGGAATTTTTTCCCGTCCCCAGCTTTGGGGGCAGGTACAAACCCCCGCACCCCAGAAGAAGCATCAGAGCAACCCTTGAAATCGCTGTGGGCTTCTGGGTCGGTGAGATGATATTCGAAATCTTCTTCTCGAGCGTATACGTCACTCGTGATTTCTACTCCGACAGACGACGCATTGCCTACGGACGTATAAATGGCAAACTCCTGCACATCCATTTTGTACGTCTTGTCTGGAATCCATTCGCCGTGCTTGGCATCCACGGCATAGGCGTACCCGTAGAACGTTTCCTCGCCTTTATATCCTCCCCACCCGGAGTCGGTGTAAGAATCGCTGGAAACTTTGGCATAAATCCCGATTTCAGTGGCACTGAAACCAGCTCCTTCTGCGATACCGTCATTGGAATACGCAAAGTACAGCACGTTACGGGCTTCTGACACATCAGCGTTTACCACCTCGGCCACCCTTGTGATGGGGGCAGTCATTTTCTTCGAGATAAGTTCCGTCCGGGTAGTCCCGTCAGAAATCCCATCCCCGATTTCGCATTTTGTAAAAACAAGGGGCTTGCTCATAGATGCGGACAGCTCGATGAGGTGCATCCCGGCTTCCCCGATATTCACGTTGCTAAACTCGCTCATTGATTCACTCCTTTCTTATTGCACAGCTTTCTGACGGATGTTCCCATCAGCATCCACGTAAAACAGGTTGTCGAAGTCACCGATTTGGGAAGTGGGCGATGGGCTGACTTCCTGCCCGTGCCGTACCATCACGGGGGACGGCTTTAATCCATTCAGGGTGATTTCGATGTTGTCGGCCTTGTCCACCTCATGGATGCCACGAGCCACGTTGAAGCTGACAGAACTTCGTTTGACTTTATCCCCTGCCAGCCTACCGACCTCGGCCTTGCAGTGCTTTCGGACAACGGCACCTGTATATACAGGGCTGTAAACGGGCACGGTCCGTGCCGCCTGGATGGTCATATTAGCCGGAATGATCAGCCGGGCATACCTACGAATCTCGTTGATTCTTTCGGTCATATCATCGGCCAGGTTGAGTACCACAGTATAGCTGTCGGGGTGTACGCCCAGGGTAACGGCTCCCTTGTGATACATCCCATCAGTCAGCACCTCGAAAGATTTTTCGGTGTAGGGAGTCGTTCCGTTGACCATTAAAAAGATAGCGGCTCGTCGGTCGAAGATGCTTGCCCCTTCCGGTGGATAAATCCCCAGCATCTTTTCCCACCTCTCAACCCCAGCAATGTCAGTGTTGAAGATAAAGGTGTTCGCAAACCATCGCCAGATCTGGCCATACAGAGTGTTAAATTCCTGGTTTTCAGCCTGGCAGATTGCCAGGATTTCCTTGGCGTTTTTAAGCACCCAAGGGGTGTATTTTTCCAGTCGTACATTACGGGTTATTTTCTTCATCATGCTCCCCCAGAAACGTCAGAAATTGTCCCGATTGTGGCCAGGGCATTATTGGCCAGCTCCACGTTTTCCTCTGTTCCGTTCAGCGTCGTGTGGCTAATATCGGCCACATACGGGCGGGCCAACAGGCGACTTTCAATCTGACTGATACGGATAACGATGCCACGATTCTCATACCGGCTGGTTGTCACCACTTCGGTGTCCTGCCACCCCTTGTTCAGCTCGTCAAAATACGCCTGGATGGTGGCGGTAATGTCCGCAAGGCAGGTGGAAAAGGTATCAGTGCCCAGGAATTTAATGTTTAACCCAATGTTGACCGCACTCTGGGCAGCGGCTTCAACGGTCACACGATGCCCAATGGGGGCAATCCCCACTCCCTTCTGATGGTACGGTACCGGGTCCAGGGCTTCCTGTACCTCGCTTACGAATTCTGGCTCAGGGGGCTTGTGTTCGCTCGTCATGAACACAACTTTCACAGTTCCGCCGCCGTCCCATACCGGGTAGACCTTCACACCGCCCACCCCTTTGATGGCGTTCACCTTTTCCTGGTAGTCAGCGATGTTCCCCCCGTATGCTTGGGTTTGAAAACTTTCAAGATACCTTTTCCGAAATGCTTCTGTTTCTTCTTCATCTTCCCCAGGCACGATAACATTCACGATTTTGGCGGACTCTAATCCAGCCACATAGTCAATAGGGATTGCTCTGCCGCTGACCTTGTTTCCTTCAGTACCGGATTTTTCGCATTGGGCCATATACTGATTGCCCCCGGCAGTCAGCCTTTTAGTGACAACGTAGTTCAATTCGTCCACGGAATAGCGACTCCCAACGGGGAGTACAACCGTGGCCGGTGTGGCCTCGATGGTCACATAGGCATAAGTCGCTTCGTAAGGTTCCAGGCCCCGTTCTTTGGCTCTCTCGATCAGATGTTCACGGTCGGCAGTATCCCCGAATGTATTTGTCATGAAGTAGTCCAGGGCAGCATACATGAGCATGAATTCAATGGCTGCCGGTTTCGTGGCATCAAAGGCGATGGAACCTTCTCGTTTATCAATATCTTTAGACATAACCGAAAGCATCCGCTTCTCGATCACATCCTCTGTTTGTCCCTCATACATTGGCAATTCTCACCTCTTTCTGGGCTTGTAGATTCCCGTAGATGGTAATCACGGTAAACTTTGCCAGGACGCTTCCGCCCTTGTCGTAGCTGAGGTCGAAATTAGTCACATCCGTGATGCGATCGTCCTGGGTCAGTGCTTCCTTGATTCTTCTTGGGATTTCCGGCAATACAAAAGGGATGGGCTTTCCGAAAAGCTCGGCTAACTCCACCCCATAGTTCCAACTGTAGATGATGTTCTGATACCGCTCAGTGTTCAGCACCTTGTACACAGCCTGTTCTACGGCTTCCAGGTTATCCGTGATAGTTCCGGAGATGCGATCATCATCTATCATCATCCGATACGTTTTGTTCGGATATACCTCAGTCGTCTTAATGGCCACAGCCCCAACAGGCCGGGCCGGGTCCACAGGTAAAAGGCTCATTCACTCACCCCCATTGACCGCTGATGTTGGCGTGCATCCCATAGCGGGATACCACCAGATATTGTTGCGCTCCTGCTTGCCGAAGCAGAATCACGACTTCCCCCACGCTCAGCCCGTTGTGTACGGTGATAGTTTTCCGTCCCACATAGGCATGATTGTGGGACGCATACTGGGCTTCTCCGCTGCCCCCTGCCGCATTTTCCGTCTTGTGATTGACAGAAATATCGACTTGGTAATCCCTAACCATATCAGTGAGAATGAGGAAGTCAGAGGATATCACGTCTTTACTACTGATTCTCACAGATAACGGGGAAACGCTTTCAACGGTCCCCAGGATATAGTCACAGGGCTTCATGTCTCCCACGTTCTGGGCGATCATCTCCTGCATAACTTGATAAAGTTTAGCGTTCATCGAATCACCTCTTAAAAATGGGACGTCTTAATGATTTTGGTTGGCGTCATGCCATCCATTTCCCAATAGTTACTCCCGTTCACCACCATGTCACGGCTGGAAGAGTTGCCCACATAACCGCCATTGCCATCGTAGATAACCACATGATCATCATCATCATAGACAATTACATCTCCTTCTTCGAGCTGGCTGGCGTTAAACGGTATCACATTGTTTCCGGCATCGCTTACCATTGTCGGGACTCTGGCTACACCATCCCTGCATTCCTGCGCCAGGAAGGGGCTGTAATAGCTTCCGACCTTACCGACAGCTTCGGCGCACCCTTCGGTGCCGTTCTCCATGGTTGCACCAACCCAAGCGTCAGCCCCCTGGGTAAGTCCTTCGTGGACCTGGCTAGTCTGACTGGAACCGGAAGAATATCCAGTTCCGAAGTCGCTACCGGAACCGAAAGCAGAGCCAGAACCAGAACCAGAAGAAGCAGTACCGGTATTGGCCCCGGAAGAATCGCCGGAAGAAGAATCCGATTTCCCGTTGAGGAAACTCCCAATTAGATCCAGATCCATCAAGTGGCAGTTGTTCGTGAACTTGTGCGTCACGCTGTCCACGATCACTTGATACGCCTGCCCTTCCTTCTTTTCTTCCATGTCGTCCTCGCCAATGTTTACATTCAGCCAGGCCATGGAGCCGCCTCGGATGCTCAAGTCACCAGCCTGGTCTTTCAGCCTGAAAGTGCGCCGGACGTGGTTCTTCATCTCTAGCAGCTTGTTGGCCAGGGCCTGGGGCGCAATGGTCATACCGGACGGATTCAGGCTTTCGTAATACTGCAATACCCCCCACTGTTTCCGGGTGGGGGATTTTTGATAGTCGGAATTGCTGGCAGGGGCATATATAACCTGGTGGCCATTCTGCCCACTGTCCAGATCCAACTTGATAAGGTTGGCAGTGTCTTTGTCGATGGTCCCGGTATAGTCGTAGTCACCAGCAGTTTCGCCGTCAAAGTAGAGATCAGTCTTGAGTTTGGATATCTCTTTTAACGTGAGTTTCCCGCAGTCGTCATAGATCACGTACATTTTGCCGGTCTGCATCAACGTGATATCCATGGCTGTCTGGCACATATCCATGATTGTTTCATCAGGGTCCCTGTGCTTCGGAATCACATAGCCGGTATCGTCCAGGTCGCCTACTTTCAGTTCGAAATCCTCTGCCAGTTCTCGAATTACTTGAGTGGCAGTACGTCCCACGTACTGGAAAGTGTCTTTGTTCAGCAGGTAGCGCATCTGATCATAGGCGGTGACGTTCCACAAGTCATTCTTTGTTTTCTTCTTTTCGAAGATGAATCCGTGGAAAAACTGCTTCCCTTTCCAGGTCACATCGATGGTGTCGCCGTATCCCATTTTTAAGACTTCATCCCGAACGACCTTGAAAGTCATTTTCCCAGGGGCACCCTTTCGATGCAGTTCTAGCCGCACATCATCCAGGACAGCCGGGACGAAATATTCATCCGTCTTTTTTACATGAATGACCATAGTCAGCCCCTCGGTGTTCCCACCGGAGTAGTTGGCCACGCTGTTCGTATTGGGCTGTTGAGCTGCTTCCGTCATAACTTCAACACCTTCCCTGCCATGGATTGGAGCGGATTGGTAACCAGGTTACTAGTTAGCACAGACCGCCAGTTGACTTTTCCACCGGTCAGCATCTTCACGGCTTCGTAACAGGTCACGTTCTTGGTGATTTTGGCCAGTGAAGGGATATTTTTCCCAACGGTTGGCCGGTTGTCCTGTACCACCAGTTTTTCGTTCCCGTCCTTGTCCTTCTCCATCTTGGCTGTTTTTGTCCCGAAATAGCGGTACTCTTTCAGTTTTAAAGGCACCACAACGTCCGTTCCTTCGCTGTCAGCATCTTCCACGATGCTGTAATCTTCCAGAGTAACAGTCATGTTGGTTGAAAACAAAACGTTGAATCCCACCATTCGACAGACGATGAACTGAAAAGGCTCCTTGGACGTTTTCAGCGTTTCGAACTGATTAAGAAAATACTCAGCTTTCTTGTAGCCGAAAAAGTTATCGATTCCGGTCGCTCCGGCAATCAAAGAGTTAGCAAGGCCGCTCAACAGGCTTGTATCATAGTCAGCCCACGGGTAACGGTTGTTGGGAAGCCGGGCATCGAACTCAATCTCAGACAGGCCGGGGGCTTTTATCAGATTCGCCTCGCCCTCATTGATCAGATTGATCACCCGGTTCTTTCCATTGATTTTCAGTTCCATCCGGGCCGGTGGTACGGGCAATTGCACCATACCCAAGTAAAAGTAATAGCTCATGCGTGCACCTTCCTTGCCCCTGCGGCCATGCTCTGAAGCAGTCCCTGGCTCAGCACGTCCACCACACCATCAATATCCATTTCATTGCTGATATTGTTGGTCATGCCGCCCATCTCGATGGTAACGGAGGCTGTTGTGTACTTGTTGACTGCTTCTCGTTCGGCAATCTCTCGCAAATACCGTAGATCTTCCTGGGCACTGTCCAGGGCATCAGCAGTGCGTTTTGCCGCATCAGCCCCTTTCCCGGTGTTCCCCGCAATATTCCCGGCCTGGTTTTCCAGCTTGGAAGGGTCGAAAGCAGGGGCACCAACTTCCGGCATGGAAATCTGTCCGATGCTTGCTCCCTGCTCATAGCCCCACTGGGCCGCACTGGTCAGATCGCTGTACTCAATAGGATTGGCAATCCGGCCTGCTATTTCCCTTGTTTGCATGGTCCAGTCAACATGAGCAAATCCCCCAGCCTTCACTTTGTCGATGCCGGGAATTTTGTTGATCATGTCGATAATATTGTTGATGGCGGCGGCAACCAGTCCAACGATGCCGTTCCAGATATCCGCAAACAGGTTGTAAATAGCATCCAGGGGATTGTTCCACACGCTGGCAAAGAAGTTGGCCACAGCTATGGCCATGTTGAGGAAAAACACCAGGATATTGCGGATGATTGCGAACGCCCAGGAAAAAGCACCCACCACAATACCGGTCGCAGAAATAGACGTCCCTGCGAAATGGTTGAAGGCCGCAACACCCAGATAAAGTGCCCCGACAATCAGCACGATCACAGCCGGAATGATGAACAGGGGGCTGGCGAACATCGTAGCATTGAGCCCCATGAAAGCGGCTGTCAGTCCCTCAGTGGCGGCGGTCATGATGAAGATGGCAGCGGTATCGGCCACGCTTGCTGCGGCGTGCATCCCTGCGGCAACCGCAGCCGCAATGGTTCCAGAAGCCGCCCAGAGTGCATGGGCCGCAAATACCCCCAGGGCCGTAGCCGCCAGGATCAGCCCAGCACGGACTGCAAAAGAGTGTTGTTGGATAAACCTGGATGCCGCAGAAAAGGCACCTACCGCCATGTTAATCCCTCTGTTGATCAGGTCAACAACGTAATAGACAACCGGGGCAACGCTTGTAATTGCCTGTTTGATGCCACCCACAGCTGTCTTGATTGCAGGGCTATTGGCAATCCTGGACAGATACGAAATCACAGGTCCGAACGCCCTCATAGCCGTGTTCTTAATTTCGGTCATATGGTCCGCCCAGGTTTTGGGCATCTTCGCAAATCGTTCTTCGATTTCATCTGCATTGTCCAGCACTGCCTTTTTGATGATGTCGGAAGTGATCGCCCCCTGGGTGGAAATGTCCTTCAGCTCGCCCCTGGTGATGCCCATAGTCTTGGCGATCATATCTTGCAGGATAGGGGCGTTTTCGGTAATGGATCTGAATTCGTCCCCTTGCAGTCGACCAGATGCCAGGGCTTGCTGTAACTGCAATAGTGCAAACTTCTGGTTTTCAGCAGATGCCCCACCGATTACGAACAGCTTCTGAAGTCCTTCCACAAATCCAACGGTTTCACGGGGATCCGGAAAGGCATCCCTGGCATTGACAGACAAGCTGGCCACGGTATCAGCCATGGTCAGGTATTCCCCACGGGCTTTCTGGGCAGATTCGAAGATCATGTTGTTGAGGGCCACCACGTTTTCCTGGCTCCCAGCAATCATCTGTAACCTGGCATTCGTCCCGGCTACATGGTCAGCAAGCTCCACGACTCCCATAATCTGATTCTTGACCATATCCAGCGCACCCGTAGCCACGTTCGCCAGGAAACTTCCTGCGAACACATTCTTCAAAGCGGAAAACCTGCCCACTGCATAGTCGGCAGAATCAGACACAGATTGAGCCGCCTTCCCGATGCTCTGCATCCTGTTGGCATAGTTTTCAGCCGCACTTGCAATTCTTGCGAAAGTCGGGGAAACCCCGTCAATCAGTTCGATGGTGTCTGTTATTTTGGCCATTTTATACCTCCTTCCCCCTATTTTCCTTTCATCTTTTGCATTTCTGCTTTCTTGTTTTGTAGATAAACGTCAACGAACGCATAGATTACTGCCTGTTCCCAGACGGGCAATTCGTAAAAGACGTGCGGCAGAATGTGCAGTTTGATGAACATCAGATACAGCACATTAGCGTCTACGTCATTGCCCTTTAAGAGTTTTTTACCGCAGTAATCTTTTCGTCCATTTCGGTGCTATATCCAGCCGCAGACTGTACAGCGTTTTCCAGGTCGACGATTTCGCCAGGGGTGAGCATAGCTTTCAGCAGGGCTTCGGCCCCGACCACGCCCCAGGAATCTTGCAGATCTGCATCATTCAGATCAGGGAACACAATAGATTTCAGCGTCATTTCCATGGCCGCTTCTTCCGCATTGGTTCTCTTTTCTGCTGCCCCGGTCACCTTATTGGGGACGTTCTTGGTATTCCGTTTGGTGATTGCCTTGATTTCGTCGTATCCCAAGACACGCAGTTCCCACATGACGGGGTTGCCTTCTTCATCTTTGATTCGTTTGGACGCAGGGAAAAACACAGATTTATTTTCTTCAACGGCATCCCGGTAGAATGCACGCATATTTTTTTCGTTAGCCATTCGTTATTCCTCCTCGGGAAAATCTATAAAGGAAAAGGCAGGGAAAACCCTGCCCTTCAATCAAGCGTTCATGCCGTCCAGTTCGTTGAACTTCTGAGCGATACGGAAGCCCTCGAACGTGAACTTGATAGAGTCGGACAGCCAATCGCCGTCTACATCAAAATTTGCAATCGTACCAGAATCAATGTTGCAGTTCTGCAAAATAATGCTTCTTCTCCCAGCATCAGAAGTCGGGTCCTCGTTGACCACCTGCATATCGAAGTAGGTGTCCACGCCATTATCCACGAAGTTCTGGATCATCTCATCGAACAAGTTGGTGTTCTTATAGATTTCCAGCGTTCCGGAGCCTTTCGCAGAGTACGCCTTGTTGCCTTTCTGTACCCGGCCCAGGATGGACACTTCTTTCTTTTCTTTTTCGATAGTTGCTTCCAGCTTCTTGGCCTGGAAAAGCAAGTATCTTTTTCCGTTCACGGTGATATAAGCCGTGGCCAGCTTGGCGTTGATCACGTCCTTTGCCAGCATAGTTTTAATCGCATCCGGCATCTATTTCACCCCCTTACGCTACCACAACGGTGGCGTACAGCTTCTTCATGCTGACCACCGGCTGTTCCTGGAACGTCCACACAACGGAAGATTTATCATCCCCCTGCACGGGTTTCGCCAGATCGCTTTCCACGAATCCGGTAATTGCCCCGACTTTCTGGTACTGTTCCATGATATAGCACCCATCGGCCCACAGGCTGTCCCGACCATCATCGTTGTTCTGGGATTTACCCAGATACACCTTGTTGAATGCGTGCGCCAGGTCGATTGCAGTGTTGTCCAGTACTCTGATTACCTGATTCAGTGCAAAGTCCTCGTTCTTCAACTTCGTAAACTCGGTGAAAGAGTTGATATCTTCCAGCACCCTTACGTCGCCGGTCACATCCCCATCAACAGGATCAGTAACAACGTGGAAGGTCAGCAGACCATCACGGATGGCCTGTTGCAGTTCGTACTGTTTCAGCTGGGTTTTGACGGTAAACTCGCCGTTGTAGATGGAGTTGGTCAGATCTGCATTGATAGCGCAGGACGCTTCCGCACCAGTCACCCAGTATGCCAGGGATCCCTTTTCCTTCCCGGAGTCGGTCACTTCGTTGGCCTTGTTGATATTGATTACACCTTCGTAGTTCGGGCTTTCTGCTCCGAACAGAACCACCTGGAACTTGCTCCCCTCATCGTCCCGAAGCCGCTTTACAAACGCCAGCAGAAGGGATTGAATCTTGGTATCGCTCCCGGCATAGCCCATGACGTTGAAGTAGTACGGCTCGATCAGATCCAGGTACTTCTGGTAATCCGCCGTGGTCACGGTTTCGCCGTTGGTTCCACCGGTCAGCTTAACTGCTGCCGCCACGGTCAGTTCCCCATCCTTTTTGAACACCACGTAATCGTTGTCCACCAGGTCAGCAGACGTTTTAACGCTCTGCTTGTCCACGGTTTTCAGGATCCCGTCAGTGGTCAGATAGGTGTAGACGACCTTGTTTCCGTCCGTATCCGGATCATCCTGCACGCCGATGGAAATATCGTTACCACGAGTACCGGCATATTTCGCAGTCCCCAGAGTGCAAGTCGCTTTAACACCGCCGCCGTTCAGCCGGTAGAAATAACCGGTTTTCAGGTTGAGAAACAGATCCCGCAAACCTGCCAGCTTGTCGTTGCCATAGTCATAACCGAAAATCTTCTGGCATTCCGTTTGAAATTCGTCAGCTTCCACACGGAAAATCTGGTCACTGGGTCCCCAGTCCAGTTCGAGTGCCATAGTCCCAAAGCCACGGTCTGCAATCTCAGCGTTTGCCCTGACTTTGGACACGAAATTAATGTACGTGCCGGGCAGAACCTTGTTCTGGAACAGCCACGTACCACCACCAAGTGCCATTCGTCATTCCTCCTTATTCGTTAATATCTTTAGTCACCACATGGGCCTGGGCTTCCTGGATCATCTGATCCACCTGGCTTTCGGTGTACATCACTCCATCATCCAGGATTGCCCACAGCAGATTCACATGGGGTGCGTATTTTTTAGATGCCAGGATGGTCTGTGCATCCATTTTCTTTTCAGCAACGGTTGCAGTCGCTTCCGCTTTTTCTTCGTCCATTTCGTTCATCCTTTCGTATTGCCAGATACATCAAGATGTTCCATAACCTCGCCAGCCGGTTTAATCCTCCGGGTAAACGGGGCATAGGTCACGAATACGTGCAACACCCCATCAGTGATGCGATAGTGCAGGTCGCTTCCTCGCACCTTTGTCCCATCTTCCAGGGCAATGACTTCCAAGTCATACATAAGGGCTTCTGCCAGGTCGATAACCTGCCCCCGAACATCGCTGATTTCCCCTCTCTCGTTGAGAATCATCCACACATCGAAGGTGGCTTCCTGCTGATACCGGTCCCCGACTACCAGCTTCATACTGGCATCGTCCAACAGCTTGATGCGCCAACACGGAAACTGCACGTTGTTCTTGATTTCGTCCACATAAACGGGATAAGCCCGGATGCTGTGCAGCTTCCGGGCCAGTCCATTGATTAATTCAGTTGTCACGATCATTTAAACAGCCCCTTTTCTACGGCACGCAGATTGCGCTTAATGACCTTCGGAGAAGCCTCTCGGACAGCTTTCTGGGCTTTTTCGGTGATGTTCAACCCATCCACCCAGGATGCGACTAGGCTTTTTCCCAGCAGAGGAACATACCGCCCCGGCCTCTGCCTATGCCCGTCATTCACGTAGGACGCATAAGAAGCGGAGTTGAAAACCTGCTGGCTGTACCCCAGGGCTTTCTTTTCTACCTCTCCAACATCCCACGACCGGCGCATATGCTCAGATTTTGAACGGTAAACCTTTCCTGTTTTCGGGTCCTTACGCACAATCTTCTTGCCCACCGGAGTGTTCTTCTTTGCCGTTCTCAGATACACCCCGGCAAGGGTGGCCACAGATTTTTCCATGGCCTTTTGCACTTCTCCGTCCCCCAGCTTGAGGGCGTTCTCGTAGATTTTTTGGCAACCTTTTAGCGAAACTCTCACTTTGGCCATTAGTACACCTCACGAACGGTTAGGATCACCTCCTGGTGGCTCCCATACGAGGCAGGTAAAGAAGCCGCCTTATACCGCAGTGTCTTGCCCAGATGATTGACATCAATGTCAGCTCCCGGTGTCACTGCCACATCGGGAGATAAAAAGAGTTTCGTGGTTTGCTCCATCTTTGGAACTCCATCATTTTCAGTAGCCGGAAAGCTGGAATACGAAAGCCGACAGGGAACGGGATCTGTCTTGACCTCTTTCGTGGTCACGATTCCCGTATCCTCATCGGCTTCTGTTTCTTGCGTGATGATCACGGCGGTATCCTGGTAGAGATCTTCCAGGGCCGTCCTCACCACCGAAGGCGTCTGAAACATGTAAGATCACGCTCCTCGGTCCATACAGCGATGAGAGAATCCAGACGTTCTTCCGGGGTGTTTCCACCCAGTTGAACCTCGGTATCCCCCTCTTTGATAGACGTTGCCACAGATACCGATGCATCCCCCAATACAGCTGCTTTCCTGGTTTGCAGGAACTTCCCGGCCACCACTTTGTCCACCTCTTCCGCCAGTTCCTGGGGCATCTCGTTTAAGTTGCAGAAATTCAGCACGTGCCGGACCTCAGCCTTGTAGAGGATTTCCACCAGGGCAGCATCATCATCGGTGACTGTATAGCCTGTGGCCAAACTGATCAAAGACTTAATGTCATCGGTCATGGCCTAACCTCCTATTCCTTCTTGGCGGCGGTTTTCTTCGGCGCAGGGGCTTTCTCTGCGGCTTCTTCCTGGCCATAGCCGGTAACTCGCTTGTATCCCTGCATTTCCAGCATTTCCGCCTGTTCCTCACTTTCGACAAGCCGGAACACATTCAGATTGCGCAGTGCGATCATACCCTCGCCCCCTTATGCGCCGATGTTCACGAAGCCGGAACCCAGCTGATTATAAGGGATCCACAGGTCGTGGAATTTTCTGTAATCCAGCTTCCACGCATCTGCCCCCTGGTTCACGTTCGGTTCAAAAATACGGATTTTATCGGTCTTGGAAATAGCGATGGGAACACTGGTGGGGATAATGATCCAGTTGATCAGCTTTGCAGCTTCAGCAGGGGCAAAACCGCCAGCTTCCTGCCCACTGGTAGTGCCATCCTTAATCACGTATTCCGTTTTCATGCGGGCACTGGGCACGGGCAGAATGGGCAGTTCGTTGTAAATCTTCACCCGGGTTTCAATCTTTCCCGCAGTGAAATTACCCACATCGATGTGCTTTTCAATGCCGTCTGCATTATCCAAGATGGTACGGATTTTCGGGGACATGATGATTACAAGGCCCTGGTTTTCGCCGATAATATCTTCCACTTCATCGATTTCTGCATCCAGCTCGGCCAGGATGGTGGCCGCAGTCGGGGTGAAAGCATCCTTCACTTGCCCGGCACCTTTCAGCAAGGCGGCAATCTTGGAATACCGATAAGCGTCCACTTCGGGGATAACACTGTCACGCTGGAATTTGCCCATGACGTTGCCAGCGGATGCAATAAAGTTGGATTCGTTCACATCCATGGCATCCAGGTGGAAAGTGCGGCCCCGGTCCTGGGTCATCTTGTAATCTCTGTATTTCAGAGTCACAGCACCCTGCACGAAGCCTTTGTCCCGGTCGTAGTTGGCCAGGCCGCTAGTGCTGATTTCAGGCATCTTGACGGTATCTCCGCCGTTGTAGACAACCTTCCCGGCATTGGCTTCCATCCAGCCGGAGGTGGCTCCTACCTGCATCTGTTCATCCAGTTTCGTCTGGAAGATTTTCGTCATTTCAAGGGTGTTAATAGGCATTTAATGCTCCTTTCTTACAGGCCGAGGGCGGCGCCAAACTCTTTGGCAATGCTTGCTTCGTCCCCGGTTCCAGCATCGTCTTTTCCACCAGGGTTTCCGGGTTCGATCCCCCCGGCTTTGACGGTGCCATCTTCGAACATATAAGCATCAGACTCTTTCAAGGCCTTAATTTGTTCATCCAGGCCGCTGACAGTCCCGTCCTCGTTGATTTTCATTTTTCCACCATCAAGCAAGGCACGGGCGGCTTTCGGGTTACGGGCTTTGGCAGTAGTCAGCGCCATTTCGATGGCGGAATCCAGTTTGAACTGGTTCATGCTGTCCTGGTACTGTTTTTCCCGTTCTTTTGCGGCTTTCTTCATCTCATCGATTTGAGCGGCCAGGGCTTCGTTGTCCTTGTTGGCTTTCTTCAGCCCATCCACTTCCTTGACCATGGCTTCTTTTTCGGCCTTTGCCGCTTTCAGCTCTTCCAGCTTCGTATTGAACTGGGCCTTGCTGACGTAATTTTTGCCATAATCCTCGACAATCCGGTCGGCCACATCATCCGGAATCCCCAATACTTTCAGTTCTTCTTTTGTCATTTTCGTTTTCCTTTCTTCTCGCTTCGCTTAATTTTCGCCAGCCACACCTGGCGTTTGCAGTCCCGTTCTTTTTCGCCTGCGGTGCTGGAAAGGCATGAAATAAGCAGGTTCAAAGAACCTGCTCTACAAACCTGCATTCATTTTTCTTTGTGCGGTTTTACGTATTTATCAAACCACTTTTGATAGGTCAGATTTCCATGAACAAAAACCGTCTTTCCTGTTCCCTGCTTCCTTGCCGCTCTGGTTCCCTTTTCTTCCTCGTCGGTCACCCCATCTATATATGGGACCGTTGTAGACCTGCAATAGCAGTGGAACGGGGGCATGGTCACCCCAGGTTTTGCCCCCCCCCGGTCAAAAACCTTTCCGTCCATGTGGCGGCAGATTTCAGTCGTTCGGGTGTCCAGGGTTGCCACGATTTCGTATTTATCCACCCCCAGTCGGTCGTAGGTGTCCAGCATCGCTGACTCCTGTACATAGGCCGTTTCTGTTTCCACCAGGCGTTCCGCATTGTGATACGAAACATTGAACTGCTTGGAAATCCTCTCAGCCATTGGCCCTGTACCTTCTTTCAGTAGCAACGACCTCGAAATTTCGTTTCTGAGCGTGTTTACCAGCTTGTCCTTATTCTCCCATATCCTGGAAGAAAAATCCTTTCCATCAGCCGCCCAGCGTGTGTTGATGGCCTTTTCAATCTGGGTTTCCGGGGCAGCCGAGAAGTTTTCGAACTTCCCCCTCATGCGTTGAATCTCATACGCAGCACGGTAGTTGGAATCCTCGTACACATCCCTCAAGGTATCGCTGATGTTGATTTCCTGGGCTTTTGCCACCCTCTCACAGTACATCTGAGTTTTAATCAGCAGTTCCTGGGCCTTTGTCAACCTGTCCCGGATGGAAGCCTGGTCTAACATTTTCTGAACCTCTTTCGAAAGCCCCTCCTGTTTGGCCAGCTTCCGATATTCACGGAGATCCATCTTAAAGGCTTTCAGCTCCCTTGCGTTGAGAATCTTCTGGGCATCAGCATAACTGATGCCGTTCTCGTCCGCATATCTCTGATACCACGATTCAACGTCTTTCAAGCACTTTTGCAGGGCTTCTTCGTAGATCTTTTTCAGATCTTCCTTGCAAACATCGGCCTTTTGCATCTCGAGGGCTTTCACTCGCTCGAAGCGTTTCTCCCAGTAACTCATAATCATTCACCCTGGGTCGGCTTTTCCTGGCCAGGTGGTGCGGCATAGTCACCGCCCATTAAGTCGTCCATTGCTTCCTGCTTTTCCTTCTTCAACCGTTCCAGCTCCTGCTGGGTGTCCTCTGTCCACGGGTGGTTGGCTACGATAGTTTCGTTGCTGATAATCCCCACGGAGTTGCGGCAGTTGTTAATCGTCTCGCTCTCGTTGGTCAGCATATCCCGGTTGAATACGAAGGTAACATCAGAAGTAGGGGCCACCCCTTTGATAGTCTGCAGGTAGGTGTTTACGAACCACATCAGTTTCCGCAGGGAAGCCTTGAACTGGACTTCCATCTGGTTGGAATCCAGGTCAATATCACTGTAGGCCGCCTGGATGTTCATCTTGTTTGCGTCTCCAGAGGTGAACCGCTCGTCCTTGGCGTCAAACCCACGCCCATTTTCGATGATTGCCCTTTTGAGTAGCTTCTGAATCAGTTCGAAATTCTGGGGATTCACCTCGATGTGCAGGGCTTCCACGCCACCGTTCTGACCATCATCACGCCTGATCTTAATAGCACCATAGGCCATCAGATTGCGCCGGAAGTCGCTCAGCTTTTCGCCGTCGTAGTTGTACAGCACCAGGATGGTACTGCGGATATCCTCGCTGGTTGTATCAGCAAACCAACTTGTCAGCTGATTTAACGCATCCTGCAAGCATTTCACCTTACAGATCAGCGGCTGTTCGTGGCGTTCCCGCTTGAATGCTACCAGGGGCACCCTTGACCAGTTCATAGGCTTCCCCCCGACGGTCATATATGCCGCATCGGTTTTGTCATTGTCTGGCAGTAACTTGTCATTTTCGAACACGAAATACCGCACTCCGTTAGTCGTGTAGTATTCGCATTTAATGACCGTATCCGGTGTTCTCCCCCGGTAAACGGTCACAGGATATACGTAAAGGGCGGCATCGAGTTGTTTATGCTCATCGTCTCTCCAAAAGGCCAGAACCCGGTCACCACGTAGCATCCGAACTCTCAACTGCCCTTCCGTATCGATATAAACGAACTGCCAGGAAATCCCGCAGTTCAAAGCATTTTCGCCGGTGGCCTGGAGTGTTTCGGCGTATTCATCGTCGAAAATCTTATCCAGCTCGGCGGTGTAT
>SFHH01000192.1 GCA_004555735.1 Acidaminococcus fermentans
CCTCTGGCCCAGATCCAGAGATGTGTCATCCACATGCTGCGCAACTCATTTAAATATGTCAATTACAGTGATCTGAAAAAATTTTCCAGTGACTTCAAAGCAGTCTATAATGCTCCGAATGAAACAGCGGCATATTCAGAGCTGGAAGGGATCCGGGAGACTTCTTCCAACTACCGCCTGGTGAAGAACATGTGCGCTTTCAGCGAAGGCACCAAATGCTTGTTTGAAAGCAAATATACTACCGTTGTGCCTATCTTCGGGAACGGTGTCCGTCTGGGGACCTTGATCCTGGGCAAATTCAAGAAAGAGTTCGTGGATTCTGATCTGCTGCTGTCGGAATATGCTGCTACGGTCATCGGGATGCAGCTGCTCCACGATAAGGCCATGCACATCGAAGAAGCCAGCCGGAAGAAGGCTATGGTCCAAATCGCTTTCTCTAACCTGAGCTACAGTGAACTGGAAGCCATCTCTGAAATCCTTAAGGCGCTGCCAGGAGACGAAGGGCTGCTGGTGGCCAGCAAGATCGCTGACCAGGCCGGCATCACCCGGAGCGTGATCGTCAACGCCCTGCGGAAATTCGAAAGTGCCGGGGTACTGGAGACTGAATCCTTGGGGATGAAAGGGACCTATGTCCGGATCCTCAACGAATACCTGCGGGATGGGCTGAAAGAACATAAGAAATAATAAAGGACTTCTCAGGAAAGGGTCGGACTGCCAGGTGCAGTTTGACCCTTTTTCTGCTTTATGGTAGTATGATAGGGATATGGGGCTGCTGCTCTGGCAGCGGCCCCGTCAGCGGTCAGCTGTCAACGGTCAGCGGCCGAAAGAGGCCGGCGCTGCCGGCTTTGATAGAAGAAAACCTATGGAAAGGAAATTTTCCCTATGCTCAATCTGGATGCGTCCCTGATCTATCGGATCCCGGCGCTGCTGTTTACCATCACCGTCCATGAATATGCTCACGGAGCCATGTCTTCCAGTCTGGGAGACCCGACTCCGGAAGCAGATGGGCGTCTGACCATGAACCCTCTGGCCCATTTGGACCTGATCGGGTCCTTGATGCTGCTTTTGGTAGGGTTCGGCTGGGCCAAACCGGTCCGGGTGGACCCTCGGTACTATCCAGATCCCCGGAAAGGGATGCTGGAGGTGGCGTTGGCTGGACCGGGCAGCAATCTGTTCGTGACTTTCCTGGCAATGCTGCTCCAGCTGGTACTGGCCCGGTATTTCAATGCAGGGAGAGGAGTACTGCTGTTCTTGAACTGGCTCATGCTCTATAATGTTTGGTTCGCCTTTTTCAACCTGCTTCCCATCCCGCCCATGGACGGATACAATGTGCTGCGGATGGCGCTGCCTTTGGAAAAGAGCTTGGCCTATGAACGGCTGGTGGGGCCTTACTCCAATCTGATCCTCATCGTCCTGTGCTTCACCGGCATCGTAGGCGTTGTGATCTCGCCCCTTTCCACGCTGTACCTCCGTCTGTGCCGGGCGGTCCTGTCTCTGGTGCTGTTCTGAGAGGGAAGAAGGCCGAAGCGTGTACCCAGTGAAATTGGCGGATTTCGAAGGCCCCTTGGACCTTTTGATCCATCTTATCGAAAAAGACAAAATCGATATCTATGATATTCCCATCGTATCTGTGACAGAGCAGTACATCGCCTACCTGGACACCATGCAGGAATACAGTCTGGATGTGGCCAGTGAATTCCTCCTCATGGCGGCCATGCTGCTCCAGATCAAATCCCGGATGCTGCTGCCCCGGGAACCGGAAGAAGAGGGGGAGGAAGAAGCGGATCCCCGGCAGATGCTGGTCTCCATGCTGGTAGAATATCGGAAAACGAAGAAACAGGCCCAGGCGCTGCGGGAATGTCTCCAGCGGGCCAGCCTCCAGACAGCGCGGCCCCCTCTTCCTTTAGGGAAAATCCTCCAGCAGGTGAAGCGGTACGGGCTGGGAGATCTGCTCCGGGCTTTGGCGGCCCTGCTGCCCAAACCGGAAGAGGAAGATACAGTGATCCCTCGGCAGGAATTCCCTGTCCAGGAACGGATGGATGCCATCCGTTCGGCTTTGGGAGGAAAAAGAAAGAAACTGGATTTCCGACGGCTGCTCCAGGACAGGAAGAACCACAGCGAAATCATCTCCACCTTCCTGGCAGTATTGGAATTGCTGCGGCTGAAAGAAATCACCATTAGACAGACGGTTCCCTTCGGGCCCATTACCCTGGAGAGCCGGAAGGAGGACGGACATGGAACTGAAGAAGACCGCTGAATTGGAGGCGCTGCTCTTTGCCAGTGGAGACCCGCTGACCCTGGAACGGGCGGCAGGGGCCTTGTACTGTTCCACGGGTGAGGTAGCCGATCTGTTGGAAGAACTCCAGCAGCAGTACCGGACGGCAGAACGGGGCATCGAACTGCGGAAGGCAGCCGGGGGCTGGCAGCTGGTGACCAAGAAAGAGACGGCAGGGCTGATCCGCCGGCTCCAGGAAAAACAGGAAGTGAAGCTGTCCAATGCAGCGATGGAAACCTTGGCTATCGTGGCCTTCCGGCAGCCTGTGACCAAAAGCGAAATGGAAGCTATCCGGGGCGTGAAAGTAGATGGCGTCCTGGGGAACCTGGTGGAACTGGGGCTGATCGCAGAAGTCGGACGGAAGGAAGCCTTGGGACGCCCCATCCTCTATGGGACCACGGATAGATTCCTCCAGACCTTCGGACTGGATTCACTGGAAGATCTGCCCCAGCTCCCGGAGGAGATCCTGGAGGGCAGAGGGGAAGGACCAGAGCCTTTGTTTGATTGATAGAAAGGGAAGAGTATGGAACAGATCAAGGAACGGCTGCAGAAAGTCATGGCAGCGGCCGGCGTAGCTTCACGCCGGGAATGTGAAAAGATCATCCTGGCCGGCCGGGTCCAGGTGAATGGGAAAACGGTGACGGAACTGGGCACCCGGGTGGGGAAGGCAGACCGGATCATGGTGGACGGCAAACGGCTGTATCCGGTGGGACGGCTGGATTACCAAACGGAAGGACTGCTGCTCATGACCAATGACGGGGAGCTGGCCCAGCATCTTACCCATCCCAGCCATCACGTGGACAAGACCTATGAGGTGGAAGTCCATGGCCGGGTACCGGAAGAAAAATTGGATGTGCTGCGGCTGGGCGTGCCCTTAGAAGACGGACTCACTTCACCGGCAGTGGTCTATGTGAAGCAGTGGGATCCGGAAAAGAATCTGACCCGGTTCACCGTGACCATCCATGAAGGACGGAACCGGCAGGTCCGGCGGATGTGTGATTTCATCGGCTTCCCGGTAAAATCCCTGAAACGGATCCAGGTAGGTCCCTTGACCCTGGAAGGCTTGAAAAAAGGGGAATTCCGGGAATTGACGCCGGAAGAGATCGCCTCCCTGGACGGGCAGGGGGAATGAGATGAAAAATGTGGTGATCGTAGGGGCTGGAGCGGCCGGTTTCTTGGCAGCGATCGGAGCTGCTGGGAACGGGGCTCGGGTGACCCTATTGGAGAAGATGGCCATGCCCGGCCGAAAGCTGATGATCACGGGCAAAGGACGCTGCAATATCACCAACGCCTGCGAGATGGAGGCTATGATCCCCATGCTGCCGGGCAATGGAAAATTTTTATTTGGGGCTTTCCATTCCTTCACCAATCGGGATATAATGGAACTGTTGGAACGGCACGGGCTCCCGGTGAAAGTCGAACGGGGAGGCCGGGTGTTCCCCCAGAGCGACCGGGCTCTGGACGTAGTGGAGACCCTGGAAAAGATCCTCCGGGAATTGGGCGTCCGGCTCCTTCTGGAAAAACGGGTGCAGCGTCTGGAAATGGCCCAGGGGAAAGTCATCGGGGTGGTGACGGGAGACGGCCGGAAGTTTCCGGCCGATGCGGTGATCATCACCACCGGAGGGGCTTCCTATCCCCGCACTGGTTCTACGGGGGACGGTTATGCCCTGGCCCGGGAAGCCGGTCATACCATCGTCCCTCCCAAGCCGGCTCTGGTGCCCCTGGAAAGTGATGATGAAGCCATCCAGTCCCTCCAGGGCCTGAGCTTGCGGAATGTACGGGGGACCCTGC
>SFHH01000193.1 GCA_004555735.1 Acidaminococcus fermentans
AATTTCTCATTCGGCTCGAGACTCGAGACCCGAGACCGAGCCGCTATGCGGCTTATGAGACCGGGGGTGTTGCACGTAACGTGCAACACCCCCCTTTTTTCTCAATCAAACTTCCGATCGTACAGATCACTCTTGGCCAGGAATTCTTCCACCGTGGCGAAGCCCAGCTTTTTCAGCAGCTCGATCACATAGGGATTTTCCGCTGGGGTATTGTACTGGGCCTCATCGCTGTAGGCCTGTACGTTCTTCTTGCCTTCCTCCCGGTCCACCAGGGCCTTGGGACCGCCTACGCAGCCGCCCTTGCAGCCCATGCCTTCGAAGAAGTTTCCTTCATGGTTTCCCTTCAGGATGCTGTCGATCATGGCCCGGCATTCCGGCACACTGTCCGCCCGGCGGATCTTCATTTCGATCTTCCGGTGGGGATTCAGCTTCTTCACCGTGGCATCCACGGCCGCCGCCACTCCGCCGGCATAAGCATAGCGGATCCCGGCTTTGGAAGCGTGGGGCACATTGTCCTCTTCCAGGGAAGCCAGATCCAAGTTGGTGGTGGAGAACAGATCCCGGAGTTCTTCATAGGTGAGCACGTAGTCGATGGCACCCTTCAGATCCGGTTCCTTGATTTCCGCCTTCTTGGCCATGCAGGGCCCGAGGAACACGGTCTTGGCTTCCGGATGGAGCACCTTCACCGTCCGGCCTCCGGCGATCATGGGAGATACGGAGCCGGGCACATTGGGCATCAGCTGATGGTAAAGCCGGCGGATCATGGCGATCCACATGGGGCAGCAGCAGCTGGTCAGCTGGAAGTCCCCTTCCTTGTTGACGTTCTTGTCAAATTCCAGGGCTTCCTTCAACGTCAGGATATCGGCGAACACCGCCACTTCCAGCATCCCGGAAAAGCCCAGCAGCTTCAGGGCCGTCCGCAGCTTGCCGGCAGTGACTTCCGGCCCGAACTGGCCGGAAAAAGCCGGTGCCACCAGGGCATAGATGGGGGTATCCCCCTTCTTCAGTTCTTCCACCACCGGGATGATGTCCTTCTTGGTCTTCAGGGATTCCAGTTTGCAGGCATCCACACAGGCCTGGCAGCCCACGCATTTGTCCGGATCGATTTGGACCCCGTCAGCGCTGGGGTGCATGGCGTCCCACTGGCACACCTTCACGCAGTCCGCCTGTTTTTCTTCAGAACAGGTGCAGGGTTTCACCCGCCACACCAGGCTGGTGTCTTCCGGATGGGCCAGACATTCGATCATCTTGGGATCGGCGTTTTCGATGTCTTCCACATTCTTCCCTTCCGCCGCCCGCTTCAGCATCTTGTGATACAGTTCATCCAGAGTCAGGTTCTTCGCTTTGCTTTCTTCCATGTTTTTCTCCCCCTCATCAATGGGGATCGCTGCTTAGCAGCAATCCCAAGTCAGATTGACTCCTTATACAATCTTCGTGGACCATCCCTCGATATTCCACACCTGTTCCACCCAGTCTTCGTAGAATTCCGGTTCGTGGGACACCAGCAGCAGGGTTCCCTTGTATTCCCGGAGGGCCCGCTGGAGCTCTTCCTTGGCCTCCACGTCCAGGTGGTTGGTAGGTTCGTCCAGCACAAGCAAGTTGGCCGGCCGCTGCATGATCTTGCACAGCCGCACTTTGGCCGCCTCGCCCCCGGACAGGGCAGTCATTTTAGTAGTGATGTGGTCGTTGGTGAGTCCGCAGGCCGCCAGGGCTGCCCGGACTTCCGAATTGCTCATCCCCGGATATTCCTGCCACAGTTCCTCCAGGGCGGTGTTCTGGTTCCCCTTAGCGCTTTCCTGTTCGAAATACCCTACGGAAACGAAATCCCCCTGTTCCACACTGCCGGCCACCGGCGGGATCATCCCCAGCAGGGTCTTCAGCAGGGTAGATTTTCCCAGGCCGTTGGTACCCCGGATGGCGATTTTCTGTCCTCTTTCCAGCTTCAGGTCCACCTGTTTGGTGAGAGGCACATCATACCCCAGCACCAGGTTGGAGGCCGTCAGCACGAACCGGGACGGTGTCCGGTCTTCCAAGAACCGGAAATGGGGTTTGGGTTTTTCCGCCCGTTTGGTAAGGATCTCCATCTTGTCCAGCTTCTTCTGCCGGCTGTTGGCCATGCCCCGGGTGGCCACCCGGGCCTTGTTCCGGGCGATGAAGTCCTGTTCCTTTTTGATTTCCGCCTGCTGCCGTTCGTAGGCAGCTTCTTCCTGGCGCCGTTTCAGGGCCGCCATCTCTTCGAACTTTTCATAGTTCCCGGTGTACCGGTCCAGCTTCAGGTTGTCCACATGCCAGATGATGTTGGTCACCGCGTTCAGGAAGGGCACATCATGGGAAATCAGGATGAAGGCGTTTTCATAGTCCTGGAGGTACCGGGTGAGCCACTGGATATGTTCCGCATCCAGGTAGTTGGTGGGTTCGTCCAGGAGCAGAATGTCCGGATTCTCCAACAGCAGCTTGGTCAGGAGCACCTTGGTCCGCTGGCCCCCGGACAGCTCGTCCACCTTGTGTTCCAGGCCGATGTCCCGGAGCCCTAGTCCCCCGGCCACTTCCTCGATCTTGGCATCCAGGTTGTAGTAATCCGCCGCTTCCAGCCGTTCCTGGATCTCTCCCACTTCTTCCATGAGACGGTCCATTTCCTCCTGGGAAGCGCTTTCCATTTTGTCGTAATCCGCCAGCATCTCCTGTTCCTGTTCCACCAGGTCCTGGAAGGCGGTGCGGAGAGTCTCCCGGATGGTCATCCCGGGCACCAGCACGGAATGCTGGTCCAGATAGCCAACCTTGGTCCGCCGGGCCCAGGTGACCTTCCCTTCATCCGGGCTCAGTTTGCCGGTGATGATGGCCATAAAGGTGGATTTTCCTTCTCCATTGGCCCCCACCAGGGCCACGTGCTCCCCTTTTTCCAGTCGGAAAGAAACATCGTCGAAAATATCTCGTCCCCCATAACTGTGGGACA
>SFHH01000194.1 GCA_004555735.1 Acidaminococcus fermentans
GAAATCTCCCAGCCCTTTGCTGATGATCACTTTTTCCAGGCTTTCCCGGACCAGGAAATGGGAGACGAAATACTTCTTGGTGAGTTTCCGGAAATGATCGCACAGCTGCTGGGTATCCCAGGAAGGATCGAAGCACAGGTTGGCATAGAGCCCCTTGGCCCAGGGGTCGTGGAGATCCAGCCCTTCCCCCAATACTTCATGCCAGCGAGCCGCCTGCATCTCATGGGCCACTCCCGTCTTATCCAGTTTGGTACCGTCGAAATAGGCCCGGGCATGCTGCTTCCGCAAATACGGCAGCACCGGCCGTACCGGAGCCTCTTTGGCATAGGTGGCATATTCCAGCCCCAGCCAGAACAGGTCGGTAAAAGTATCCCGGAGGGCGCTGTCTGCCATCTCTTCGAACATCTGGTGGATCAATTTCACATCATAATATTTCCGGGTAAAGCCCACCACCGCATTCAGGTACAGATCCGGGGTGCCGCTTTCCGTATAAGCCAGGAAATCCGGATCGAAATGGTAATCCCAGGATACATCCCATACGATATTCAAAGCCCGGCGGCGTTTGGCATCGTATTTCAGTTTTCCCATGGTTCCTCAGTCCTCGAAAATGTCCTTTTTGGTATAGTTCCCAGGGATGTGGAGATTGATCACATCCCGGATCAGCCCCGGTTCGTATTCGTCAAAGGATTTGTTCACGATTCCCAGATCCAGGGCCTTGTGGGCTTCCAGCCCAGCTTCCATCAGATGGATGGCATCCAGCATCCCCCGCAGGTCCAGGGCTTTTTCGGAAATTTCGCTTTCCTGGCATTTCTTTTCCAGGTCCTTGAAGATCTGGCAGAAAGCCTTCAGTGCATTTTTCCGGATGGCAGGGAATTCGTCCCGAAGCAGCCGTTCCAGGGATTCCAGGGAAATAGTCGGCAGCTGGATCACCGCAAACCGAGAGGCCAGGGCTTCGTTCAGTTCCCGGGTACCGGAGTAACCATAGTTCATGGTAGCAATGAACCGGCAGGCTTTGTCCGCATGGAGCAGATCATAGCCGGGGATATCCACCGTATGCCGGAAATCCAGCAGAGAATGGAGCACGGCCATGGCTTCGTTCCGGGCCATGTTGATTTCATCGAAGACTCCGAAGCCCCCTTTGACTGCACACTGGTACACAGGTCCCGGCCGGAATTCTACTTCTCCGTTTTTGAAGGTATCCGTGCCCAGCATCCCGGTCGCATCCATATTGATATGGAAAGAGACATTCCACATGGGCCGGCCGAATGCTGCCGCAAGATTCTCGGCCAGCACGTTCTTGCCCGTGGCTTTCGGCCCTGCCAGCAGCAGGTTCTGCCCACACAGCAAAGCCGCAATGGCTTCTTCCCAGATGTCCTTCCCATAATAATGGAAATGGGGCACAGGGATACGGGACTGCAGTTCCGGCAGCGCCGGGAACTCCTTCCGATAATTTTCCACGCCCTGGATCAAATCCGGGTTGATTTTCTCTTCCTTTAAAAAGCTCAGCATGACAGCGGCTCCCCTCGATTAACAATTCCTTGAATCATCCCTTATTATAGCACAAAAGGGGTGTGCTGCACGTGCTGTGCAACACACCCCTTTTCGGGAAGTCTGGAGACTAGCCGCTGTGTGCTTCCCGCTCCTTCACTCCGGTACCGCTCCGAACCGGTTGGCCCCGTTTGTCCCTTTTTTGATCAACAGATAAATATACGTGGCCAGATTCAGGATGGGGACCAGGATCAGCAGCACCCACCAGCCGCTTTTGTCCATATCGTGGAACCGGCGGGCCAGCAGGGAAAGACCGCAGAGGAACATGACAAAATAGGCCAAAAGCCACAGGCCCATCAGGGCAATGGCCCCCACTCCGCTCTCAAACAGGGTAAATATGAAAACACACCCCATCAGGAAAAAAGTCAGGCAGCTGGTCCCACCAAGGAGCAGGGCTCCCCGCAGAGCCAATTCCACCCGTCCCAGACGGCCGTGGAAATTCAGATACAGATCCAGCAGCGAAGTCCAGTCCCGAGGGATCTGACGGGCAAAAAAGTGCCGTTCCATCCACTGGTAGGGAGAAATTTTATGATCATTTACCTCTGGTGTTCCAACATACAAGTCCATACAGCCTCCTTACCCTCAGCTTTTCCTATATTTTCAGTCGAAAGATATTATATCCATTTTTGCCGAGAAAAGAAAGAGGCCAGGACACAAAAAATACGCATTTTATTGGCAAAAAGAGCATCGCTCATAAAATGCGCATCATTTCTATTTTCCGTTGGGGGCCGGTTCTTCAGAAATCAAGATTCCTGCATCTTGCAGATTCTGCCGGATGGCTTCCAATTCTTCCTGGGAATCAGCTGCCACCGTCAAGGTATGGATCCCTTTGGAAAGGGTAGCGATCAGAGGGATGTTGTAGGCCCGGAAATTTTCCAGATACTGCTTTACATCCCGACGGTTCTTCAGATTCAAGAACGCCTGGATCGGTCCGCAGAAATCCGGCAGCAACGTAATGCTGGCAATCATGCCCCCATTGTCCACCACAATGTTCATCTCTTCCATGACTCCATCCGTATCCATGGCTTTGTACCGGCATTCAAAATCCATGGTCAGGCTCCGTCCGTTGATCTGGTAGCCTCTCCGGGTGGAAACAATGGCCGTCCCAGCACTCCGCAGGAGAGCCATATCCAATACAATGACCTGGCGGGAAACATCCAGATCCTTGGCCAGCTGATCTCCCGTCACCGGGCTCCTGCTGTTCCGCAGGATTTCCAGTATTTTCTTTCTTCGTTCTTGATTCTTCATGATACCCCTCCCATACAGATTCTTCTTTTGGATTCCCTGTATCCATCTCTTTCTATCCTTGGCAGGGCAGTATAGTCCAAAGTTT
>SFHH01000195.1 GCA_004555735.1 Acidaminococcus fermentans
CCACGCCCCCCTTCAGGGAACTGATCAGGGTGCGGGCGATCCGCTTAGGTATTTTCAAGGTCATGGTGCTATCGTTCCTTTCAGATCTTCCAGATAATCTTCTATGACAGAGGGCGGGTCCCCGGCTTCCAGGACCGTATCCCCGAATTCTCCATAACATTTTTCATTGATGCCGTCCGCCAAAAGAGAAAGCATCAGGCCTTTGGCCGGAGCCCAGGAAGTATCTCCCCCGTAAAGCAGGTCCTGAAGATAGTGATATTCGTCTTCTGTCAAGCCCCAGGGCCGGTCTGTCTGGGCCGGATCAGCGGGCCCTTGCCCTACAGCTGGACCCTGTCCTGCCTGCCCGGAAGGGGGCTCCCCGGAAGCCTGCCTGGAAGCAGCCCCTTTCAGCGAGGTGGCCGGCAGATCCGGAGCCTTTCCCCAAAGCGGAGCATCCGGTCCTTCCTCCAAAGAAGGCAGGGCCTCCTCCCTCCGTTCCTCTTCTGTCATCAGCTTTTCCCGGGTCAGGGCTGCCTCTTGACGAATCGTATCCAGCCGGTCCAGGTGGAACACTACTTTCCGTTTCTCTGCTTCCTGCTGTTCCTGCCGGTCTTCCTCCACGGCCTGGTGGACCAATTTAGCCAGCCATTTATAGGAAAGGGGCTGCTGGAGGGGCTGAGGAAAATCCAGTTCATCCCGGATCAGGCCATCCAAGGTCTTCATCAGTTTGCCCAGTTTCCGGAGCTGTGGGGCGGCGTAATTATAGTGCCGGAGGGTCCAGTTCCCTTTCCGGGCATGATAAATACAGAGGGGATTCACCTGCACCTTGAATTCCCGTCCATCTTCTTGACGCAGGAATACCGCATTGGCAAAAAGGTCCAGCCATTCGTAGGACGGTCCCCCCACATGTTCACGAAGGAAAGACTTCTTCCGGTGGGATTCCCAGTAGGCCTGGATCATCCGGTAGATCCGGCCCAGCAGGCGTACAGTGTCATCCGGATGCTGTTTATACAGCTTGGACCGGGAGAGACGGTAGGTGGAAAAGAGATCCAAGGCCTCGAACAATTCCTGATCCGATGCCTTTTTGTAGCCATCCAGCACCAGATAAGCCGCATCCTGTCGGGTCCGCTTGGTTTCCGGCAGTAGCTGCGGATCCAGCTGGTAATACAGCACATAATCCCGGAGCCATTGGTAAAGATACGGCAGGATCCGGTCATCCAACTGGCCATAGGCTTCCCCGAAAGCCTTCAGTTTCTCATAGCCGTCCTGGGGATCCTTCACCCCGATCTGGTTCAGCAGCTCGTAGATATATAGGAAGGCATAGGTCAGGGAAGTCCGTTCCAGTTCCTGATGCCGGAGGCGGGTCCGCCAGCCGAAATATCCCCGCAGCTCCTGATCCGTGAGCGCCCGATAGGTAGGATAATAATGGAGCACCGGCAGGTCGTATACCGTATCGTCTTCGTAATCGGCCGTGGCCTTCCCCTGGCGGACGAACAGTTCCGGAGTCGTTTCATACCGGTTCGTTTCGTCCTTTTCCATGGCCCGGATCTCTTGGAGCGGTCCCGGCAGGGATTTTTTGGGGGCACGGGGTTTGATAGGTTCAGAAGCATACAGCTTCTGGAGCAGCCGGAAAGCTTCTTCTTTTTCCGCCGGTGTCTTTTTCACGAACTCCATCCTCCTCGCCCCCTTTCTCCCAACGGCCGTAGGATTCCACCAAAAGCAAACATTTTTTCACTATCTTTCATTATAACCCGAAAGAGGGGACTGTTGCAAGCGCAACAGCCCCCTGCTCCCTGCCGCCTTACGCCATACAAGTGGTGCAGTTCTTAGACTGAGGGAACAGCAGCTTCCACAAGCACCCTTCCAGCACCACCCCTTCTTTGGGATCGGTGCCTGCTTTGATCGTGGTGTCGATCACGTAACTGACATAGTCCGCTGCTTCCTGGACGCACCGGTTCAGATCCCGGCCGTTGAGCACATAGCCCAGCAGAGTGCTGGTGAACACATCCCCAGTCCCGCAGGTGGCAAAAGGCAGCTTCTTCACTTCATAGGCTTCCGGGAACAGCTGGCTGGGTTCCGAGCTGACAATCTTCAAATGTCCCTCGTCGCAGGGTACACTGGTGATCACCACCTGCTTGGGTCCCAGTGCCAGCAGCTTGTCGCAGAGAGCTTCCAATTCGTCATCCGTAGGCGCTCCTTCCTTCCAGGGCATATCCGTCAAGAGGCAGGCTTCCGTATAATTGGGGGTGATCAAGGTAGCATGGCTCACCAGTTCCTTCATGGCTTCCACCATGGTTCCGTCGAATACCGGATACAGCTTCCCGTCATCCCCCATGGCCGGATCCACCACCGCGATACGATCTTCCCCGGCAAATTCTTCAATGGCGTCCATCACCTGGGCCGCCTGCCGCTGGAAGTGCGCGCGCAGGCTTCTACCCGCACGGTGAATATCATCGGCACCAAGAGCGATCTGGAAGCCATGGCCCGCAATCTGAGCCAGACCGTCCTGATCGAATACACCCGGGATTTCGCCGCCCCCATTGAAAAGGGCGAAGTGATGGGCACCATGACCTATTATCCCACCGACGGCGGCAATCCCGTCGTTTACGACCTGATCGCCGGGCGAACCATCCTGCGGCGGGATAACGCCCCGCTGACGCTGGAAGAAATCGAAGCCGAGGTGAAGGCCGACCCCAATCCGCTGCCGCCCCTGTCTGTGGAGCTGGCGTTGGCGGTCATGCTGCCCTTCGCCGTTATCTTCCTGATCGTCCACCTGATCCGGCGGGCGCTGCACAAGACCGGGCGGCATAAGAAGAGCCGGGTTCCCCGGCCCAGGAACCGTTACTTCCAATAAAAAGATTTCATGCATTCCAAAAAGGGGGAAGGGATTTGATCGCACAGG
>SFHH01000196.1 GCA_004555735.1 Acidaminococcus fermentans
GAAACGAATATCTTATCGTTAGCAGATTAGGGTTTGTACATTCAAAAAATTTGCTTGCAAATTTCTCATTCGGCTCGAGACTCGAGACCCGAGACCGAGTCGCTATGCGGCTTATGAGACCGGGGGGGTTGCACATAACGTGCAACCCCCCTTTTTATTTTTCCCTCACCGGCTGCATCCGGTAATCCTTGTCCGTGATCCTGCCTTCGGTGAGGAGCTGGTACAGGTCCTGGGCCCGGAGGTCCAGTTCCAGCTGCTGGCGGAAGGCCGGGGAGGGGGCTTGGGCCAGGGTGTTCTTCTCCAGGGCCGGGAAAAGGGGCAGCCGGGCGGTCTTTTTCATCGCCCGGAGCAGCTGCCTTCCGGTTTGTGTAAAGCCCAGCACCCGCAGATAGGAAGGAGGGTGGGCTGCTGCGTCCCGGAAACTGCAGCTCGGTCCGGACAGGAGCAGTTGCCAGAGGATCCGGCGGATCCGGGAGGCTGGATAACGCCGCGTCCGGGAGGCTTCCACCAGGGCGGCGAAACTCCCTGCCCGGCGGTGTTTCCAGATACGGTCTTCCAGCCCTTCAGAAACTTGAGTCCAGCTGGCCAGGAGGCTGGGAGAAGCTTTTTCCAAGGCAGCGGCAAGCAGGAGATCCAGGGCCTTGTCTGTATCAGGCAGGCCTTTTTCCCCGACCCAGCTCTGGCATAGTGAGCGGAGCTGAGGCGGCAGTCCCTCTAGGAATCTTGCGGTACAGCCCTGGGTGCGGAGTTCCTGCCGGAGAGCGGAAGCACTGGGGAACGGATCGGGGTCGCTTGTCAGCTGGCTTTCCCCGTAGGCCTGGCCTTCCCGGTGGATGGGCAGGGGACGGATGCCCGGATGGCTTTGGAGAGCTTTCAGGTATTCCAGAGCCAGCAGATTGTTAGAACCGGTGAATAGTTCCTGGTACGCAGGGTTCCGGGCGGCTGCCAGGATTTCAGCCCCCTTGGCATAGGAACCGCCGCTGGCTAAGGCCTCCTGCCATTCTGCTGGGGAGAAAACTTCCTGGGAGAGGGAAAGGAGCCGAGCAGGATCTTTGGCCTCGCAGCCGAAAGAGAGGTGGGTCACAAGGCCTGTAGCTTCCAGCAGGGCGATTCCCGTCCTGGCAAAGCCCTGGGCGCTTTGGAGGCTGCCGATGACGGGCAGCTCCAGCACTAGGTCCACGCCTCCCAAAAGCGCCAGACGGGCCCTGCGCCACTTGTCCCAAAGGGGCAGCTGGCCCCGCTGTGTCAGGCTGCCGCTCATGACAGCGATGACCGGGACCGGGCCCAGCTCTTTCCGCGCTTGGACCAATTGGCGGGCGTGGCCTCGGTGGAAAGGATTATATTCAGTGATGATGCCGATGACCGCAGAAAATTCCATGATGTCGCTCCAAATTTTTATTTTACAAATCCGTAAATCTTTGCTACCATATATTAGTATTATAGCATAAGCATAATACTGGTTTAAAAATCAGTAGTCGATCAGGAGGCAATGTAATGAAGATTTTTGTTGTAAACTGCGGCAGCTCTTCCATCAAATATCAGCTGATTGATATGAAGGATGAATCTGTCATCGCGAAAGGTCTGGTAGAACGTATCGGCATCGAAGGATCCGTTCTGACTCATACTCCGGCTGGGAAAGATAAAGTGAGACTGGAAAGCGCTATCCCTGACCATGTGGACGGGATCAAGAAAGTCCTGGCTGCTCTGGTGGATCCCAACTATGGCGTGATCAAATCCATGGATGAAATCGATGCTGTGGGCCATCGGGTAGTGCATGGCGGCGAAATCTTCAATGAATCTGTGGTGATCACGGACGAAGTGCTGAAGCAGATCGAAGACCTGAGCGATATGGCTCCGCTCCATCAGCCGGCCAACGTTTCCGGTATCCGTGCCTGCCAGAAACTGATGCCCAACACCCCGCAGGTTGCTGTATTCGACACCGCCTTCCATCAGACCATGCCTCCTGTGGCATATATGTTCGGCGTAAAATATGAAGAATACAAAGAGTTCGGCATCCGGAAATACGGCTTCCATGGGACTTCCCACAAATATGTATCCGGCGTAGCCGCTGCTATGCTGGGCAAAGACATCAAAGATACCAAGATCATCACCTGCCATCTGGGCAATGGTTCCAGCATCACCGCTATCGACGGCGGCAAATCTGTGGATACGTCCATGGGCTTCACTCCTCTGGACGGCGTGCTGATGGGGACCCGTACCGGCTCCATCGATCCGGCTGTGGTCCCTGTGCTGATGCAGAAGAAGGGCCTGGATGCTGCTGGCGTCGACAAATACATGAACAAGGAATGCGGCGTCCTGGGTGTCTCCGGCGTTTCCAGCGACTTCCGGGATCTGGAAGATGCAGCGGCCAAGGGCAATGAAAGAGCACAATTGGCCCTGGATATGTTCTGCTATCAGGTGAAACGCTACATCGGCGCTTACGCAGCTGCCATGGGCGGCGTAGATGCCATCGTCTTCACCGCCGGTGTGGGCGAACACCAGTGGGACGTGCGCAAGGCTTCGACCGACGGCCTCGAATTCCTCGGCGTGAAGGTGGACCAGGAGAAAAACCGCAAGAACTTCGGCGAAGAGGAAATCATCTCCACCCCCGACAGCCGCGTGAAAGTGGTGGTCGTGCCGACCGACGAGGAACTCCTCATCGCCTCCGACACGCTCGACCTCGTGAAATAAGCCACGCTCCCCTTCACTGAAGCCAGACTTATCCTTGAAGGGTATCTTCAATGATTAAAGCCTGTCTTCACTGAATCATACAAGAACACCCTACGACCACATCAACGCCTTGGCGCATCACTGCGGAAAAGGTATTGATGTGGTCGTTTGCATTCAGGGCGTTCTCCATGCCCAAACCTTCAATAGTG
>SFHH01000197.1 GCA_004555735.1 Acidaminococcus fermentans
TCGTAAACTTTAAAATATTCGGTCCGGCCAAAATGCTGGAAGATTTCTCCGTTTTTCGGATCATAGGTTACGGCAAGTTTCATTTCTTTTTCCTCCCTCTGGGAGATGCCGCCGACCCGGTCCAGGGTCCGCAGAGCAAACGTACAGCAGCCCAGCTCTGCGTCGTCGGAAACTTCCACCTGGCCCCCGTAGATTTCGATGTCACGTCCATGGACCAGCGCTCCGGCTACCTTTTTCCGTGCCCCGTTGAGGATATTCTGGAATGTGCTGCGTCCCACATGCATCCGCAGGGCACAGCCAGCCTGATCCAGCCCCACTTCATCCATCAGCCGCAGGGCTTCCAATTCATCCAGAGTCAGCTGCACAGTCTCTTTTTGAGAGCCTTCAGCCGCAAAAAAAGTGCAGTCTGGTTTCTGGTAGATGGTCCGTTTCCGTACAGGTCTTGGCATCTCATTCCTCCTTTATAAATGGCATATACCATTATTGTTAGTATATGGTATATGCCATTTATTGTCAAGGGTCATATTTTCTGCAGCCGCAGAGGGAGTTCCAATCCACAGGCTTCCAGCAGGGACTGGTTGGACAATACATCATGAGCGGAGCTATCCTCCTGGAGTCTGCCATCCGCCAACAGGATCACCCGATCACAGGTATCCCAGATGAAATCCAAATCGTGAGAAGCGATGAGCTGGACGCAGGACAGCTGCCGGAGGATTTCCACAAGTTTCCGACGGTTCCGGGGATCCAAGGCAGCAGAGGGTTCATCCATCAACAGCAGGTCCGGTTCCTGGGTCAGTAGGCCGGCAATGGCAGTGAGCTTTTTCTGTCCTCCGGAAAGCCTGTAGATCTGCCGCCTGGCCAGACCTTCCATCCCTACCTGTGCCAGGGCCTTCTCCGTCTTTTGTTCCACTTCTTCTGCCGGCAGGCCGGCATTCCTAAGGGCAAAGGATACATCGCTTTCCACCGTGGGCATGAACAGCTGGCTTTCGGAATCTTGGAAAACATACCCCGTCTTCCGACGGATGGCGGGGAGAGTCTGTTCGGTGAGAGGCAGGCCGCACACACTCAGGTATCCTCCCTGAAGGGGAAGGAGTCCCACCAGCAGCTTCAGCAGAGTAGACTTCCCCACCCCATTGCTGCCGATGAGGCCCACTTTTTCTCCTGCTTCCAGAACAAAAGAAAGGTCATGGAAGACGGGGACCGGATCTTGGCCGGGACGGAGTGATGGATATTGGAATTGCAGTTGGGAAAGAGTCAAAATAGCAGCCACAAGGACCTCCCTGATGTGAATATCATGGCATCAAAAAATAAAAGATGGCAGCCAGACCCGGCAGAACAGGCACCAGGCCAGGGTGCCCCCGAAAAGCAGCAGGTTTCCTTTCAGGGATCCTATGGTTCCCTGTTCCGGGAAACGGCCTTGGAAACCTCTGAGCTTCATGCTTTCATAAACCAGTTGGGCTCGCTCCAGGCTCCGGAGGAAGAGCAGGCCCAGGAGACTGCCACTGATTTTCCAAGGGATCCCTCGGTTTTCCGGAGCCCGGAGCCGCCAGGCAGACGCCATCCGGTCCCCCTCTTGGAGCAGCAGCACCAGATACCGCCAGGTCAGCAGCAGGGATATGATCAGCACCTGAGGCAGCGGCAGCTTCTGGAGGGCACAGGCCAGCTTTTCCAGGGAGGTGGTAGCTAGGAGCAGGTAAGCCCCCAGTACGCAGCCTATGGCTTTCAACACAAGGAGCAGCAGTACTCCGATTCCTCCTGGTACTTCAACCGGTCCCAGGGGAACAGGCGGTCCCTGGAACCAGAACAGGTTCATAAGGCCGATCGCTCCCACCATGCCCAGCACCGGGACCAGCTGGCGCAGAGGCTGCTTCCAGGGGATACGTCCCAGCCGGTATCCTGCCGGGAGCACCAGGAGTAGCAGGAAAGCACTGGCCAGCTGGTCCGTGCCCAGAGAAGCCAGAGACACCAGGAAGACAAACAAGGACCCCAGCTTGGCCAGGGGGGACAGCCGGGTGAAGAATGTATCTTCCCCTGCCAGATCATCCAACAGATGGATGGTCTCAATGGCGCGGTGTAGAGACTTCATGATGCCCTGTCTTCCGTAAATTCCTGCCCAGGAACCAGATGATCCCGCAAGCCAAGAGGGTGCCGATGATCCCGGACAGGGCCGTCCCCAAAGGACCCTCGAGCCCCGGTATCTGATAATCCGGGAATAGGGCCATCACTTCCTGGATACGGGCTGCGATTCCATAGATTCCCTGTTCCGAGCTTTCCAGTTCCGGAGAGCCAGTCAGCCGGGCAATGGACCATTCTAGCCCATCTGGATCTTCGGAAGCCAGCAGGGATAAGCCTCCGCCGATTGCAAGGGATAGGGCGCCCAAAGCCCCCAGCAGTTTCTTTCGACTCCAAGTCCCTTTCTGTCCCACCGTCTCAAAAGGAGCTGGCTGCCACAGGATCTCCGGACGGTTTTCATAGACAAAGCTCAGCACCGCCGCAGTTATCAGCCCTTCCCCCAACCCGATGGCCAGATGGATGGGCTGCATCATCAGCAGAAAAGCGCTAAAAGGCAGCTCCGTGATCCCCGAAAGATAGGTTTCTCCTGCAACGGAAAACGCCCCCAGCTGGAGGGTCAGCACACTGCCGATCACACTGGCAGCCGTAATGGTCTTTTTGGTCAGCCCCTGCCGGGTCAAGAGTGGCCAGAGGATACCGCCCCCTACAAAACAGCCGTAAAAAGCCATATTCCATACATTGGCCCCCAGTGCCAGCAGGCCTCCGTCTCCAAAGACCAGGCACTGGAGAGTCAGGATGCCGATCAGGGTCAGGAAACCGGCATAGGGTCCTACC
>SFHH01000010.1 GCA_004555735.1 Acidaminococcus fermentans
TTGGGAGGACTTTTTAAGCCAGGCAGAAGGCTTTGGCCGCCGGCAAGGTCACTCCCTTAGCCAATTTGCCCGTTATCTGGAAAGCCTGGATCTCCAACTGCCCCTGGTGCTGATCAACCGGGAAAGCAACAAATTCAGCACTTCCGGCTGTGACAGCAATAAAATCGCTCTCCAGGCGGCCAGCCTGATCCGTCAGAAAGGCTATAAAAAGATTGCTCTCATCCAAAGCGGCACTCGTTATATGGCTACATCCCGAAGGACGGAAGCCTTTCTCTTTGTCTGCCGGCAGTTCGGAATCCAGGTTCCGGATAGCTGGATCTTCCATGGGATCAACAACCCAGAGGGCGGAGCAGCTGCCGCAGAAAGCCTCTGCGCCCAAAAAGAAAAACCTCAAATGATCCTGTGCGAAAGCGATGCCATGGTCTCCGGAGTCCTCTATACTCTGCACAGATACGGCTTCCGAGTTCCCAGGGATCTGGAACTATTGAGTTTTGCCACCCAGAATCCCCAGAATACTCGTTACCTGATTCCCTCGGTCAGCACCGTGGCCATGCCCAGTGACGACATCGTCCGGCAGGCGGTGAATGCTTTGCTGGCCCAGATCAGTACGGGAAGCCGGGAACCGGTCCACATCGAAAATGAAGCCCGGATCGAGCTCCATGAGTCCTTTACCCTGTGACCCATCACAAAAATGGAGGGGTGCTGCACGAAATATGCAGCACCCCTCCATTTTTTTATTGACAAAACAAAAAAATCATGCAAAAATAAGTTAAACGTTTTAGTGAAACGATTTAGCAAGCTTGCAAAAAGAATTCTTTGATCCCTTAGACAGGGAAAGGAGTTGTGATGGAATTGTCGGCGGAACAACAGACAAAAAAAACAGGACCCTCTACTGGCGGGCCTTCTTTTGCCAGTACAGCACCTGTCCAGTTCAACAGTGTAGAATTCCGGGATGGAATCCAGTCCCTGCTGGCTACCCGGGTAAAAACCGAAGAAATGATCCCGTTTCTTTCCCGGATGGACCAGCTCGGCTATGCATCCATGGAAATGTGGGGAGGCGCTACTTTTGACGTCTGCATCCGCTTTCTCCAGGATGATCCTTGGGACCGGGTCCGTACCTTCAAACGGTATATGAGACATACTCCGCTGAAAATGGTCCTCCGGGGCCAGAATCTGGTGGGCTACCATGCTTATCCAGACGACATCGTGGAAAAGTTCGTGGAATGTGCTGCCAAGGCCGGCATCGATGTTTTCCTGATCTTCGATGCCCTGCAGGATCTGCGGAACTGTGAGACCGCCTTCCGGGCGGTAGAAAAAATGGGCAAAAAAATCGAGGGGAGCCTCCAGTACAACCTGAGTCCCCTCAACACCATCGATACTTTTGTGAAAAACGCCCTGACGCAGCAAAAAATGGGAGCCCAGCTCATGCATGTGGAAGACATGGCCGGCCTGATGACTCCTCCTATGGCTTATACCCTGATCCACGCCTTGAAAGAGGCTCTGGATATCCCAGTCCATCTCCACTGTCACTGTACCGGAGGCATGGCGGAAATGTGCTATTGGGAAGCCATCCGGGCGGGCGCTGACGGAGTAGATGTGTGCGTTTCCAGCCTGGGCCTGGGGCCCGGCCATCCCCCCATCGAAAGTTTCATTGCAGGCTTGCGTGGGACCTGCCGGGATCCCCAGATCGACTTGGCTCCCTTTGCAGCCCTGAACAAGGGATTCCAGTATCTCCGGGAGCTCCACAAGGATGTAGAAAGCCAGCTGATCGGGGTTGATGTGGGATGCCTCCAGCACCAGGTACCGGGCGGGATGCTCACCAACCTGGAAAACCAGCTGAAAGCCATGAACGCCTTGGACCGTCTCCCGGAAATCCTGGAAGAAGTCACCCGGGTCCGGAAGGACATGGGTTATCCTCCCCTGGCTACCCCCAGCAGCCAGATTTGTGGGGCCCAGGCCACCAGCAATGTGCTGATGGGAGAACGGTACAAATTCATCAGCAAGGAAATGCGGGACTACTGCCGGGGCATGTACGGCTGTCCTCCCGGTCCTATCGCTCCGGAGCTGCTGCAGAAAGCCCTGGGCGGAAAAGCGCCCATTGACTGCCGGCCGGCCAGCCTGCTGGAACCGGGCTGGGAAAAAGCCAAGAGAGATGCCGGAAGCCTGGCCCGCAGCGAGGAAGATGTGCTGACCTATGCTCTCTTCCCCACCGTTGCACCGGATTTCCTGAAGAAAAAATACCATTGGGAGGCCTGAAATCATGAAACAAGAAAATCTTGAAAAACTGGCCCAAAGCCGCCAGTTCCTGGCACAACTGAAACAAGCCCGGGGAGGGTCCATTATGGACAGCCACCGGAAAATGGGCAATGACCCCATGCTGGTCAAAGCTTTTCTGGACGGGTACAAAGACAATGCGTCCGATACCCAGATTCCCCGAAAGTATCGGGAACTGATTGTCATGGCTATCGGCATGGCCACAGGCACCGATACCACCATGAAAGTCCATGCCCGGCTAGCTCAGGAAAATGGCGCCACCGTAGACGACATCTGCGAAGTCATCCGGATTATCTTCTTCACCTGCGGCGTCACAAAACTCCTGCCCATCCTGGAAAAGCTGGATCTGGAACCAGTGAAAGATTGAGCCGGTCCACATCTCTACTCTTGCATACCTTCTGAAGATTGTCCATAAACCACACAAAGCCCTGTTGGATGCTCCCCCTCTTTCATCCAACAGGGCTTTGCTTTATTAGGAAAAGGGCTGCGGCTCACGCCCCAGTCCCCTTCATCCTTTTCCGTTTCCGGTAATAGGCGTCTCCCACGCCACCTACCACCAAGAGCACCATGAGCCAGCCGGCGGCTTTCACCGGGTTCAGGTAGGTGACGGTGGCATCCATGGGTGTCTCTTCTCCCAGGGGCAGTTTCCAGGTGAGGACCCGTTTGTCATCGCTGACCTGGGTAGCGTTGGTGGCGTCCACTCCCGTGGGCAGGATCAGGGTGAACCGCAGGTCGAACTGTTTCATGATGGTCTGGAGCACGGCCTGGGCATCCCGGTTCTTCAGTTCTTCTTTGGGGGCCATGTTGATCCCCGTATGGACGCTGATGGTATCGAAGAGCAGTCCGCCCTGGAGCTGGACGATGGGTTTCTTCCCTTCCTTAGGAAGTTCCGCTTTTTTCCCCGTTCCCCCGTTCTGGGGACCGGCCGCGTCCTGGGCCGCATTTTCCCAGGTCCGGATGTCGAAGGTCTTCAGCACCTTGGAATCCTTGATGTCTTTCACCTGGTTGTAATGCTTGGTGGCGAGGAAACCTTCATACTGCCCTTCTTTGGCAGGCTGGACAGCGTAGCCGTCCTTCTGGAAATCTTCCTGGAAGGCGTCCACAGTGGGTTTCAGCACCGGTGCTGTCACCAGTTTGCAGGTCAGGTCGGCCGCCCCCAGGCGGGTGATTTCCAAGGTGATGTGGCCTTTGGCGCAGCCGCTGAAGAGAAGGCTCAGCAGCAGGCACCCAAGGAGCATGATTTTTCTCATAAAGCCCTCCCGGCTGTTCTGTTCTTTTCTAAAAGTTTCAAGGTTTCTTCCTGGAGCACATTCTTCCGGACTTTCCCCAGTCCGGTCCGGGGAAGTTCCCGGGCCAGGAAGTATTTTTTCGGGATTTTGTAAGGGGCGATCCGGTCCAGTAGGTACCGGCGCAGGGCGCGGAGATCCACTGCTGTCCCCGCTTCCGGGACCACCCAGGCTGCTGCGGACTGTCCCCGAAGGGGATCCGGATATCCGATCACCGCTGCTTCCGCCACTCCGGGATACTGGAGGAGCACCTGTTCCACTTCCCGGGGATAGATGTTCTCTCCGCTGGAAATGATCAGGTCCTTCAGCCGGTCCACCAGGTGGAGGAAGCCCTCCTGGTCGAAAAAGCCCACATCTTCCGTATGGAACCACCCATAGCGGAAAGCTCGTTCCGTTGCTTTTTCCTGGTTCAGGTAGCCCAGCATCACATTGGGTCCCCGGACGGCGATTTCCCCGGTTTCACCCGGCGGAAGCTCCTGGCCCTGGGGATCCAAGATGGCCACTTCCACATCCCGGATGGGGATCCCGATGGTCCCGAACCGTGCCTTTCCTGGCCGGTTGAAGCTGACCACCGGGGACGTTTCTGAAAGGCCGTACCCATCTAACAGGGGTTTGCGGCTCCAGGCGGCGAACCGCTCCCCCAGTTCCTTCTTCAGGACCGCTCCGCCGCAGATGAAGGCCCGCACCGAAGCCAGATCCGGCAGAGGGGCGCCGTCCAAGAGCAGTTCCATCACTGCCGGCACCCCCACGAAGATGGATACCTGCTGCCGGACCACCAGCCGCAGGGCCGTCTTGAAATTGTAGCTGGTCTGGATCACGATCCGGGCCCCCAGGAGGAGGCCGCTGGTGACGCAGACCGTCCAGCCGTAGCAGTGGTACATGGGCAGGAGGCAGAGAATCCTGTCCTCCGGCAGCAGTCCCACCGCTTCACAGTAGGCCCGGGCGTTGGTCAGCAGGTTCCTGTGGCTCAGCATGGCTCCCTTGGGATGCCCGGTGGTCCCAGAAGTGTAGATGATGGTGCAGTTATCCTCTTCCCGGCGCTCCGGCGGCTGGAAAGTCCATTCCACCGGCTCATCCAGATTTTCGTACAGGAACTGCCGGACCCCGCTGATCCCCGCTTCTTCCAGAGCTTCCCCAAGCTCCAGAGGACGGCGGCTGATCAAAAGGGAGATCCCAGCATCTTTCAGGATATAGGCGATTTCCCGGGAGACCAGTTGGAAATTGAGAGGAACGATGACGCCCCCAGCCCGGATCACCGCCAGATAGGCGGCCACAAAGCCATTGCAGTTCCGGCTCACCAGAGCCACCCGCTGTCCTTTCTGCAGCCCCTTCGCCTGGAGGAACGCAGCCCAGCGGTCCACCTTTGCCTCCAGTTCCCCATAGGTCAGCTCCTCTTCCTGGTCTACCAGGGCCAGCCGGCCAGGAGCCTTCCCCTTCAGCAATTCATCATAAAACATGCTGCCTCCTTGCCTTTCCTGTGAAAAACGAGTAAGATGGAATTGTCAAAAATCTAAAAGAGAGAAGTGGATACCATGAAAGAATTCCGTATCGGCGCCGTGGGCGAAGCCACGGATACCGTTCTCCACACCAACACCGCAGCCGCCATGGGCAGCGGATCCCTGGAGGTCTATGCCACCCCGGCCATGCTGGCCTTGATGGAAAAGGCAGCCTGCAATATCGTCGATCCCTGCTTGGATGAAGAAACCACCAGCGTGGGGATCAGCGTGAACCTGTCCCATGATGCCGCCACCGCCGTAGGCAAGACCGTTACGGCCAAAGCCGTCCTAGTAGGCGTGGACGGACGGAAACTGACCTTCAAGATCACTGTTTCTGACAACTATGGCACCATCGGCCAGGGCACCCATGAACGGTTCCTGGTGAACAAGGCCAAATTCCTGGGCAAGCTGGCTGCCAAGGACAAGAAATGATCAGAGGCGGCGGGTCAGGGTCTCCATCACCATCAGGTTGCTGACCACACCCACTCCGCCGGGAACCGGTGTATAAGCGGACGCTTTGGCGATCTTCGCCGCTTCGGACACATCCCCCACCAGTTTCCCGTCTACGGAATTGATGCCCACATCCACCACCACAGCGCCTTCCCGGATCATATCTTCTGTGATCAGGTTGGGTTTCCCTACGGCGCTGAGGATCACATCTGCCTGCCGGGTGATGGCGGGCAGATTTTTTGTGCGGGAACGGCAGACGGTCACGGTGGCATAACGCCCCATGAGCATCAGGGTGAGTGGCCGCCCCACCACTTCACCATAGCCCACCATCACCACATTCTGTCCCACCAGGGGGATCCCGTAATAGTCCAGGATCGCCATACAGGCTCGGGGGGTGCAGGGGGCCCAGGGTGTGATGCCCAGATAGAACTTTCCCCCGTTGATGGGATGGATGCAGTCCATGTCCTTTTCCGGATCCATCTGCTGGACCAGGTCCAGCCGCCGGATGTGTGGAGGGAAGGGAACCAGGGGCAGGATGCCGCTGATTTGGGGATCATCGCTGAGTTCCCGCAGGACTTTTTCTGCTTCTTCCTGGCTGGTCTCTTTGGGCAGTACTACATCCCGGGTATGGATCCCCAGGCTGGCGGCCGTCCGGAGCAGGCTCCGTTTGTAGACCTGGGCCGCCGGATTGTCCCCGATGAGGAAAGTGGCCAGCGTCAGGTCCTTTCCTGCGAATTTTTCCTGGAGTTCCCTGCGTATTTTTTCTGCGACCGGTTTCCCGGCCATGATGATCTGTTCCATGGTATCTCCTTGTGAGGGGCTGCTGCTTGCGCAGCAGCCCCTCTTTCCTTTTCTATTATTTTACACCCTGCTGCCGCGGCTGAAAAGAGCCGGGCAGCAGGGTGTGTGTTTACCGGAAATAGACGGTCACCGTATCCCCGCTGTGGAGGACCGTCCCCGGGGCCGGATTTTGTTTCCAGCTGGTCCCGCTGCCGATGGGGATCAGGGACAGCTTCGCTCCACCCAAGGCTCCGGCCACTTCCCGGATGGAATGACCTGCCAAGTTGGGCAGTTTCACAGAACCGTCTTCCCCAGCTTCCAGGGTGGCCAGCGGCGCCGCTTCCTTGGCGGTCTTGGCCAGCAGGGATTCCACCGTAGGGAGGCCCTCCCAGTTGCTGGGCTGGATGCCTTCCGCCACCAGGATCTGCTGGAGGGTATCCCGGAAAATCGGGGCAGAGACCTGAGAACCGTAGAAGGCCCCTTTGGGAGAATCCAGCATGATGATCATGGCGTATTTGGGAGCGTCACTGGGCACAAAACCCACAAAGGAAGCAATGTACACTCCAGGGATATACCCTCCCTTGGGAGACAGCTTTTCTGCGGTCCCCGTCTTGCCGGCGATTTTATAGCCTTTGATCTGGGCCGTCTTGCCGCCCCCTTCAGAGACTACTTTTTCCATCATGGTCCGCATTTCTTCCGCCACTTCCGGGGTGATCACTTTCCGGACCGCTTCCGTCTTTCCCTCTTTCAGGACGGCTCCCTCAGGGGATACGATTTTCTGTACGATATAGGGCTTCACCAGCGTTCCCCCGTTGGCGATGGCACAGATGGCCCGGAGCATCTGGAGGGGTGTCACGGCGATTCCCTGGCCGATGGCCATAGTGGCTACGTCAGAGGGGACCATGTCTTTCGGATCGTACAGGATCCCGGCTTCTTCTCCCGGCACATCACTGCCGGTGACGCTGCCGAAACCGAAATCCCTGGCGTATTTCGTTTCCCGTTCGCCCCCCAGTTTCAGGCCGAGAGCGGCCTGGCCCATACCCTTGCCGTCCCAGTTCCGGATCCGCCGTCCGCCTACATCGATGGAGCCCTGGTCATTGAAGGGTGTGGAGGGGGTGATGATCCCTTCCATGAGGCCGGCGGACCCCATGATTGGCTTGAACACAGAGCCCGGTTCATAGACGATGCCCACGCCCCGGTTCATATAGGCTCCTTTGGGCGCCTGGGCAAAATGGTTGGGGTCGAAGGTGGGCCGGCTGGCCATCCCCAGGATCTCCCCGGTATTGGGGTCCATCAGGATGGCCGCTGCACTGGCTGCATGGGTCTTCTTGATGGCCTCATCCAAACTTTTTTCCAAGATGAACTGCATCCGGGCATCGATGGTGAGCTGGACGGTGTTCATGCGCCGGGCCTGGACCTGGTTCATGGCACTGGGTCCCACCAGGTTCCCCTTGGCATCGAAGAAACTGATCTTTTTCTGGTTCTGGCCTTTCAGGTATTCATTCTGGGACGCTTCGATCCCTTCCAATCCTTCGTCATCGGTCCCCACGAACCCCAGGACCTGGGCTGCCAGGTTATTTTTCGTATAGAACCGTTTGCTTTCTTCTTTGAAATGGAAGCCGCTGAACTTCTGTTCTTTCAAGATGGCTTCCACTTGGTCCGCCTCATGAGGATCCAGGGTCCGTTTCACCCAGACGAACCGGCGGTCCGGTTCGCAGAACTCTTGATAGAGCTCCGCTGCTTGCAGGCCCAGCACCGGTGCCAAGGCATCTGCCGCTGCCCTTTTGGGATCCCGGCTGGGCATTTTCCCCACTGGCCACCGGGCTGGGTCATCCACCAGTTCTTGAGGATCCACATAGAGAGATTTGCTCACCACACTGACAGCCAGTTCTTCCCCGTTCCGGTCCAGGATGCTGCCTCGGGGAGAGATTTCGACATATTCCCCGCTGATCTGGTTCAGGGCCTTCTGTTCCATGGAGCGCCCCTGGATGATCTGGAGATAGAACAGTTTCCCCACTACCAGGAGGATACCGAATCCCAGGACATAGCCCAGAGTGATCACCCTGCGGTTGCCCTTTTCCAGCACATCCTGATGGGAGGGATCCAGGTGTAGCAGGGAAGGCTCCCTATCTTTTCTTCCAGGAAGCCGTTTCACTGCTTTCTTTTTATGGAATCCCGGAAAGCCCGGGAATTTGGGAAACTTCAAGGACGCCACCTCCCTGGTCCTTTTCTTTCAGACTGGAACCGGATAGGTCCCTGCGGGGCTTCCGCCCTTTCCCTGCCTTTTTTTTCCAGCCGCCAGACAGAAAGCACCAGACCGATGGCAGCCAGAGTAATGAGCAGGGAAGTCCCCCCATAACTGATGAAAGGCAGCGGGACCCCGATGACCGGCAGGATGCCGCAGACCATGGCCATGTTAGCAATGGCCTGGCCCACCACCAGGAAATTGACCCCGCTGACCAGCAAAAAGCCCCGCCGGTCCTGGGTCTCCTTCCCGATCCGGTACAGGGCCAGACCCATGATGATAAATACCAGGAGCATCAGCAGGGCTCCCAGGAAGCCCCATTCCTGGCAGAAAACCGCAAAGGCGAAGTCCGTATGGGCTTCGGGAAGGTAGAAGAACTTGCTGGAGCCCATACCATGGCCCATGCCGCTGATCCCTCCGCTGCCGATGGCCGTAAAGGACTGGACGGCTTGATAGCCGTTCCCCTGGGGATCCGAATAGGGATTGAGCCAGACCAGGACCCGGTTCAGCCGATAAGGGGCCTGGATGACGGCAGCCGTGGCCAGGGCAGCCCCCGAAGCCAGGAGGGCGAGAATCTCCCGGTAGGGGAGCCCGGCCACCACATACAGGACGATCATCAAGGACAGGATGATGGCGGCGGTGCCCATATCCGGCTGGACCAGCACCAAAAAGGACATGAAGGCCGCTTCCAAGAAGGCCAGGCAAGTGCCCTTCCGGAGCAGATGGGGCCGTTTCCCCTCTTCCATCAGACGGCCCAGATAATCGGCCCCCAGGAGGATCACCGCCAGTTTTACCAGTTCAGACGGCTGGAAGGAGATCGGACCCAGGATCAGCCAGCGCTGGGCCCCTTTGAGGGTTTTCCCATAGCCATCCACAAAGAGCAGGAGCCCGATCAAAAACACACAGATCCGCTGGACATACGGGAAGATCTTGTGGTAATCCCCTTTCCTTCCGATAGCGTGCATCAACACTAGGCCCAACAGCCCAAAGGCCCAGTAGCGGATCAGGTAGTGATACCCATTGCCGAACATATCCTGGGCCGCCACGAAGCTAGCACTGAAGATGTTCTCGCCCCCCACGATCATCAGCACATATACCAGGCTGATCAGGGCGTCCCTGGGATTCGCCCAGAGGATTAAAAACCGTTTTCCCATGCTTTGCCTCGGTCCTTTAAAAAACCACTTCGCAGAAATTGATGTTCTTGCCCCGGGCACTGAACTTCTGCTCATATTCGGTCTGGGCCTCATTGAGGATGTCCGTATGGTGGAGGTCCGTAGTGAGTGCTGCGATTTCCAGGTCGAATTCTTTGAACTCCTCTACAGAAAAGGCGAACAGATCATCATTGTCCGTCTTGAAGCGGAGATGGCCGCCGGGCTTCAGGATCTCTTTGTACTGGGCCAGGAAGGTCCGGTAGGTGAGCCGCCGTTTGGCATGGCGGGCTTTGGGCCAGGGATCGCTGAAATTCAAATAAATCTGATCCACTTCCCCGGGGGCGAACCATTCCAGCAGATGGGCGGCATCGGCATGGACGATCCGGGCATTAGGGATCTCCCCTTCCCGGAGCTTCTTCACCGCATAATAGCAGACCTCCCGCTGGGTCTACCGGCCGGCCGCCCAGGACCAGTTGGGACCATTTCCCCTTATACTGTTCCAACCCATCTTCCAGCAGTTCTTTTCCCCGATACTCTTCCAGTGCCTGGGGGATCCAGGGTTTCTTTCGTAAACGCATGCAATTTCTCCTTATCGTCTGAATAAGAGGGTGTGTTGCACGTTTTGTGTAACACACCCTTCGTCATACGTCAGTCGTCATTCGTCATACGCTTTTGGAAATCAATTTTCACAAATTGATTTTGGAACTTCAAAACCTATTTCATACATCAATTGATTTTCTCAAATCCAGAGCCAGCAAAGCTGGCTTCCATCGGCGTATGACCTATGACCTTTGACGTATAACGGGGCTGTTGCCCATGCAACAGCCGTCCGTCTATTCCTTTTTCGCTCTCTTTCCCCGTGCCTTCTTCTCTTCCGGGCCCAGGTTGAATTTCTTCAGATACCGGTACAGGGTCACCCGGCTCACATCCAGCATCAAGGCCAGCTTGCTGATATTGCCCCCGGCCGCTTTCCAGGCCGCCACGAAGGCATCTTTATCATGCTTCCAGGATTTCTCGATCCGGTGTTCTCCCGGCAGTTTGATATGGGAGGCCTCGATGACGCTGCCGGAGGTATGGAAGAAAGCCTGTTCGATGACTCCCTGGAGCTGTTTGATATTCCCGGGCCACTGGCAGCTGTTCAGGAGCTGCAGGGCCTCTTTGGAAAGGGTCTTCCCCGGCATATTGTGCCGGGCTGCCATTTCCGTGAGGATGTGGTTGGCGATCACTTCCACATCTTCCACCCGTTCCCGCAGGGGCGGTACCCGGATCACTGTCCCGATGACCTGTTCGTACAGGCTCCGGGAGAACAGTCCCTTGTCTGTCAGCCGTTTCAGATTGGAATCGCAGGCGGCGATCACCCGGACATTGAATTTCCGCCGGGTCCCGGTTTCCCAGTTCAGCACTCCGTTGCGCAGGGCATCGGCCAGCACATCTTCCAGCCGGGTGGGGAATTTCTCGATTTCATCCAGGAACAGGGTCCCGCCGTTGGCCAATTCCAGGGCCCCTGCTGTCACATGGCCGGCTCCATCGTCGCTGCCGAAGAATTCCGCTTCCAATTCCGCCTCGGCCCCTTCATGGCCCCGTACCGTGATGAGAGGGGCCGCCGCCCGGGGACTGGCCTGATGGATCCCGTGGGCCAGCCGCTGTTTGCCGGTCCCCGGTTCGCCCTGGAGCAGCAAGTTGTTGTCCCCCCGTGCCACCCGAGCTGCCTTGTGCTGGAGAGCCAGGAATTCGCTGGAATTCCCCACCATGCTGTAAAGGCTGTACCGGGAACTGTACCCGGTGGCATGGGCGATGGTGGTCTTCAGATCCTCGATGGCCATGGTGATGATCACCACGCTGTCCACCTTGCCCCCGGCCCGCACTGGCAGGACGCTGGTCACATCTTCATAGGTCCGGTCCTGGGTGATCCAGGTGATTTCCTTGCGGATGGTGCTCTTCCCGGAAAGGCCCTTCTGGACGGGGATGTGCTCATAGTTCAGGAACACTTCATCCAGCCGTTCCTTGCCCTCCATGCGCTTCTTCCCGTTGGCGTTGCTGTAGCGCAGGGACCCATCGGGATTCACCCAATATACAGAGGCTGGGATCTCTTCGGAGATCAGCCCGCAGACCTTCCAGTAGGCCAGCATAGTCAAGAAGTTTTCCACAGAATACTTCATGGTCATCAAAAGGCTCAGGAGGATATCATAGGGCAGATCGTTCTGGTCCAGGGAAAACAGGGACAGGATGTACCGGCCCTGGCCAGCTACGTTGATAGGAGCCGAGCAGGCGTCCCCGGAATGGCTTTCCCGGATCCACATTTCCGGCCCGAACATCAGGAAAGGGACATTGTGGCTCCGGGCCACACAGATACTGGAAGTCCCCACATCTTCTTCCAGGACCCGCATGCCCTGGATGTCCTCGATGCTCCGCTGGAAGAAGGGCAGGGCATAGTTCTTCAGCACGTACCCTTCTTCATCCACCAGCAGCATGCTCAGATTATGGGAGTTGAAATACTGCTTGTTCTGTTCAAAGAGCCCGTCCACATATTTCACCACATCCTCATGGACTTCCAGCGCTCTCGCCAGTTCCTGAGGAGACAGCCGCACCCCATGGGCCGGCATGGTCTCATGGTTCAGCTTCCGGGCTTCACACCGGCGCCAGGACTCCGCGACCCACGGATGGACGTTGGGATCGATGATCCCCTCGTCAATGAACTTATTGTAGTAGCTGGTCAATTTTTCCTTATTGCGTCGTTCCCTAATCATCGATTTACCCCCTGATTCGCTTTAGCGATATGATTTATGTACCGGGACCAGGACCCGCTTGGCACCGTAATATCTTGTCTTCCAGTATTCATCGGACAGGCTGCACAGCCGGACCCCTTTGGACGAGGTGGCATTCCAGAACAGTCCGTTCCCTGCATAGATCCCCACATGGGAAGCTCCCGGTTCGTAGGTGGAAAAGAACACCAGGTCCCCTGGCTTCAGTTGCCGCTGGGTCACGAAGAGCCCTTTTTCGAACTGCAGATCCGCCGTCCGGGGCAGCTGGGCTTTATGCTGCCGGAACACGTACTGGACGTAGCCGGAGCAGTCGAAGGCCCGGGGGGTGGTCCCGCCGAAGCTGTAGGGCACTCCTTTGTACCGGGAAGCCGTCCGGACCACGTCTTCCCCCTTCACGCCGTGGATTCCCTCTTTTTCAAAGGCCGCCTCCTGGATCCGGAAATAGGTGGTATCGTCCACCCTTCCTGTAGCCTGCAGTTTATGGCTGCGCTGGAAGTTCCGTACCTGTTCCTCCAAGTCCCGGGTATATCTCCCGGTCAGGGGGGTCTTCATGCCGATGGCGTTCAATTTGATCTGCACGGTCTTGACTTTCCAGCCCTTGTCCCCGACTTTCAGAGGGGCCGCCTTGCGGGCAGCCGCGCCTGCTGAAAGAGGCAGGGCCAATACAGCCAGGACCAGCGCTGTGACGAACTTATGCAGTTTCATACGAGGTGCCTCTTTTCTTGTACCCGGAAAAAACTCCGTCATACGTCAGTCGTCATACGCTTATGGATATCAATTTTTCAAATTGATTTTGGAATTTCAAAATCTGTTATAGGCTTCACCGAACCTCTTACATTTGGAGCCAGCAAGGCTGGCTTCCATCGGCATATGATGTATGACCTATGACGTATGACATGCTGTTGCTCCAGCAACAGCCTCATTCTCAATACTCCATATTAGTATAAACTTCCCAATCCGTCAATTTGGAGAGTTTACCGATGGACACTTCCAGTTCCTGGAGCAACCGTCCCTTGTCCTGGGGCAGCGTCCCAGCCAGGGCCACATAATTGGAAATGTGGTTGCTACGGAACAGGGTATGGCTCTCTGGCCGGATCTCCACATTTTCCAGCATGGTATGGGCTTCCTGGGCCAGGCCCGCCGGGGAGAGCAGCTCAAATTCTCCCTTTTCGAACTGCCGGAGCATCTCCGTGCCTTTATAGAGCCGCAGGGTCAATACGCTGAGCATATTGGGCTGGATGGCGGTCACCGCTTTCCCGGTCTCCACGGCGTGGCGCTCACTGTCCGCTTTCCCGCCCAGGCCGGCGATCACCATCATGGACAGTTTCATACCGCTGCGGACCACCTTCTGGCCGGCGGCGATGGCTTCTTCCGCCGTGACGCCTTTCTTGATCCGGGCCAGGAGGGCATCGTCCCCGGTTTCCAGGCCGAAATACAGCATCTTCAGCCCCGCTTCCCGGAGCCGCCGCATCTCTTCATCGCTCTTGCGCAGGATATCCCGGGGTCCAGCGTAAGAAGTCACCCGCTGGAGATGGGGGAAGGTCTGGTAGAGCACAGCCAAGATCTTCAGCAGCTTCTCTGTAGGAAGCACCAGGGCATCCCCGTCCGCCAGGAAGATCCGTTTCACCTGATCCTGGGCATACCGGGCCGCCAAGGCGATCTGTCGGGAGATCTCTTCATTGGGGCAAAGGGCGAACTGTACGTCCTTATACATGGCACAGAAGGTACAGGTATTGTGGGCACACCCCCGGGTCACCCGCAGGATGAAGCTGTTGGCTTCACTGGGGGGACGGAATACCGGAGTATCGTAATCATCGAAATACAATCCGAACATAAGCATTTCCTCCCGCATGCTGTAAAAATCTCTTCAATATATACATCCTTGTAGACAGTCTTTTCACAAGATTCCTCGAATTCTTACATTTGTACAAAATTCCACTGGCTACGTCCATTATTATAAACTATTTTACACTCTCCTGCATGTTTTTTTGTAAACTTTTTGAGAAGAAAATTTTTCCCCGTATTCTGCCTGCTTCCTTTAAGAGAGTCCTTTCAGCCCCTTGTTTTTTGTGATTTAACAATATATAATTTTTACTTGAAGTTTGACACATGAAAGGTTAGAGGTGAACTGAATGTCTGCACAAGAAGCAAGTTTCATGGGCGGTGTAGAAGTACCCCCCAGCAAGTCCTTGACCGACAAAGTGGCCATCGAAAGATGCCCGGCTCCGGACGTGGTGTACATTCCTCTTTCCCAGCACATTGGTGCTCCGGCAAAACCGGTGGTGAAACCAGGGGATAAGGTCACGATCGGACAGGTGATTGGTGAAGCAGGCGGTTTCGTCAGCACCAACATCCATGCCAGCGTCAGCGGCATGGTCATGAAGCTGGAAAATCGGTATATGCCCAACGGCATGATTTCCCAGTGCGTGGTCATCAAGAATGATGGCCAGGACACCCTGTGCGAGGATATCAAACCCCGCAGCGAAGAAGAGATCACCCCGGATCTGATCCGTCAGGTCCTGCGGGAAAAAGGGATCGCCGGCATGGGCGGCGCCACCTTCCCCACGGCGGTGAAGTATGCTCCTCCCAAGGAAGGCCACTGCCCCATCGACACGATCCTCCTGAACGGGATCGAATGTGAACCCTTCGTCACGGCGGATCACCGTACCCTCCTGGAATACGCTGACGAGATCATCCAAGGGCTGAAGTACTTCATGCTGGCCTCCGGCGCTGCCAAAGGCGTCATCGGCATCGAAGACAACAAACCCGATGCCATCGAACTGATGCAGAAGAAAGTGGCTGGCGAAGCCAACATCGAAGTCTGCGTCTGCAAGGAAAAATATCCTCAGGGCTCTGAAAAGCACCTGATCTATGCCGCTACCGGCCGTACCGTCCCTGATCGGGGCCTGCCAGCGGATGTGGGCGTCATCGTGGACAACGTAGGCACTGCTGTAGCAGCCTGCCGCGCTGTGAAGAACAATGTCCCCCTGTACGAAAGAGTCGTGACCATCAGCGGTGACGGCGTGAAGAAACCGGGGAACTATATCGTCCGTCTGGGGACCCTCTACAGCGACGCTGTGGAAAAAGCCGCCGGTGGCCTGGAAGGAGCTCCCGGCAAGATCGTTTCCGGCGGGATGATGATGGGTTTTGCCGTCAACTCCCTGGATTACCCCATCACCAAAGGTTCCAGCGGTCTCTTGATCTTCAATTCCAACTCTCCTTTTGCCCAGTATCATGAACCGGATCCCTGCGTGCACTGCGCCCGCTGTGTGGATGCCTGCCCCATGAAGCTGGAACCCACGGAAATCGTCCAGGCTGTGAAGAAGCAGAACTGGGAAGATGCGGAACGGTTCTTCTGCCATGCCTGCATCGAATGCGGTTCCTGTGCTTTCGTATGCCCTGCCCATATTCCTCTGGTGCAGTACATCCGGATGGGCAAGCAATTTATCAGAGGGAAAGGTGACGGCGGTCACAACCCCTTCTATAAATTCGACAAATAATTTCGCGAAAGGACTGGATATCGATTATGGAACCTATTAAAGAACCGAAACCGCTGGTTCTCGTTTCCTCGTCTCCCCACATGCACTGTGGGCTCACCATCAGCAAGTCCATGCGGGAAGTCATCCTGGCACTGGTACCGGCTGTCCTGGCTTCTGTCTATTATTTCCGCGTAGATGCGGTCCGTGTGATCGTTTGCTGCGTGCTTTCTGCCATTATCTTTGAAAAACTGGCCAATAAGGTCATGGGCGTGAAGAAGGATACCGTCAAGGACGGTTCCGCAGCCCTCACCGGCCTGCTGCTGGCCCTGTGCCTGCCTGCTTCCCTGCCCAGCTACATGGCTGTCCTGGGCGGCATGTTCGCCGTAGTGATCGGCAAAGCCATCTTCGGCGGCCTGGGCAAGAACATCTTCAACCCGGCCCACATCGGCCGTGCCATCCTGCTGGCTTCTTTCCCCCAGCAGATGACCACCTGGGTCATCCCCGCTACCAAAGCGGCTGCTGTAACGGCTGCCACGGCCGGGGCAGATGCCACCACCGCCGCTACGCCTCTGGCTGTGATGCGTATGACGGAAAAAGTATGGCAAGCTGGCGGTGCCGCTGCTTCCCAGCTGCCTCCTCTGTCCGATCTCTTCATCGGCAACATCGGCGGTTCCCTGGGTGAAACCTGCGTACCGGCTCTGGTCCTGGGTGGCCTGTACCTGATCTGGAAAAAGCTCATCGACTGGCGCATCCCTGTGTTCTATCTGGCCACGGTAGCCGTGCTCACTGGGATCTACGGCGCTGTGATGGGGTATCCTTCCACTTTCCCTCTGTACCATCTGTTTGCCGGTGGCCTGATGATCGGTGCCTTCTTCATGGCTACTGACTGGGTCACTTCCCCCATCACCAAGAAGGGCAAGATCATCTATGCCATCGGGCTGGGCGTCCTGACTTCCCTGATCCGTCTGCGGGGCAGCTACACGGAAGGCGTGTGCTATTCCATCCTGATGATGAACATGGTCACTCCTATGATTGACCGGTTCGTACGGAATGTATCCTTCGGAGGAGGTCAGAAAAAATGAGCAACCTCTTTGTTAAATACACCGGCATCCTGGCCGTCATCTGCGGCGTCAGCGTAGGTCTCGTAGCTGCTGCCAATGAAGGGACCAAGGATACCATCGCCAAAAAACACGAAGCCGATACCCGGGCTGCCTACAAGGTAGTGCTGCCGGAACTGGGCGACCTGAAGAAGCTGCCGGCTCCCGGCGGACTGATCACCGATGTGCAGCAGTCCAACAAGAACGGCAAGCCCAACGGCTACATCTACACCGTGACCCCCAGCGGCTACGGCGGAAAAGTGACCCTGATGGTGGGCATCTCCAAGAATGGAGACAAAATCACCGGGATCAAGGTCATGAACCACAGCGAAACCCCTGGCCTGGGTGCCAAGAGTACGGAACCCGCCTGGCAGGCCCAATTCAAAGGCAAACCTCTGAAAGAGGCTCTTGTGGTCACTAAACAGGAAGCGGGCAAACCCAATGAGATCAAAGCCATCACTGCGGCGACCATCACTTCCAGAGCTGTGGTCACCGGCGTCAATGCCGCCCGGGAAGACTACATGAAGAATCATGCCAACGGAAAGGACTGATCGAGATGCTGCATGAATTGACCAAAGGTATCATCAAGGAAAACCCGTTGTTCGTCCAGCTGCTGGGTGTGTGTCCGTCGCTGGCCACCAGTACTTCTCTGACCAACGCCATCGGTATGGGCTGTGCCTTTACCTTCGTTCTGGTATTCACCAACATGATCATCGCTGCCATCCGGAAACTGATTCCGGACCAGATCCACATCCCCTGCTATATCGTGGTCATCGCATCTGTGGTGACCGTATTGGAAATGCTGATGAACGCTTTCGTGCCGGCGCTGTACGCAGCCCTGGGCGTATTCGTTCCTCTGATCGTAGTTAACTGTATCGTCCTGGGCCGTGCGGAAGCTTTCGCCTGCGACCATGGGATCATCGCTTCCGCTCTGGATGCCATCGGCATGGGCATCGGTTTCACTTTCGCCCTTAGTTGCATCGCCTGCTTCCGGGAACTGATCGGAGCCGGCAAACTGCTCGACCATGCCGTCCTGCCCGCTGCGTACCAGCCGGTGCTGATCTTCATCCTGCCGGCTGGAGCCTTCCTGACCATGGGCTTTGTCTTCGCTACGGTCAACTACTTCAAAGAAAGAGGTGCTCACAATGCATAGTACTTTCGGCATTCTCTTCAGTTCCATCTTCGTTTCTAACATCATCCTGTCCCGGTTCCTGGGAATGTGCTCCTTCCTGGGGGTTTCCAAGAACTTCAAGAATTCCGTAGGCATGAGTGCTGCCGTATCCTTCGTCATGCTGCTGTCCACCATGCTCTCCTACGCCTGCTACCATCTGCTCCTGGTGCCCTATCACCTGGAATACCTGAAGACCCTGGTCTTCATCCTGGCCATCGCCACCCTGGTACAGCTGGTCGAAATGTTCATGAAAAAGGCCATGCCCTCCCTGCACAAAGCCATGGGTATCTACCTGCCGCTGATCACCACTAACTGCGCCATCCTGGGTATCGCTCTGATCAACGTGGAAAGCAACTACAGCTTCCTGGATTCCTGCGTGAACTCCATCGGTACGTCCATTGGTTACACCATGGCCATCCTGCTGTTCTCCTGCATCCGGGAACGTCTGGACGAAAAGGCTCTGCCCAAATGCCTCCAGAACCTTCCCATTGCTTTGATCACCGCCAGCTGCATGTCCATTTCCATGATGGGGATGAGCGGCATCCATTGAGTTAGGAGCTGAATAATTATGATTATGACTGCTGTGATTCTGGTCGCAGTGCTGGGTGGCGCATTCGGCCTGGTACTGGCTACGGCCAGCAAGAAATTTGCCGTTGAAGAAGATCCCCGGATCGGGGAGATCACCAACCTGCTGCCCGGCGCTAACTGCGGCGGGTGCGGGTATGCCGGCTGCGGCGCCATGGCTGATGCCATCGTTTCCGGTCAGGAAAAAGACGCCACCAAATGCGTAGTCTGCAGCGCTGAGAACAAAAAAGCCATTGCCGCTGTCATGGGTGTGGAAAGCAACGATGACGAAAACACCGTCCGGAGCATCCCCCGTCTCCACTGCAATGGCTGCACCGCCAACCGGACCCCTGTGGCCAACCGGGCAGGCATCAAGAACTGCTATGTGAAAGCTGCCAATGCTGGCGGCCCTGGCCAGTGCAACTTCGGCTGCTTCGGAGACGGTGCCTGCGTGGACGCCTGCAACTTCGGTGCCCTGAAGATCGGCGAGAACGGACTGCCGGAATTCAACTACAACAAATGCGTCAGTTGCGGTGCCTGCTCCAAAGCCTGCCCTCAGCTGCTGATCGAAATGATCCCGGCGGACAAGAAAGTCCTGGTCCAGTGCAACAACCGGGAAAAGGGCAAAGCCGCTATGACCAACTGCAAGGTGTCCTGCATCAGCTGCGGCATCTGCGTGAAGACCTGCCCCAAACAGGCCATCACCCTGGAAGACGGGCCCAACGGCAGTATCCCGGTCATCGACTACACCAAGTGCGTGGGCTGCGGCCTGTGCACCATGAAGTGCCCTCGGAAGTGCCTGGTGAAGATCAATCCTGTCACCGGTACGCCTGAAGCTCCTGCCAAGGCAGAACCCACCGGCTGCGCCTGCTGTGCCATGGCCGACCAGTGCCCGTCCGCCCAAGCCCAAAAGCAGAGATAAAACGAGGACTTCTATGAAAAAACTATTAGCTTCGCTTCTGGTTTTCAGCAGCCTGACTTGTGCAGGCTGCTTTTTTCAAGCCGAAAAACACGAAGACACCCGGTTCATGATGGACACCATCGTGACCATCACCACCACCGGAGACAGCAAAAAAGACCTGGAAAGCGCCGCCAATGACGCCTTCCAACTGTTCCAGACCATCGCCAACCAGACGGATCCCTATACAAAACAGGGTCCGGAAGACCTGTACGCCGTGAACCAAAGTGCCGGCCAGGGGCCTCACAAGGCCTCCCCCTATCTCATGGACATCCTAAGCAAGGTACGGCCCATGGGGAACCGAAATCTGGATCTGTCTCTGGGTCCAGTGATCCAGGTGTGGAACGCCCATAAAGAAGCCAAAACCGTTCCCAGTGAAGGGGAAATCACCCAGGCACTGGCCAAAACCGGTCCTGAGAAGTATACTGTAGACACAGCCGCCAATACGGTGACTCTGGCCCCTGGTGCCCAGCTGGATCTGGGTGCAGTGGCCAAAGGCTATGCGGTGGAACAGACGGCGGACCTCTTGAGCCGGGACAAACGGGTCAAGACCGCCCTCATCAACGCCGGGGGCAACATCAAGGTGCTGGGCACCAAAGATGACGGCAGCCCCTGGAAAATCGGCGTCCAAGATCCCCGGAATCCCCAGAAGATCCTGGGGACCCTGGCAGTGAAGGACGGTACGGCCATCGCCACCAGCGGGGATTACCAACGGTACTATGAAGTGGACGGGAAGCGGTACCACCACATCCTGGACCCCCGGACCGGCTGGCCCGCCTGGCATGCCCGCTCCGTCACCATAGTCACCCATTCGGCCTTCTGGGCAGACTATTATTCCACCCTGCTCTTTGTCCTGCCGGAAGACAAAGCCATGGCCCTGGTGGAAAAAGATCCCAACCTGGAAATGCTCTATGTGGACCTGGAGGGGAAGACCTATGTATCTTCCGGCCTGAAAGACATCTATACCCCGGAAAAATAAGGAGACCTTATGCGCAAGAATGATTTTTGGCTGATCCTGGTCCTGCTGGTACTAGCAGCAGGGAGCTGGTTCCTGTTCCGTTCCGACAGTACGGCCAAGGATAAAGTCCTGGTGGTCCGGAAAGACCAACAGGTGCTCCAGCGGATCGAACTGAAAAAAGTGACCTCGGAGACCAAGCTGATCGTCCCCGTGGAACATGGGGAACTGGTGATCGCCTACGACAAAGACGGAGGCCGGGTGATTTCTTCCCCCTGTCCGGACCAGGTCTGCGTCCATCAGGGCAAGATCACCCGTTCCGGCCAGACCATTGCCTGCGTACCGGAAAAAGTCCTTGTCACTCTTACCACTGCAACAAAGGAGAATGATCATGACGCCATCCTCCGCTAAACTATCCATCCATGAAATCACCCAGCTGGGAGTCCTTTTGGCAGCTGCCATCGCTCTCCGGCTGGCAGAAACCAGCCTGGCCTGGCTGCTGCCTCTGCCGGGAGCCCACCTGGGACTGGCCAATACAGTGACCATCATCGTCCTGTACCTGTACGGTCCGGGCAAAGGAACCCTGTTCCTGGCCAGCCGCATCCTCCTCACCGGACTGCTCTTCACCGGGCTTCTGACACCCGGTTTCCTGATCGGGCTGGGGGGCGCGGCCCTGAGCTTTGTGGGCATGGCTTTGGGAGAGAAGCACCATTGGTTCTCCATCATCGGGATCGGCCTTTTGGGAGCCTTCCTCCACAACTGCGGACAGATCCTGGTGGCAGTGGCCATCATGCGGACCCCGGCCCTGTTCTCCTACCTGCCGGTGCTGATCGCCATCGGCATCCCCACCGGCCTGTTCACCGGCTTTTTGGCCAGCTTCTTCCTGGAGAGGATGAAGGAGAAAGGGACTGCTGCTTAAGCAGCAGTCTCGTCAACCATATAAGGAGCTTCAAACCCATGGAACCTGCAAAAACCTTTGACGAACTGAAAAAACAACTGGAGGACTGTACGGCCTGCCCGCTGCGCCAGGACTGCCAGGCCCCGGTGGGCTGGTTCGGCAGCCTGGAAAGCCCCCTGATGATCGTAGGAGAAGGACCGGGCGGCGTGGAGGACGACTACGGCTGTCCCCTCATCGGCCCCAGCGGCCAGTTGCTGGATCGGGCCCTCTGGTCCGTCCGGATCACCCGGGACCGGGTCTACACCACCAATGTAATCAAATGCCGGCCCAAAGGGAACCGGACCCCTACCGTGGAAGAAGGGGCCTTCTGTGCCCAAAAATGGCTGGAACAGGAAATCCGGCTGCTCCGGCCCAAGGTGATCCTGGCCCTTGGCAGTGTGGCCCTCCGGTATTTCAAGGGACCGGAAGCCCGGATCACCCGAGAACGAGGCCAATGGTTCACCACCGCTGAGGGGATCCCCTGCCTGGCCACCTTCCACCCTTCCTATCTGCTCCGGCTCACCGGCCAGTCCCAGATTGCCGCCAAATGGGAAGTCTTCCACGACCTGGAAGCTGTGAAGGCCAAGATAGAAGAGCAGTGCCCCGGGTACAGCTGGAACAGCGGAGCCCCGGTGCATCTGTTTGAGTTGTTCAGGAAAAGAAGCTGAAAAGGCTGCCGCATTGCGGCAGCCTTTTCTGTGTTAAAATAGAAGAAAGAGAGGTGTTTCCTATGACAATCCTTGCTTCATATGCCGTTCCCCACCCCCCCATCATCCTGCCGGAAGTGGGCCGGGGGGAAGAGCGGAAAATTGCCGCTACCACAGCTGCCTATGAGGCGGTCATGAAACAGGCGGCGGAATTCCAGCCAGATACCCTGATCATCACCAGTCCCCATGGGGAAATGTACATGGATTACTTCCACATCGCCCCAGGCAGCGGTGCCCAGGGGGATTTCGCCCAGTTCCGGGCGCCCCAGGTGGAACTGTCCGTCCGGTATGACCGGGATCTGGCGTCCCTGATTGATGAGGAAGCCCGGCAATCAGGGATCCCCGCCGGTTTCGGGGGAGAACGGGATCCGGCTCTGGACCACGGTACCATGATTCCCCTGTATTTTTACCGGAAATACGGTTCCCTGGACAAGGTGAAGGTGGTCCGGATCGGCCTGTCCGGCCTGGGGCCCGATGTCCATTATCTCTTCGGCCGGTACATCCGGGAGGCCACGGAAAAGCTGGGTCGCCGGGCAGTATTCATCGCCAGCGGGGATCTGTCCCATAAGCTGAAAAAAGACGGTCCTTACGGCTATGTTCCGGAAGGCCCCGTCTTCGACCGGCAGTGTACGGAAGCCCTGGGCCAAGGCGATTTCTTCCGGCTCCTGACCCTGGACCATTCCCTGTGCACCCGTGCCGCCGAATGCGGCCTCCGTTCCTTCTGGATCATGGCCGGGGCCTGGGACGGCACCGCTGTCCGATCCCGTCTCCTCTCCTATGAAGGCCCCTTCGGCGTGGGCTACGGGGTGGCCGCCTTCCTGCCGGGAGCACCGGATCCCGGGAGAAAATTCCTGTCCCCCCTGCTGGCCGCTGAAAAAAAGCGCCGGGAAGAGCGGATCGCCCGGGAGGATCCCTATGTGAAACTGGCCCGGCTGGCCGTGGAAACCTATGTGAAGGACCATGAAATCGCCCCGCTGCCGGCTGATCTTCCCCCGGAAATGCTCCAGACCCAGGCTGGTGCCTTCGTATCTCTCCATCTCCAGGAGCAGCTCCGAGGCTGCATCGGCACCTTCCTGCCCACCCAGGACTGCCTGGCCCGGGAGATCCTGCTGAACGGGATCTCTGCCGCCACCCGGGATCCTCGCTTCCCCGCCGTCCAGCCGGAAGAACTGCCCTATCTGGAATACAATGTGGATGTACTCACCACCCCGGAACCCATTTCCGGACCGGAACAGCTGGATCCCCGGAAGTATGGGGTCATCGTGAAAAGCGCCCAGGACGACCGGAGAGGCCTTCTGCTGCCCGATCTGGACGGAGTGGATACCGTAGATGACCAGATTGCCATCGCCCGTCAGAAAGGAAATATCGCGGCCACAGAGCTAGTTCAGTTGTTCCGGTTCCAGGTGGTGAGACACAGATGACGGCCCCGGAGAAAATCCTTACCTGCTCCCTTTGCCCCCACCGCTGCCGGCTGGCCCCCGGGCAGACCGGTTTCTGCCGGGCTCGGAGCCATCGGGAGGGGAAGATCCGCCCGGACAATTACGGTTTCCTCACCTCCCTGGCCCTGGACCCCATCGAAAAAAAGCCCCTCCGCCGGTTCCATCCCGGCAGCCAGATCCTATCCCTGGGCAGCTGGGGCTGTAATCTCCGCTGCCCCTTCTGTCAGAACGCCTCCATTTCCCAAGCCGGCCCGGAAACCGCCCGGCTCCATCTGGATCCGGAGCAGCTGATGGCCCTGGCCCTGGAATACCGGGATAAAGCCGGCAGCATCGGAGTGGCCTTCACCTACAACGAACCCCTAGTAGGTTATGAATATGTCCGGGACTGCGCCCGGCTGCTGAAGGAAAATGGGCTCTGCACCATCCTGGTGACCAACGGGACTCTCTGCCAGGATCCTTGGGAAGCCCTGCTGCCCCTGGTGGACGCCGCCAACATCGACCTGAAAGGCTTCACTCCAGAATTCTATCAGTGGGTCCAGGGAAATCTGGAAACAGTGAAAACCAATATCCAGTTGGCGGTGGAAGCCGGCTGCCATGTGGAAGTGACCACCCTGGTGATTCCGGGGAAAAATGACGGAGAGGAAGATATGAAAAAAGAGGCCCAATGGCTGGCCTCCCTGTCTCCGGAACTTCCTCTGCATATTACCCGGTATTTCCCCCGCTGGCACCTGGACCTGCCCCCCACCCCGGTAGAAACTGTATACCATCTGGCCGCCCTGGCCCGACAGTGGCTGAAGTACGTGTATGAGGGGAATTGCTGAAAAGGGGCTGCTGCATGTGCAGCAGCCCCTTTTCAGGTCTCGAGTCTCGAGTCGTGAGTCTCGGGCCTCTGGATAGAACCTGTACCATGTCCAGGTTCTTTTGAAGATACAAAACCAGAGCCGTGCTGGATATAGAAACGAATATCTTATCATGGGCGGAACAGGTTTTCCCTATTCAAAAATTTGCCTGCAAATTTCTCATTCGGCTCGAGACCCGAGACTCGAGAATCGAGACCGAGGTGCTGCACAGCACGTGCAGCAGCCCCCACTTCTTCACCACCTGTTTTCCTGTTCCCTCTCCTGCCGGTGTTCTCTCCGGATTTCTGCGTGTTTCTTCCTTTCCTCGGCCCGGTGCTTTCTTGCTTTGACCCGTTCTTTCCGGACTTCCTTCCGGTACTGAGCCGTCTTTTTGTGCCGCTCCAGCCTTACCTGATGGACTTCCCGGGGCGTAGGCGGGGTAGCGGCTTCGGCCCGGCTGCTCACCAGGGCGCTGGCTCCCAGCACCAGAGTGACCCCCAGCAGGAACAGGCTAGTGATTTTTTTGAACCGGTGGATTATGGATCCATAGGGTTTTGCCATGGCATAGGTTACGATTTTCGTCATGATGGTCGACCTCCTTTACCCCAGCAGCTGCTGGATGGGATTCAGTTTATGGACCCGGCCGTGGATGACCTGTCCGCTTTGGGCATCTACCAAGAACAGGTAGCCCATGCCACCTTTTTCACAGCGGGCCAGATAGACTCCCGGGAAAGCAGGAGCTGCTTTGGCCATTTCCGGACGGGACATCCCCGGCAGTTCCTGGTTCCCCTTCCGGCTTTCCTGTCCGTCATTCTGTCCGGGCTGGCCTTCTGGCCGCTGCCCTCGTACATCCCCCTGGCCGGGACGGCCGTCCTGTCCGGACTGCCCCGGCTGACCGTACTGACCATTCTGTCCAGGCTGCCTCTGTCGGCTTGGCTCTTGCCGTTCGGATCCTTCCCGGCGGTCAGACTGTTTCTTTCTGTCTTTTCTTTCCTGTTTCTTTTCCTTCTTGCCGTCCTTCCGGTCTTCTTTCTTTTCTCCCGGTTTCCGGTCATCCAGGGTGATGCTCTGGAACGTGATGTTGGAAACATCGGTTCCCAGGGTACTGGCGATGTTTTCCTTTACCGCGTCAGTAGAAACCAGAGTGATATTCTGCTGGGCCGCCATATTCTGGAGCATCTGGGTCTTGGCCTGGGCTTCCTGTATCTTGGCCTCCGCCTTTGCCTTATGCATGGCGAATTTCCCGCCCCCTGCTGCAATAGCCAGAGCCAAGAGGCATCCAGCTCCCTTCTTCAGTCGCTGAGGAGTGATCTGTTTTCTGCCCCAGTTTACTGCTTCCGCTAGACGTACTTTGCATTGTTCCATCTTTTCTTTTTCCATGTCGAACCCTCCTCAGGACTTTTGTATTTTCCTTTGATGGTTCTCAGTTTACAAAGGAAAAATGAAGCGAAAATGAAAGAAAACGGGAGCTTTGTGAACTATTTTTCACAAAACTCCCGACAACTCCTTAATTATCTTTCCTGGGAAGGCAGCCAGAGAAAGAAAGTGCTGCCTTCCCCCATCTGACTTTCCGCCCAGACCTTCCCTTTCATCAGTTTAGCGGCCGCTGCTACGAAAGAAAGTCCCAGGCCCAGGCCCATATTCTGTTTTTTATTCCGGGAAGGGTCTGCCTGGTACAGCCGGTTCCAGATTTTGTCCAGTTCTTCCGGAGGCATCCCTCTGCCATCATCCTCCACAGAAAGCCCGATTCCGTCCGATGTCTTTTGGAGATCCACAGCAATCCGGCTCCGGCTGAACTTCAGGGCATTGTCCAGATAATTGCTCAGGATCCGTGTCAGCAGCGCCTCCTCCCCCAGCACTTGGAGATCCGGCTGGACGGAGGTTTCCCACTGGAAATTCCCTGCCTGGGGCAATTTCTGGTAATCTTCCAAGGTTTCCTGGACCAGCCGACTCAGGTCCACAGGGACCAGCTCCAAATGTTTCCGGTTCCCCAGCCTAGACAGTTCCAGCAGCTGGTTGATCAGCTGGCTCATGCGCCGAGACTGCTGGAAAATATGCTGGAATTCCTCCCGGGCTTCCTCCAGATCGGCCGTATAATCCTTGCCGAATTCGCTTTCCGCCATGATCACCGCGGTGGGCGTCCGGAGTTCATGGGATACATCGGACGTGAACCGCTTCTCCCGTTCCAGCAGCTCTTCGATCTGGCCCAGCATCCAGTTGAAGGTCCGTCCCATCTGATGGATCTCATCCCGGCTGTCATCCAAAGGGATCCGCTGGGACAAGTCTCCCGTCTCTCCGATGGCCCGGGCTGCCTCACTAATAGCCTGGACCGGGGCAAAACTCCGTTTGATGATCTTGTAGCCCCCCAGAGTCACCAAGACCAGGAACAGGGGCAGGGCAATCAAAGCTCCCAGCAGCATGGCCTGGTAGTACCGGGAATACACGGTATCCGCCAAATATCCCCGGATGAACGGCCCCGGTCCCCGGAAGGTGCCGGACCGGATCTTCTGCTCATCCGGCCGCAGGGGCAGATCGAAATAATGGTATGGGACCCCATTGATGACCAGAGCCTGGGGACCCCGGCCGAACACCGGCTGCATCCCTCGGGGAGCCCCTTCCGGTTCTGTCCCTTCCAGGAGTTCTCCCCGATGGGTCTGGAGGGACAGGTACACATTGTCGTCAAAGGACCGGAACTTTCCTTTTTTTTCCGTGTACCGGTCTCCGGCTTTTTCCACCGCCTTGATCAGAGTCCGGCCGGCAGCCCGTTTTTCGTAATCCACCCCCACCTTCAGGATCACCCCGGTGAACAGCACCAGGATGATGGACAGGAACAGGGTGTACCACAGGGTGACCCGAAGGGAGACCGGCAGATTCTTCAGCCGTTTCCATCCCCGCTGCAGCCGGTGGCCCAGGGCTATCCTACACTTTAAGCACATAACCGGTCCCCCGTACTGTATGGAGCAGCTTCGGTTCAAAGTCTTTGTCGATTTTTTTCCGCAGGGTCTTGATGTACACATCCACCATATTGGAATAGCCTTCGTAGGAAAAATCCCAGGCATGTTCCAGGATCTGTTCCCGGGAAAGCACCGTGCCCTGGTTCCGCAGGAGATAATCCAGCACGGAGAATTCCTTGGGAGTGAGGGAAATTTCCTGCCCGCTCCGGGTCACCTGATGGGTCCGGGTATCCAGGGTCAGGTCCGCCAGAGTCAGCTGTGTCCTTGCCGTCTGCTGGACATTGCTCCGCCGGAGCAGACTGCGGATCCGAGCCAGGAGCTCATCGAATTCAAAAGGTTTCACCAGATAGTCGTCCCCGCCGCTGTCCAATCCGGTGACTTTATCCTGGGTACTGTCCAGAGCGGTCAGGAACAGGACCGGTACCCGGCCGCCCTTTTCCCGGATTTTTTTCACCAAAGTCAGGCCATCCATTTCCGGCATCATGATATCCACGATCAGCAGATCGTATTCCGCCGCATCCAGGTAGTCCAGGGCCTCTTTCCCGTTAAAGGCGCGGTCCACCGAATAGGTTTCGATTTTCAGCCGTTTGGCGATGATCTTATTCAGCGTGGGTTCATCTTCCACCACCAGGATCTTCATGCAGCATCCCTCCCTACTTATATATTTTACAGGATACCAGAGGAAAATGAAACGCCGGTAAAAAAAGAGAAAAGAAACTATTTTCCTTTTAAATTAGTGTTAACTAATCTATGATATTTTTGCTATCATCCGCATTTTTCCTTGATTTTTTCAAAAATCAGCGTACAATATTCCATGGGGAAAGAAACAGGAGTGAAAATCCGAAAGGATTTTTCAAAAAAAAGCTTGCATCCATACTGGATCTATGCTAGAATAACTCCTGTAAGTAAAGACTAACCGCATTGTCTTTATTTTTTTCAAGGCTAATGGTTAGGTTTTTCTAACCATTAGCCACTCCCCTTGCTGATTGTCATTGAGGACCTTTCTTCTGAATGGTTTTCAGCTGATTGTCATACAGGGACCCCGGAATGTGTGCCCCGGCGGTTCCCCTCTCTCCTGGAGAAATCTTCACTCCTCCGGTTTCTCCAGCTCCCAACCTTTTTTATTGTCAACCTTCAAAACAAAACCAGCGGCAGAGAAGCGCAGCTCTGCCGCTGGTTTTGTTTTTCATTCCTTATTTTTGCTGCCTGCGTAGTAGTTGATCAGACAGCCTGCAGCCAGGATTTCTTTCTGGGAAGGTTCCACCGTACCCAGGTGCAGGGCAATCTCTCCCACTTTCTTTCCGTCCCGGACAAGGAAGCCTTTGTACTCGTCCGTTTCTCCCAGGAGGATTTCCCGGACATGGGGGACGTAGACCAGGTCGCCCACCGCCAGTTTCCGGGAATCGTCATAAGAAGTCAGGAAGGGCAGCATCCCCCAGTTCATCACATTGCTCCGGTACCGTTTGGTAGCATATTCCAGGGCAATGTTAGCGGCGCCTCCCAGCACCCGCTGACAGGAAGCTGCCTGTTCCCGGGCGGAACCGTCACCGGGTTTATTGGCATAGACCACGGAGCCAAAGGAGGTATCCTTTGCCATCTCCTCCACCGTTTCCGGCAGCGCCAAGGCATATTTCACTGCAAGGTAGACTGCTTCCAGTTCTCCGCTGACCTTACCGTCCTGCCGGGCTTTTTCCAGAGTCCGCACCGCTTTGGCCCTTCCCACATATTCCGGTACCTTCCGGCTCAGGGCAAATTCACTGAGGGCATAGGGGTCGCTCCGGTAGGAAGAAGTTTCCCCGGAAGGGATCAGTTCGTCGGTAGTAGTCACCGGATCATCGATGTAGGCAGCCACTTTCAGCAGCACGTTTTCATTGAGTTTTTCAATGGAAGGCCAAGGTTTGATGGAAGGGCCATACACCAACTCTTCTTTTTTGTCCGGCTGGCCGATCCCGTCGAAGACCTTGTGGTCATAGGGCAGGCTGTCGTAATGGTAGGCGGGCACGCTGTCGTCGTATTCCACTTCCGTGGCCGGGGTCAGCGCTCCATGGTTGGCCGCGGTAGCAGCCACGCTCCGGGCATCCATCAGGGCCACGGAAGCGATCTGTCCCTTGCCGGGCTTGCTCCCTTCCCGGTTGGGGAAGTTCCGGGTGGTGTGCCGGACACTGAAGCCCTTGTTGTTGGGGGTATCCCCGGCCCCGAAGCAGGGACCGCAGAACGCGGACCGGACCACGGCGCCGGCATCCATCAGGTCGGCCAGGGCTCCGTTGCGCATCAGTTCCATGTAGATGGGATGGCTGGAAGGATACACACTGAAGGCAAACCGTTCATTGCCGATGCTCTTGCCCTTCAGGATGTGGGCCGCCGCCACCAGGTTTTCGTACAGACCGCCGGAGCAGCCGGCAATCAGGCCCTGGTCGCAGTGCATCTTCCCGTCATAATATTTATCCGACAGACCCAGGGACAATTCCTTGTTGTCCAGCATGTCCACTGCCTGCTTTTCGATTTCTTCCAGCAAGTCCCGGCCACCTTCGTTCAGCTCTTTGATGGTGTACACATGGCTGGGATGGAAGGGCATGGCAATCATGGATTCTACTTTGTCCAGGTCCACCACCACGGCTCCATCGTAGTACGCCAGGTCGCCGGGTTCCATTTCCCGATAAGCTTCCGGACGGTGGTGGAGTTCCAGGTAATCCTTCACGGTGGTGTCCGTGGACCAGATGGTGGTCAGACAGGTGGTTTCCGTGGTCATCACATCGATGCCGTTCCGGAAGTCCATGGACAGCCCTGCAATGCCGGGGCCCATGAATTCCATCACCTTGTTCTTCACAAAGCCGTTTTTGAACACGGCCTTTTCAATGGCCAGGGCCACATCCTGAGGCCCCACCCCATGGCGTAGTTTCCCTTTCAGATAGATGGCGATCACCTGGGGCCGCTGGACATCGTAGGTATGGCCCAGGAGCTGTTTCACCAGTTCCGGTCCCCCTTCCCCGATGGCCATGGTCCCGAAGGCGCCGTACCGGGTGTGGCTGTCGGAGCCCAGGATCATCTTCCCGCCGCCGGCCATTTTTTCCCGCATATATTCATGGATGACTGCCATATGGGGCGGCACATACTGACCGCCGAACCGTTTCACCGCAGACAGCCCGAAAACGTGGTCGTCCTCGTTGATGGTGCCCCCTACGGCCGCCAGGCTGTTGTGGCAGTTGGTCAGGATGTAGGGAACGGGGAAATGGTCCAGGCCGCTGGCGATGGCCGTCTGGATGATCCCCACATAGGTAATGTCGTGGCTGGTCAGGGCATCGAATTTCAGATGGAGATCCTCCATCCCTTCGCCCTGCTGATGGGCTTTCAGCACCTGATAGGCCAGGGTCTTCCGGGTACCCCCGTCCTTGTCAGCCTTGACACCCTGGGCGGCCAGTCCTGCCTCCGTCAGCAGCTGTCCGTCCTTGTAATAAACTCCCTCATGGATCAGTTCAACCATAATTGTTTGTCCCTCCTGCTTTGATTCAGATCAGATGGTTCACTTCTGCACAGCCTTATCATAGAATTTTCCGTGAAATAACACAAATACGTGTTTTCTTGTATCTGTCATCAGATTTTTCTATGGTTTCGTTTCTTCTCCTGCTCCGGACAGGAAAAAGGACGGCGTTCCTGTCCGCCGTCCTTTTTTCCCTTGCTGGTTTCCTGAGAGGATGGACCGTTCCCCCACAAGGGGCTGCCCGGGGTCCGCTCTCTGTTTTCAGTGTACCGTTTCTTCCCGCAAAAAACAAATAGGTTTTTTTGGGGTTTTGCGATAAAATAAATCTATCTTTTAACACCCATCCTGTAAGGAGGTTCCCATGGACAATAAAGACATCCTGCTGCTGAAAACCCTGTACGAAGAAAAGAACATCACCCACACTGCCAAACGGCTGTTCCTTTCCCAGCCCGCTCTCACCGACCGGCTGAAACGGCTGGAGGCGGAATTCGGCTGTACCCTATTCCTCCGCCAGCCCCGGGGCATCCAGTTCACCTCGGAAGGGGAAATGCTCTACCGATTCTTCCTCCAGATGGAGTCCTCCTACCAGAAGATCCGGGACAGTCTGTCCGACGCCCGGATCCATCCGGCAGGGACCCTTTCCATCGCCTGTTCCAATGTGTTTGCTAAATACCACATGCCCCGGATCCTGACCCAGTTCCGGAAGATCTATCCCCGGATCGAGATCCACATGAACAGCGGATTCAGCCATGACCGCTACCGGGAGTTCTTGGAAGGAAAGTACCATATCTGCATTGTCCGGGGAGACCACAACTGGAACGAGGAAAAACGGCTCCTGTGGCAGGATCCCCTCTGCGCCTTCAGCCGGGAGCCCCTGAATATGGATCTGCTGCCCAGCTATCCCTACATCCACTATGTGACCGATCCCCTGCTCCAGGACGTGCTGGATGACTGGTGGTACGCCCATTACAAGAAGCCACCTTTCACGATCATCGAAACCGATGCCATGGACACCTGCCTGAAGATGGTCCAGGAAGGCCTGGGCTTCACCCTGCTCTCCCGGAGCTGCGGCCAGGACACCCCCCGGATCACCCCCACCGTGCTCACCACCCCGGAAGGGAAGCCCCTTTTACGGGAGACGTGGATGTACTACCGTCACAATTACCGCCTCTTGACCAGTGTCCGGGCCTTTGTGGAGTTTATGGAGGAGAAGTATTAAGGGGGTGTTGCATGAGCAACAGCCTCTTTTTGAGGTCTCGTGTCTCGAGTCGTGAGTCTCGAGACGTTGGATAGAACCTGTCCCCATGGCCAGGTTCTTTTGAAGGTGTAGAAGCAGTATCGTGCTGGATATAGAAACGAATATCTTATCGTTAGCAGATTAG
>SFHH01000011.1 GCA_004555735.1 Acidaminococcus fermentans
ATCCCATAAGAAAAATTTTTGTGAAAGAGTTCACATTTTTACAGCGGAGCGGCTGTGTTTTTTCCTTACCGGATTTTTTCCTGCTGTATTTTCCTTTTGGCTTTTTCCACACAAAAAAGGATGCTGACACCTTCCAAAAGATATCTGCATCCTTTTTTCATCGCTGCACTTGTCTGTTCCCAGTTCTATCTATCAGTCTATTTTCCGGCTGGATCTTTCTCTCCGTTCCAGCCAGGTGCGGATTTTCCGTCCATCCACTTTCCCTACTCCATTCAGAGGCAGCTGTTCCACCCTGATCCAGCAGCCAGGGATTTCTCCAGGAAGCAGGTCCTGGCGGAGGGACTGGCGGACCTTTCCCATTTCCGTCCCCTGTTCCAACACCACAGCGGCTCCCAGTTCTTCCCCTCTCTGGGGATCCTTTACAGGGACTACGCTGGCATCCCGGACTCCAGGCACCTGGAGCAGAGCCTGTTCCACCCGGCTGCAACTGATGGTCAGTCCGCCCTTGTTGACCACCTGTCCCCGGCGGCCCAGGAAGATCAGGTACCCATCTGCATCGAAATATCCCATGTCCTCCAAGGTACAAGGTCGGGGCAGGCCATCTACGCTGTAAGGAGTATCGACGTAGATCAGCCCCTCCCGGATTTCAACCTTCACCCCAGGGCAAGGTTTCCCCACACTCTGAGGGTGGGCCAGCATTTCTTCATAGGTAAGCCAGGTAATATAGTCCAGCTCGCTAGCCCCGTAGTAAAGGAGGATCTGGCTGCAGGGAAAATGGTCTTTCAGGGCCCCGGCCGTCTCTCCGTCCAGCAGCTGGGACCCAGCCAGCACCGTTTTTATCTCCGGATAGGTCCGGTCCATCACTTGGAGCAGCAGTTTCAGTTTCACTGGGACTAAATACAGCAGGGTCACCGGATACCGTTCCAGCAGCGCTTTCCACCGGATGCTCCGGAGGGTATCAGCCACCACCAGGGCAGCTCCGGCGTGGAGGATCTGTGCCCACAGGTTCAGGTTCCCAGTAAAGCTCATGCTCCCTTCACAGAACCCCACCGTATCTCGGTCCACCTGGAATTTTCGGTCCTGTTCTGGAAAGAAATCTCCCCAGCTGGCATAGGTCCGGAACATCAGCTTGGGGAGACCGGTGGATCCGCTGCTCAGGACCCCCATGCACCAATCCGGTGCCGGCACCGGTGCATCTGCACAGCTAGGCCGCAGGGTCCCGTCATCGATCCAGCCGATGCGGCGTACCCGGGCCAATCGGTCCGCCGCTTTTGGGGACAGATCCGGGTGTCCCAGCACCGGCACCCAGCCGGCTCTTTCCGCTCCCAAAAAGGCAATCAGCTGTTCTGCGGGTTTCTGCCGGATGATCAGTACCGTCTGCCGGGAGATGCCCAGTCGTTCCACCCCCTGGGCATATTCTCGGGCCAGGGAGGCCATCCGACCATAGGTCAGGGGCCGTCCTTCTTCCACCAGGCAGGGTTTGTCCGGCTGGATCCGGGCCCATTGTTCCAGTAGGTTTGCATAATCCATGGTTCTTCTTCCTTCTGCTACAGTGTTTCCAGGAGTACTCCGGCTCCCGTTCCCCCGGCACCGGCAATGGCACACAGAGCTTTCTTCCCTACCTGCCCCTCCAGGGCCCCCAGGGCATGGAGCACCAGCACCGCCCCGCTGCATCCATAGGGATGGCCGTAAGCCAGGGCTCCTCCCAGGGGCAGATACCGGTCCGTACAGGTAGGATACTGCCGGGCAAACAGGACGGAGATCACCGCAAAAGCTTCGTTGTATTCAAAATCGTCGATGGCTTCCACCGGCAGACCGGTTTCATCCAGCAGCTTTTCTCCCACGGCCAGAGCTCCCAGAGGACTGAACCGGGGATCCACTCCGGCCGCCGTACAGTGGAGAATCCGGGCCAGGGGTCTCACAGGCCCTCCTGCCCGGCGCCAGGCAGCCAGTTTTTCTCCAGAAGCCAGCACCAGGAACGCCGCCCCATCCTGGGTCAGACAGGTATTAGCCGCCGTCAGGGTAGGGGAGCATTCTCCCGCCAGTTTCCGCTCTTCCGGAGTCAGCAGTGCTTCCGTTTCCTTTCGGATAAACAAGGTAGGCATCCGCCGGGCCAGCCGGCCGTCCATCCGGGGCCGGATGCTTTCATCCCGGGTGCTGCCGAACAGGGACACCACCCAGGGATCCATCCGTCCTTCCCTCCAGGCTTCTGCCGCCTTCCGGTGGCTGCGTACCGCCCACCGGTCCAATTCCTCCCGGGAAACCCCATAGACCTGAGCCGTCCGTTCTGCTCCTTCCAGCATGGTCCGGGGACTGTTGGTGTCGGGAGAAAACTGGGCGGTCATGGTCCCTTCCGGAGTGTACCGGCTGTCCCAGGGCTGATACACCCGCCGAGGCTGCATAGAAGAAGATTCCACACCCCCGCACAGCACCAGGTCCAGCTGACCGCTGGCAATCTGCCCCCAGGCCAGGGACAGGGATCCCAGAGCGGAAGCACACTGCATATCCAGAGTCATGGCGGGCAGTTCCGCCGGCAGCCCGGCTGTCAGGGCCATGAGACGCATCAGGTTCCCGCCACTGCCTACGGCATTGCCCCCCAGCAGCAGCTGGGCTTCCCGAGCCTCTGGGAGCCGAATGCAAAGCTGCCGGAGAAGAGCGGCTCCCAGCTTCTCCGGCGGTACATTTTTAAAGATTCCATTCTGCAGTCCCAGGTGGCTGCGCAGGCCTCCCACCAGGAATACCTCCTGGACCAGGCGCTCAGAACCCATAGCGCTGGAGCCGGTTGGCCAGGAAAGCAGCCAGGACCACTTTCAGGGTGTCCCCCACTAGAAATGGGAATACTGCCATCACCAAGGTCTTCCAGATGCCCACTTTGGCCACCAGATACATGCTGATGCAGCCTCCCACATAGATGATGGGCATGCCCACACAGATGCCGATGATTACCAGTTTCTTAAAGGACCGGCTGTTCCCCCGGACGGCGCTCATGGCCACAGCTGCCGCCAGGAAGCCCAGGTTGAAGCCCCCGGTGGGCCCGATCAGCTTGCCCAGCCCGGAGGTCCCCCCTACGAACACCGGCACTCCCACCGCTCCCAGCAGCAGATAGATGCCCAGGATGCTCCCCGCCTGTTTCGGCTTCATGAGGAAGGCCACCAGATTCACCATAATGGTCAGGGCCGTCACCATGGCCGGCGTGAAAGGCAGCGGAAAAGAAATGTATGCCGAAACGGCCAGCAGCGCGACACAGACGGCGCTGGCTGTCATCACCCGGATCTGTTCCCGGCTGCTGGTTACGGCCTCGGACGGCTGTAAATTCTCTCTCATTTCGTTCATTGATGTTTTCCTCCTTGATATAGATCATTTCTCCCCCATGGATGGGGGTTTTGAACACCATATGGAGCTGATCCGGCTCTCCCAGACAAACCAGCAGGCACTGCCACAGCAGCAGTCCCGGTACCACCGGATGTGCTCCCTGATGGATGGGATTGGCATCCCCGGTGCGCTGGGCAAAATCGCCCACCTCTTCCGAGGAAAAGGACCGCCAGGGTCCGTATCCTTTCAGAGGACAGGCTTCTTGTTTCTGTAAACTCATTTTATTATAATGGTTTACCTTTGATCCATAAAAAAGCAGCTCTACCTGGAGCGTCCCTACCAGCTGGTCTCCGTCCCAGGCCTCAGCCTGGAGCTGCTGGCTCCGTTTCCCATCCCGGAGACAGTGGTACCGGAACTGACAGTCCGGACTGGCCTTCCGGATCCTGGCATAATGGATCCGGGCGATGAAACTGTTGTCATAACGGCTGCCCCGGAACTGGCCCAGGGCCCGCAGATAGCCTTCTGTATATTCTTTCATAATGGTTTTAGTGTACCGGATTTTTTTCGATTGTTCAACCCTTTTTGAGAAACGGTTAACGTAAGTGAAATGGACGCCTTGCGTCCAGCAGGGACAGAGCCTGACAATATCTGACTCTTTCTTGTGTTTTACAGGTGAAAGTTCTATAATTTGTTCATATCTTCATTTCATACTCAGTGAGGGGGACTTTTTATGACAACCGCAAACCGGTCGGGACGTTCCGCCCTGGCCAACTATCGGGATCCCATTATCCTGATCACCTTCTGCATCCTGGGGGCCATCCTGGGCCTGGTACTGGGAGACAAGGCATCGTTCCTGAAGCCCATCGGACAGATTTTCCTGAACCTGCTGTTCTGTCTCATCGTGCCGCTGATTTTCTTCTCCATTGCCGGGTCGATTGCCAACACCAAAGACACCGGAAAAGTGGGGAAAATGATCGGATATACCCTGATCATCTTCGTACTCACCGCCACCATTTCCGGGGGCCTGATCCTGCTGGTGACCCATTTCACCGGAGTTCCCACCACCTTTACGGCTCCCGCAGCAGCTGCCCAGGCAGCCGGGAAACCAGTGACCATTGCGGATCAGATTGTCAACACCCTGACCGTGGGAGATCTGCCCCTTTTGATTTCCCGGTTCCACGTGCTGCCGCTGATCATCCTGACCATTTTCTTCGGTATCTGCGTTTCCATGATTGGGGAGGCTGCCAAACCCGTGGTAAACTGGATGAATGCCATGAGCCTGGTGTGCTATAAAATGGTAGCCATTTTGATGAAGGCGGCTCCCATCGGCCTGGGTGCCTATTTTGCGGATCTCACCGGCACCTACGGGATCGATCTGCTGAAGACCTACGGCAGTGCAATGCTGGTATTCTACACCGTGGTCTTTGTGTATTTCTTCGTGTTCCTGGGGTTCTACGCCTGGCTGGCTGCCGGTACCTGGGGCGTGAAGAACTACTTCCGGGTGATCCTCGCTCCGGCTTTGACGGCTCTGGGCACCCGTTCTTCCGCTGCCACCATCCCGCTGCAGATGGAAGCCTGCGACAAGCTGGGGGTGCCCCGGGACATTTCTTCTGTGGTGGTCTCCATGGGGGCTACCTGCCACATGGATGGGGCCTGCATTGCTGTGGTCTATTCGGAAGTCCTGGCCACCACCCTGTTCGGCCATCCTCTGGCAGGGTTTGATTTCATTCTGGCTCTGTTCCTGGGGGTTGCTGCTTCTGTAGCCACTTCCTCCGTACCAGGGGGCGGTGCCGCCGGGGAAACCATGATCGTTTCCGTATTCCACCTGCCGGAAAGCGCCTTCCCCATCCTGCTGATGGTCATCGAACTGTTCGACCCCGGGTGCACCCTGCTGAATTCCTGCGGAGATACGGTGGTTTCCATGCTGATTACCCGGATTTTCCACGGCAAAGACTGGTACAAGAAGAACCTCAATGCCGATGCCGCCGGAAAGGAAGCCCTGACCTATGAACATTGATGCCCGTTATGTGCTGGAAGAACCGGATTACCAGGACGTACCCCTGGCGGATTCTCTGGAGCTGGACCTGCCCATCGAGGGCGACCGGGTGCTGGGGGAAGTGTACCTCCCCTCAGGGATCTATGACGGACCTCATCCGGCAGTGATCCTGTGCCATGGGATCCCCGGCACCACGAACAATGACGACCTAGCTCAGTGCCTACGTCGAATGGGCTGTGTGGTGATCCGTCCCTACCATCGGGGTGCCTGGGGCAGCGAAGGGATCTATTCTTTTTCCCACTGCATCCAGGATGCCATTGTCCTGGCCCGCTGGGCCCGAGAAGACATGGCCAAAGCCTATGGTATCGACCGGGAGAACATCTTCCTGGCAGGTCATTCCAACGGAGGCAACACAGTGCTCAATGCCTCCCGGTACCTGCCCTTTCTCAAAGGCACCGTGGCCTTCTGCCCCTATGACCATCAGGCAGGACTGGAACATATCCCCCACGCACAGCTGAAAGAAATGTTCGCTCAGGTTTCTTCGGTCCTCCATATAGGCCGTTTCGAAGATCTGTGGCAGGACAGCATCCAGCATGCCCGGCAGTGGAGCTTTGTCCAGAACGCCCACCGGTTCCAGGACCGGAACCTGCTGCTGATCGGAGGCAGTCAGGATACGGTAGCCCCTCCGGATTGGATGGTAGAACCTCTGTGGCAGGAGCTGGAAGCCCTGCCCGGTACTGGTCACCACAAAAAAGTGATCCTCCCCGGCAACCACGCCCTGGACACTGCCCGGCTGGAACTGGCCCGGGTGGTGGGAACGTGGATTGAGGAAATGGTAAAAGAGGGGTGAAGATTCACCCCTCCGGCCGCGGACCGCGACCAAAAGAGGCTGTGAAGAAATGAAATTCATTTCTTCACAGCCTCTTTTTTTATCCACTCTTTCAACACAACCGCATTGTTGTGCTCCTGGTCTTTGGCTCCGTACAGTAAGGTTACGGTACCCTGGACCAGGGCTTTTTTTATTTTTTCCAAAAAGACTCCCGCTTCCGGATTGGCTTCCAACTCCTGTATATAACCGGCAGCGAATTCCGGGAACTTTTCCGGATCATGGCCGAAAGCCCGGCGCAAGCCGTTGGTGGGAGCGATTTCCTTCTCCCACCCAGCCAGGGCCGCGGTTTCTTTTTTGATGCCCCGGGGCCAGAGCCGGTCCACCAGGAACCGGCTTCCGTCCGTTTCGGCAGGGGCTTCGTAAATCCGTTTTACCTGCAGCTTTCCCATGGAAAAGCCTTCTTTCTTTTACCGTGCCTGCCGTTTCTCCCGTTCTGCCACCTGTTCGCAGGCTGTCAGAGGATATTCCGCCGAATTGTGGTGGAATTCGATGCAGGGCTCACAGTCCTTGTAACGGGGACAGTGAGTATGGCTGCAGGGGCAGGTTTCCGGGTCGTACAGTTTGATCATGGTTTAGGCTCCGAAGAACAGTTTCATGTCGTCTTCCACGTTGGTGATCCCGGCAATGCCGAAGTTCTTCACCAGCACGCTGGCCACGTTGGGGGACAGGAAGGCCGGCAGGGTGGGTCCCAGATGGATGTTCTTCACACCCAGGTACAGCAGGGCCAAGAGGACGATGACGGCTTTCTGTTCGTACCAGGCAATGTTGAAGATCAGGGGCAGTTCGTTGACGTCAGCCAGACCGAATACTTCCTTCAGTTTCAGGGCAATCAGGGCCAGGGAGTAGGAATCATTGCACTGACCGGCATCCAGTACCCGGGGAATGCCGCCGATGTCGCCCAGATTCAGTTTATTGTATTTGTACTTGGCGCAGCCGGCGGTGAGGATCACCGTATCTTTCGGCAGAGCCTTGGCAAATTCGGTGTAGTATTCCCGGCTCTTCATCCGGCCGTCGCAGCCAGCCATGACCACGAACTTCTTGATGGCGCCGGATTTCACCGCATCCACTACTTTGTCAGCCAGGGCAAAGACCTGTTCATGGGCAAAACCGCCAACGATGGAACCCGTTTCGATTTCAGTGGGAGCCGGGCAGGTCTTGGCCTGGGCGATCAGTTCGCTGAAGTCCTTGTGACCGTTTTCGTCCGCATCAATGTGACGGCAGCCAGGGAAGCCGGTGGCACCGGTGGTCCACAGACGGCCCTTGTAGCTGTCTTTGGGCGGAACGATGCAGTTGGTGGTCATCAGGATGGGCCCATTGAAGCTTTCGAATTCTTCCTTCTGTTTCCACCAGGCGTTGCCGTAGTTGCCGGCAAAGTTCTTGTATTTCTTGAAGAACGGATAGTAATGGGCGGGCAGCATTTCAGAATGGGTGTATACATCCACGCCGGTGCCTTCGGTCTGATCCAGCAGCATTTCCAGGTCTTTCAAGTCATGGCCAGAGATCAGGATGCCCGGGTTCTTCCGGACACCGATGTCTACGGTGGTGATTTCCGGATTGCCGTAAGCGGTGATGTTGGCCTTGTCCAGCAGAGCCATGCCCTGTACGCCGTATTTCCCGGTTTCCAGAGTCAGAGCCACCAGGTCATCCACGCTCTTGCTGTCGTCCAGGGTAGCAGCCAGTGCCTTCTGGATGAAAGCGTCCACTTCTTCGTCGTCCTGGGCCAGCACATTGGCGTGCTTGCTGTAGGCAGACAGGCCTTTGAGGCCGTAGGTGATCAGTTCCCGCAGGGAACGGATATCTTCGTTTTCGGTAGCCAGGACACCAACGGTTTTAGCTTTGGCGTCGAATTCGCTTTCGCTGCCGTTCCACAGGGCGGCTTCCGGCAGGCTGGAGGTATCAGCCAGCTGGGTCAGCAGATCCGCTTTCACAGCCAGGGTTTCTTTGATCCGGGCAATGATGGATTCCCGATCGAAGTTGGCATTGGTAATGGTGGTGAACAGGTTTACGGTCACCAGATGGTTCACGCTGCGGCTGACGGATTTCCCAGCGGCCCGCAGAGCGGTGGTCACCGCGGACAGGCCTTTGGTGGCATAGATCAGCAGATCCTGCATGGCGGCCACTTCCGGTTTCTTGCCGCAGACACCCATCACCGTGCAGCCTTTGCAGCCGGCGGTTTCTTGACACTGATAACAGAACATCTTGTTTTCCATTTGTATAACTCCCCTTTTCTGATTCAAACTCTCGCAGGTTATTTTCTTCACTCGATGGCTCTATTATAGTCCGGTACAGAAAAACAATCCGTTGTTTGAACAACATACTTAAAAATATTTGTCTCGAGTCTCGAGACCAGTATAAGCAAAGTGCTCTGCGCCTTACCCCAGCGCCACATCCAGGGTCATCATCACAGTGAACCCCAAAGCGAAGGTGAGGACGCCGATGTTGGAATGTTCTCCTTCGGACATCTCCGGGATCATTTCCTCCACCACCACATAGAGCATGGCGCCCGCAGCAAAGCTGAGGAAATAGGGCAGCAGATGCCCGATGATGCTGGAGGCCAGGATGGTCCCCAAGGCCGCAAAAGGCTCGACAATACCGGAGAGCACCCCGCCGGCAAAGGCCTTGTGCCGGTTCATCCCCGCCGCCTTAAGGGGCAGGGAAATGATGGCCCCTTCCGGGAAATTCTGGATTGCGATCCCCAGGGACAGGGCCAGGGCACTGCCCAGGGAAATGGAGCCCGGATCCGTGACGAACCCTGCGTAGATCATCCCTACCGCCATCCCTTCCGGGATGTTGTGGAGGGTCACCGCCAGCAGCATCATGGTGGTCCGGCCCAGATGGCTCCGAGGACCTTCCGGTTCATCGGTATTCATGTGGAGATGGGGGATCGCCACATCCAACAGCAACAGGAACAGGATCCCCGCCCAGAACCCCACAACAGCCGGCACAAAGGCAAAATGCCCCAGGGCTGCACTTTCTTCCAGGGCCGGGATCAACAGGCTCCAGATGGACGCGGCCACCATGACCCCGGCGGCAAAGCCGGTGAGTCCCCGCTGGACATTCCGGTGGAGCTGTTCTTTCATGAAATAGACGCAGCCAGCTCCCAGGCTGGTCCCGGCAAAGGGGATCAGGATTCCCTGCCATACCTCTGCACTGATCAATGGGTCACCTCCTTTTTAGTGAGTCCCAAAGGACTCAAATGAGCTCCTTCCCCTCCATGGTCATGGCCAGGTTGCTGAGAGCGTACTGGATTTCCTTTTCCGGATGGACCGCCAGGGCCACATCGGTGGTTTCCACCTTCCGGAGCTTCTTCTTCATGTATTTTCCCGTATCTTTCCGGTACAGGTACATGTCCGCCCCGGAGATCACCCGCAGCAGGGTATCCGGCCCGTCATCATCCCAGCCGCCGTGGAACAGAGGCTGGATGTAGAATTCATCCATGGCCCGGACCACCAGGATCCCCACCACATCGGCGCCGGTCCGGTCCGCAATCTTGTCCATCACTTCTTTTTCGATGGGGTACCCGTCCCCGCCGAACTGATCCAATACCGCACCGGCCCCTTCCGCCGCCTGGGGATCGGGCAGGAAGGCGAACTGGGCACGGGGATAGGCTTGGCGCACCTGGCGCTTCCAGACTTCCTTCATGGAAGCCGTGGCCTCTCCCGTATGGTCATAGACCACAAAGGCGATGTTTTTCCGGGCTAGAGGGTCCGTCCCCGCCGTCTCCGCCGCTTCTGCCGGCACCAGCAGGAACATTCCTCCCAGAGCAAAACACAGGGTCAGCAGCAGCCTTTTCAGCATTTTCATTTCAATACACCTCCTGGGCTTTTCCACGGGCCAGTTCCAGTCCCAGATGCCGGGCCAGGATCTGTCCCCCATCACTATAGGTATCCATGGGTTTCAGGGCTCCCGGTCTGACCCCCGGTCCGAAGAACAGCATAGGAACATGTTCTCTCGTATGGTCCGACCCTTTCCAAGTCGGATCACAGCCATGGTCCGCGGTGATCAGCACCAGATCTCCGGGCTGAAGCCGGGCCGCCAGTTCCGGCAGCCGCCGGTCGATGGTCATGAGCCCTTCTCCGTAGCCTCTTACATCCCGCCGATGGCCATAGGTAGAATCGAAATCCACGAAATTGGTGAAGATCAGGCTCCCGTCCCCGGCTGCTTCCAGGGCCTCCAGGGTAGCATCAAAGAGTGCATCCAGCCCGGTGGCATGCCAGGCCCGGGTGATGCCCCGATGGGCGAAGATATCCGCGATTTTCCCCACCGCATAGACACCCCCAGCCTTTTCATACACCGCATCCACCAGGGTCTTTTCTGGGGCAGGCACCGCATAGTCGTGCCGATTGCCGGTACGGGTGAATTCCCCAGCTTTTTCTCCCACAAAGGGACGGGCGATGACCCGGGCGATATGGTAGGGCTGGACCAGCTTGTAGGCGATTTCACAAAGTTTGTATAGTTTTTCCAGGCCAAAGGTCTTTTCATGGGCGGCGATTTGGAGCACCGAATCCGCGGAGGTATACACAATGGGCTTGCCGGTGCGCATGTGTTCCTCCCCCAGTTCCTGGATGATCACCGTACCGGAGGCATGCTTTTCTCCCAGCACTCCGGGGAGATGGCCTTCCCGGATCAGCCCGTCGATGATCTCCTGGGGAAAACAGTGGGGTTTGTCTGGGAAATAGCCCCAGTCGAACATCACTGGCACACCGGTCAGTTCCCAGTGGCCGCTGAGGGTGTCCTTGCCGCTGCTGACTTCCCGGGCATAGGTGTAGGCCCCCTCCAGAGGCTCCGGTGCCCCGATGGAAAAGTCCAGTTTCTGTCCAGTGCTCATTCCGTGGGCCAGCTCTAGCCCGTACCGGGCCAGATGGGGCAATGCCAGTAGCGGAGCGGACGGATCTTTGGCCCGTTCTTGGCCGAACCAGCAGGCAATGTGCCCCAGGGTATCCGCCCCCTGATCTCCAAAACGGCCGGCATCTTCCGCGCCGCCGATGCCAAAAGAATCCATCATCAGGATGATGCTGCGTTTCATTTCTTTCCCTCCCTTGCCAATAATTCATTCAATGCCCGGCGGACAATGGTCTGGAACCGGTTCTCCGCCAGCCGGTAGATTTCCGGCGAGGCAATGCTTTCACTTTCCGTCCGCTTGGCCACCACCCCGCACAGGCTGGCCGCCCTTACTCCCAAAGCCTGGGACGTGACGAACACCGTGGCCGTTTCCATTTCATAATTGGTGACTCCCAGCTGCTGCCATTCCTTCATACTGCCCTGGAACCGGCGGAGCACGTAACCGGTGAAGCTGTCATACCGCTCCTGACCGGGCCAGAAAGTATCGGAGCTGCAGCAGATGCCCACTTGGTGAGGGACATTTTCTACCAAAGCTGCATAGGCCAGCAGCTGGGTCAGTTCGAAATCTGCCACCGCTGGGAATTCCAGAGGAGCATAGTGGGTACTGGTACCTTCCAGCCGGACCGCCGCCTTGATGATCACCACATCCCCCAGTTCCAATCCTTCCTGGATAGAACCCGTAGTGCCCACCCGGATCACCCGTTTGATGCCCAAGCGAGCCAGTTCTTCCAGGCAGATGGCGGTAGAAGGACCGCCCATACCGGTGGAACAGACCAATACAGGCTGGTTCTGGACCTGTGTCAGGCAGCTGGTGTATTCCCGGTGGCTGGTGAGATCCACCGTAGGACCCATGGCTTCTGCTAGGGACCGGACCCGTCCTGGATCTCCCGGCAGCAGGGCTGTATCAGCCCCCATCAGCCGTTCCCGGGACAGCTGGGTGTGGTACATGACTTCATGGGGTTCCGCATAATGATGATCCATGGTATCACTTCCTTGGTTGACTTTTGCGCTTTTCCTTTATTATACGAAAGAGCGGGACCCCTGTTCAAGGTCTCGCTCCCCCATTTTTCTACTCTTAGGCTTTTCCTTCTTCTTTTTCCATGGTTTCCCGCACGGATCCTTCGCAGGACCGCATGGCCAGGATGCTTTGTTCAAAGAGTTTATTCAGATCCCAGCCCAGCAGGTCCGCCCCCTGTTGGATCACATCCCGGCTGCAGCCGGCCGCAAAGTGCTTGTCCTTGAACTTTTTCTTCAGGGATTTCACTTCCATATCCTGGACACTTTTGCTGGGCCGCATGAGAGCCGCCGCTCCGATGAGTCCGGACAGTTCATCCACCGCATAGAGGACTTTTTCCATTTCCTCTTGGGGTTCCACATCGCTGCACCGAGGCCAGCCGTGACTGGCCACCGCATGGATCAGCCGCTCGTCCCAGCCTTTTTCCTTCAGGATCTCTGCTTCCTTCCGGCAGTGCTGTTCTGGATACTTTTCAAAATCCAAATCATGGAGCAGACCCACCATACCCCAAAAATCTTCTTCTTCTCCATAGCCCAGTTCCCGGGCAAAATACCGCAGGCAGCCTTCCACTGTCAGCCCATGCTGGAGATGGAAGGGTTCCTGATTGTATTCCTTCAACAGATTCCATGCTTCTTCTCTGGTATTTGGCATTTCCTGTCTCTCCTTCCGTGTCATTATCCCTAGTATACCACAGTACATTCCCCATAGGGAAACAAAAATCTCGAAAGAAGCACATTTTTTGCACAAAATCGTTCAAACTGTGTATTTCCATCCCTCGGTTCCCCCACTATAATAGAGGTCTGTAAGGAGTTGATACCCATGCAGGAACAACAAATCAAAAAACTGACCTTGGCAGGGATGTTCGCCGCCCTGGCCTTCGCCTGCTTTTCCTATCTCCGGATCGAAATCCCCATGGGGCTGGGGCTCACTGGGAAAATCTATGTAGGCCACGCCTTCATCCTGCTCTCTGCCCTGGTACTGGGGGCGAAATATGGAGCCCTTTCCGGTGCCATCGGCCTGGCTCTGGCAGATCTGCTGGCCGGCTACACCACCTCTGCGCCGCCGACCTTCCTGGCCAAGTTCCTCCTGGGCTGGTCCACCGCCTGGGCTGCCCAGCATCTGTGCTGCCTGGACCAGCAAACAGAAGACAAAGCCCGGCTCCGGGGCGCGTCCCTGGCTGCTATTTTCGGATCCGTGGTCAACGTGGTCACTGAACCCCTGATCCGGTTCAGCTTCAAATTCTTCATCCTGGGGATGCCCCAGCAGATTGCCTATGTAAGCGCCGTGAACTGTGCCGTAAGCATGGCTGTGAGCAATGTGGTGTCCGTGGTGCTGACGGTGGTGTTGTACAAGGTGATGGAGAAAAACATAGGGGCTGTTGCCTGAGCAACATTCCCTGTCATACGTCATACGCCGATGGAAGCCAGCTCCGCTGGCTCCAAATTTATGAAAATCATTTGAATCCTGTAACAGGTTTCTAGATTTCAAAATCAATTTATAAAAATTGATTTCCAAAAGCTTATGACGTATGACATCTGACCTATGACCTATGACAAAAGGGTTGTTGCACATGTGAATAACCACACACGTGCAACAACCCTTTTATTACTTCGCGTAATCCACAGCTCTGGTTTCCCGCACGATGACCACTTTGATCTGTCCCGGATATTCCATATCCTCTTCGATCTTCTTGGCCACATCGTGGGCCAGGATGGTGGCGGCGTCGTCATCCACCTTTTCCGGTTTCACCATGATCCGGATTTCCCGGCCAGCCTGGACGGCATAGCATTTTTCCACGCCGTCGAAGGATTCGGCAATTTCTTCCAATCGTGTCAGTCGTTTCAAATAGGTTTCCAGGGTTTCCCGACGGGCTCCCGGCCGAGCAGCCGAAATGGCATCGGCGGCAGAGACCAGCACAGCTTGGACGGACGTTGGTTCACAATCCCCATGATGGGACATGATGGTGTTGATGACGATATCGGATTCGTGATACCGTTTGGCCACTTCCGCCCCCAGATCCACATGGGATCCTTCCACTTCGTGATCCACAGCCTTGCCGATATCGTGGAGCAGCCCAGCCCGTTTGGCCGAGTTCACATCCACGCCCAGTTCGGCGGCCATCAGGCCGGCCAGATGAGCTACTTCCGTAGAATGTTTCAGCACGTTCTGCCCGTAGCTGGTCCGGTATTTCAGCCGCCCCAGCAGCTTGAGCAGTTCCGGATGGATGCCATGGACACCTACTTCGAAAGTGGCCTGTTCCCCGGCTTCCTTGATTTTCTGATCCAGTTCCTTCTGGGCTTTTTCCACCATTTCCTCGATCCGAGCTGGGTGGATCCGGCCGTCGTTGATCAGTTTCTCCAAGGCGATCCGAGCCACTTCCCGACGCACTGGATCAAATCCGGAGATAATGACGGCTTCCGGCGTATCATCGATGATCAGGTCGATCCCGGTCAGGGTTTCCAGAGTCCGGATGTTCCGGCCTTCCCGTCCGATGATCCGGCCTTTCATTTCATCATTGGGCAGAGGGACCACCGTAACCGTAGTTTCTGCCACCTGATCTGCCGCACACCGCTGGATGGCCAGGGAGATGATTTCCCGGGCCTTCTGGTCCGCGGTATCTTTGGCTTCCTGCTCCATTTCCTTGATCAGGCGGGCTTTGTCATGTTTGACTTCTTCCCGCACATTGTCCAGGAGTTCCTGTTTGGCCTCTTCGCTGGTCAGACCGGAAATCCGTTCCAGTTCCACCATCTGCTGGTCATACAAGGCATCGACTTTAGCCTGGGATTCCCGCAGGCGGTTGCTTTGTTCCAGAAGTTTTTCTTCCTTCTTTTCATAAGCATCCATCTTTTTGTCGACGTTCTCTTCCTTCTGGACCAGACGCCGTTCATTTTTGCTGAGTTCTGCTCTTCTTTCTTTATTTTCCCGCTCCATTTCAGACCGGAGACGATGGATTTCTTCTTTGGCTTCCAGCAGCGCTTCTTTCTTCTTGGCATCTCCCGCTTTCCGGGCATCCTCCAAGATCTGCTTTGCGGTTTCTTCCGCCGAACCGATTTTGCCTTCTGCTACGTTTTTACGAGCCAGATATCCTCCACCAACGCCTAATAAACAAAGGACTACAGCAATGATTACACTAATGGGATCTATGATGAGCACCTCCTCTTTTGCAATTTTTTCATCAAACCCTACTCATACAATAAATAAGGCAACCAGAGGTCGCCTTAACACCCAATGAACGCGATTGGACAGAAATATTTTATAGTATTTTCACAAAGGTGTCAACAAAAAGGGGCTGTTGCATATGCAACAGCCCCTTTTTGGGGATCTCGAGTCTCGAGACCGTTTTTCCTATGAATCCTTTGAAAAATCTTCCAGTGCGCTGGCTATGGCACCGCTTCCGAAGCCCCGGCTGGCCAGCATCCGAGCCAGGGCGGCCTTGGCTTTCCGGGGATCCTCCGGGTATTTCCGCCGGATCCTCTCCCCCTGGGCTTCCGCCAGGGCCAGGGCCCGCTCTGTTTCTTCCTCTTCCGTCACGTCCCCCAGGGCATCCCGGGCCTCCTCACCGGACAGGCACCGCCGGGTGAGCATCAGCCGCAGGTACTGTTTTCCATAGAACTTTTTCCGGCGCCAGGCGTCCAGCACCGAATGGGCACAGCGGAAATCATCCACAAAATGATGCTCCGCCAACTTCTGGATCACTTGGTCCTGGAGTTCTTCCGGGCAACCCCGTTTCCCCAGTTTCTGCCGCAGTTCTCGGATACTGTGGTCCCGGAGGGCCAGTTTATCCAGGCAGTAGTTGTAGGCTTCCGCATGGGTGGTCAGGGATTTTGGGGATTTACTCCACATGGTCTCCGTCCGTTTCCGGAGTCATGAGCAGTCCGTCCGGTTCCTGGGCCGCTTCCTGGACCGGCACCGGTTTCCCGTCCGTCGGCAGCCCGGCCGCCGCCCGGATCTTGGCTTCCACATCAGCAGCCATGTCCGGATGTTCCTTCAGGAAAGTCTTGGTATTTTCCCTCCCTTGGCCGATCCGCTGGTCTCCATAGGAATACCAGGCACCGCTCTTGTTCAGGATGTTGTACTGGACCCCCAGATCCACCAAGCAGCCTTCGTGGGAAATCCCTTCTCCGTACATGATGTCGAATTCCGCTTGTTTGAAGGGAGGTGCCACCTTGTTCTTCACCACTTTTACCCGGGTATGGTTCCCGATGATGTCGTTGCCGCTCTTCAGGCTTTCCACCCGGCGCACATCCATCCGGATGGTGGAATAAAACTTCAGGGCACGGCCCCCGGTGGTCACTTCCGGATTCCCGAACATGACCCCCACTTTTTCACGGATCTGATTGATGAACACCGTCGCCGTCCGGGATTTGGCAATGACCCCGGTGAGTTTCCGCAGAGCCTGGCTCATGAGCCGGGCCTGGAGGCCCACATGGGAATCCCCCATATCCCCTTCGATTTCCGCTTTGGGCACCAGGGCCGCCACCGAGTCGATGACGATGATATCGATGGCACCGCTGCGCACCAAGGCATCACAGATCTCCAGGGCCTGTTCCCCGGTATCCGGCTGGGAAATCAGCAGGTTGTCGATGTCCACCCCCAGGTGCCGGGCATATTCCGGATCCAGGGCATGTTCTGCATCGATGAAGGCCGCATAGCCGCCCCGTTTCTGGGCCTCGGCGATCATATGCAGGGCCACGGTGGTCTTACCAGAAGATTCCGGTCCATAGATCTCGATGATCCGGCCCCGGGGAATCCCCCCGACACCCAGTGCAATATCCAGGGACAGGGCCCCGGTGGGAATGGTTTCGATATTCATTTTGGCGCTGGCGGCTCCCAGTTTCATGATGGATCCCTTGCCGAAATCCTTCTCGATCTGTTTCAAAGCCGCATCCAGTGCTTTATTTTTATCCGCATCCAAACTCATGTTGTCATCTCCTTGTACCGCAATTGCTCTATCTAGTATATAAACATTTGTTCGTAAAGTCAAGCTTTTCGAGGGAGATCTTTTAATTCCTGTTGGGTGAACACGTAGGATTTATTGCAGTACTGGCAGTGGACCTCGGTCTGAGGATCCTGGAGGATTTCTTCAAAGTCTTTCCGGGGCAGGCCGCAGAGCATCCCGGCTACTTTTTCCCGGCTGCAGCCGCAGTGGAAGGAAACAGGATGGGATTCCAGGATTTCCACCGGCAGCCCTTTGGCCACCTTCTGGATCATCCCTTCCGCATCCAGACCGGTCTGGAGCAGCTCCGTCACATAGGGCAGGGTCAGGATGTTGTCTTCCAGGGTCTTGATGGTCTCTTCCGAAGCGTCCGGCAGCAGCTGGACGAAGTACCCGCCGGACACGGCCACGGATCCGTCCTTTTCGATGAGCACACCCAGGGCCACACTGGAAGGAGTCTGTTCGGACACCGCCAGGTACCGGGTGAGATCCGCTGCGATTTCTCCGCTTTTCAGGGTGGAGACTCCGGTGAAAGGTTCTCCCTGGAGAGGGCACCGGGTCACGGTGACCACCCCATAGTGGCCCACGCCGCCGCCCACATCCAGCTTGCCGTTTTTCGGCGGCAGCATCACTTCTGGATGCATCACAAAACCCCGGACCTGATAATCCCGGGCATCGGCCATCACCTGGCCCAGGGGCCCATCCCCCTTGAACCGGACAGTCACCGCTTCTCCGGCCTTCATGGTGGCGGCCAGCAAAAGGGCCCCAGCAGCGGTGCGTCCCAGGGCCGCCGCTGCCAGAGGCGTACAGTGATGGATCTCGTTCATATACTGGGTCAGATGGGTGGTGGTCACGGCATAGATCCGGGCATCCCCGGCAGTGGCCTTGACTAACACGTCTTCCATAGGCACCTCTTACAGTTCCTTGGTCAGGTTGACCATTTCAATGACCGCCATGGCCGCATCGGAACCCTTGTTTCCAGCCTTGGTGCCGGCCCGTTCCACAGCCTGTTCGATGTTTTCGGTGGTCAGTACCCCGAAGGCCGTGGGAACTTCCGTTTCCATGTTCACCAAGGCAACCCCTTTGGACACTTCGTTGCACACATAGTCGTAATGGCTGGTGGCACCCCGGATCACGGCGCCCAAGCAGATGATACCGTCATATTTGCCGCTTTTGGCCATTTTCTTGGCAATCAGGGGGATTTCAAAAGCACCGGGCACCCAGGCCACGGTAATGTCATCCTCATTGGCACCATGCCGGCGCAGGGTGTCTTCTGCCCCGCTGAGCAGTTTACTGGTGATGAATTCGTTGAAACGGGACACCACGATCCCGATTTTCAGACCTTCCGCTAACAGTTGACCTTCTAGAATTTTCATTTTGCATCCTCCACTTTTTCATGTAATTCATGGCCCATCCGGACCTGTTTGGTAACCATGTACCGATGGTTGTAGCAGTTGTCTTTCATGATGATGGGCACGGTTTCTGTAATGGTGATCCCATAACCGGAAAGGCCTGCCCGTTTGGCCGGATTATTGGTCATCAGCCGGATGCTGGTGAGCCCCAGGTCCGCCAGGATCTGCGCCCCGATACCGTAATCCCGCATATCCGGTTTGAAGCCCAGCTTCACATTGGCATCCACTGTATCCAGTCCCTGATCCTGGAGTTCATAGGCCCGGAGTTTGTTGGCCAGGCCGATGCCCCGGCCTTCCTGCTGCATGTACAGCACCACGCCGCAGCCTTCCTTTTCGATCATCTTCAGGCTGGTGGCCAGCTGATCCCCGCAGTCGCAGCGAAGGGACCCCAGGGCATCCCCGGTGAGGCATTCCGAATGGACCCGGACCAGCACATCCTTCTTACCGGCCACCTCCCCTTTGATGATGGCTACATGGCATTTGTCGTCCAGGTCGTTTTCGTAGCCGATGGCCCGGAAGGTGCCGTATTTGCTGGGCAGGGCTACGTTGGCGATCCGATGGACCATTTTCTCGTTTTTCTTCCGGTAGGCAATGAGGTCTGCCACGGTGATGAAGGTCAGGTTGAATTTCTTGGCGAATTCGATCAGTTCCGGAGTCCGGGCCATGGTGCCGTCTGCGCTCATGATCTCACAGCAGATGCCCACTGGTTTCAGTCCGGCCAACCGGCACAGGTCCGTAGTGGTTTCCGTATGGCCGGTGCGCCGCAGCACCCCGCCTTCCCGGCTGCGCAGGGGGAACACATGGCCGGGCCGACGGAAATCTTCCGGTTTGGCGCTTTCATCGGTGCATTTCTTGATGGTGTAGGCCCGTTCCACGGCAGAGATCCCGGTGGTTGTGTCCTTGTGGTCTATAGACACGGTGAAGGCCGTTTCATGGTTGTCCGTGTTGTTGGCCACCATGGGTTCCATCTGGAGCCGGTCCAGGATGGCCCCGTCACAAGGCATGCAGATCAGGCCCTTGGCGTGGGTAGCCATGAAATTGATGTCGTCCGGAGTCACGTACTCCGCACTCATGATCAGATCCCCTTCGTTTTCCCGGTCGGGATCATCGGTCACCAGGACCATTTTCCCGGCCCGGATGTCCGCAATGGCCTTTTCAATGGGAGCAAACTGAAATTTTTTATCCATGATTTTCTCTCCTTACATAAATCCATTTTCGAAAAGGGTGGCTTTGGTCAGCCCCCCAGATTTTCTGGTTTCCAGCATCCGTTCCACATATTTCCCCAGGATGTCCGTTTCCAGGTTCACCTTGTCTCCGGTCTTTTTGAAGCCCAGAGTGGTGAACTGGACGGTGAGGGGAATCAGGGAAACGGAAAAGGTGGTATCCGTCACTTCCGTAATGGTCAGGCTGATGCCGTCGATGGCGATGGAGCCCTTGGTGACCATCCCCCGGAGCAGCTCCGGACTGCAGCTGATGGTGGTGACTTTGGCAATGCCTTCCGGGCGGATCTTCACAATGGTCCCCACCCCGTCCACATGGCCGCTGACAATGTGCCCGTCCAGTCCGTCCCCTACATGGAGGGTCCGTTCCAGGTTGATCCGGTCCCCCTTTTTCAGGGAACCGATGGTGGTCCGCCGGGCGGTTTCCGGCATTACATCCACAGTAAAGCGCTGGCTGTCAAACTTCGTCACCGTCAGGCAGGCCCCGTTGCAGCAGACACTTTCCCCGATTTTCAGCAGGGGCGGAATGGTCTGGGCGGCAATAGTGAGCCGGTAGGAATCCTGTTCCCGGCGCAGGTCCTCCACCTTGCCCAGTTCCGCAATGAGTCCTGTAAACATGGTCTCAGCTCCTTTCCAAGAGACCCGTGACCATCAGGTCCGTGCCGAAGGCTTCATATCGAGGTTCCTGGAGGGTCACCCGCAGGTCCATGGTCCGGGCCCCCCGGCCCCCGATGGCACTCAGGTTCCGCTTGCCTCCGATCAGGCAGGGAGCGATGAAGGCATAGACCCGCTGGGCCAGTCTGCCGTCAAAGAAGGCACCATGGACCTGGCTGCCCCCTTCCACCAGCACGCTGGTCTTTTCCTGCTGTCCCAGTCTGTCCAGCAGGATGCCCAGATCCAGAGCCCCGTTCTTCTCCGGGATCTGCCATACGGTCACCTGGTCCAGGGCCTGGAAGGCCGCCACTTTCTCCCGGTCCGCTTTCAAGGAGGTGATCAGGAGGGTCTTAGCTTCCCCATCGGTGAACACTTTCCGGTCCATGGGCAGCTGGCAGTGGCTGTCCAGGACGATCCGCAGGGGATTCTTCCCTTCCGCCAGCCGGCAGGTCAGGGACGGGTCATCGTTGAGCACCGTGTTCTTCCCCACCAGGATGCAGTCGTAGATGCTCCGGAGTTTGTGGGCATAGGCCCGGGACTGTTCGTTGGAGATCCATTTGGAATCCCCGGAAGCCGTGGCAATCTTCCCGTCCAGGGTCATGGCATATTTCAGGGCCACAAAAGGACGGCCCGTCTTCATCCAGTGCATGAACACTTCGTTCTGCCGGTTGGCCTTGTCTGCCAGCACCCCCCGGACCACTTCCACTCCCGCATCCTGGAGCCTGGCAAAGCCCCGTCCGGACACTTTCGGATTGGGATCGTCCGCCGCTGCCACTACTTTTTTGATGCCCGCCTTGATCAGGGCCTCACAGCAGGGGCCCGTACGGCCATAATGGGAACAGGGCTCCAGGGTCACATAGGCGGTGCAGCCTTCCACCTGGTTCCCAGCATCCGCCATAGCCATGATCTCCGCATGGGGCTGGCCAGCTTTGTGGTGATAGCCTTTGCCAACGATCTTCCCTTCCGGGTTTACGATGACGCAGCCGACCATGGGATTGGGACTGGTGCAGCCCCGGGCTTTTTCTGCCAAGTCCAGGGCCATCTGCATATATTCTTCATCTGTCACAGTTTCACCCGCTTTCAAGATTTGCCAAATACAAAGCCGTGCCATCCAAGGAGGATAGCACGGCAAATACACTTTTCCAGCGCTGTCTTTTCTCATCCAGACTATACTGTCGGTATCGGAATTCCACCGATTCGTGCCGAGGCTCGCGGACTTTACCGCCGGTAGGGAATCACACCCCTCCCCAAAGACAAAACTTATGATGTTGTTCCGGACATATTATATCATATCTGTATGAGATTGCAAGAAGCCAGATACGGCGCCATGCGCCTTGAGAAGCTCATATCGAACCGTAGGGGCCGCAGGCCCGGCGACCCGCTGGATGCACGGACAATCAGCGGTTTGGCGGGCTGCCCGGCGTGCAGCCCCTACAGTATCGCAACGGATCATTGGATTCCAGCCGTCCCGCTCTTCACTCTTCACTCTGCACTCCTCACTGCAATCAGAAGGAATATTCCGCCCCCACGATGATCCGCCGGCCGGGCATGGGATAATTATCCTGGCCGTTCACAACGCCGCCCTGTTCCGCGTAAGCTGCGTTGTTCAGGTTGTAGAAGTTGGCGAATCCGGTCCAGTTCTGATCGAATTTGTACCGGGCAATGAAGTCCATGGTCAGGTACTTGTTTTCGCCATAATTATTCTTGCTGAGTCCATTGGCTGCCCGTGCCCGAAGATCCAGGTTCCATTTGGTATCATGATAGCAGACGCCGGCCTGATAGTAGTTGGGTGCGTAATTGTCATCCCGAATGTATCCATCCGACTTACCTGTTACTCTTACATAGGTATAAGAAGCATCTACATCCCACAGTTTATTCAGTTTGTGTGTTACAGTCAGTGACAAGCCCCGTCTCTTTTCCCGGTCGATGTTCTCCGCATATGCATTATAGACCCAGGGAGAAATCCATTCTTTTCTCCAGTTAAGGGCATTGTGGAGATTGCTGTAGAAGGCGCTGATACCCACATCGGTTTTGGGATCTGCCTTGAAGTTGTAATAATACAGATCATCGATGGTGGGAGTCCGGAACACCTGGTTCCAGGAGAAGTAGGCATTGCTGTCTTTGCTGAACTTCTTGTTGATGGCGGCACTGCCGGTGGTCCGGTTGCCGCTGCGGCTGTGATCGTCATACCGGACGCCAGTGTTCAGCTGCCAGGTGGGAGCAAATTTCCACTGGTCCTGGAGGAAAACAGCCTTGTTGTTGTATCCTTTTTTACCTTTGTAACTGACTTCATTGTGTGCCTTGGCATCCCGGTATTCCAGACCGCCTACCAAGGTGTTGGTATCGGACAGGACGAAGTTCTGCTGGCCTTCGATGCCCCAGTCCGTTTCGTCCATGCTGCCCTGGTTGAAATAGCTGTAGTAGTTCCGGTAGGTCTGGAGATAACCGCTGTTCTTGGCATCTCGGTTCCAGTCGTACCGCAGCCCCACATTGTTGGTCTTTTTATCCAGCTGAGAAGGGAAATAGGAATTGACACTATAGGGATTGTTCCCTTCCATGGTGGAATAATCATAGTTCAGGGTCAGTCCATCGCTTTCCGTAAAGTCGTGGGTCAGTTTCAGGGAAATATTGTCCTGGGTGTAGTTGGACTGTCCCGGCCATTTTTTTGTGTCCCCGTTAGTGTCCTTGTATTTGAAGTAGGACGCCTTATTCCGGCTGGCAGCCACCTGGATGCCGTTTTTGTCCACTTTGCCCCCTACGGACAGCCCCAGATCCTGGTTGCCCCAGGAACCGTAGCCCACCCGGATTTTCCCGGTGGTCTCTTCCGGAGTCTTGGTAATGATATTGATGACACCTCCCACCGCATCAGCCCCGTACAAGGTGGAAGCCCCGCCTTTCACCACTTCGATCCGTTCGATCATATCCACCGGCGGCAGGGTATGGGCATCAAAGGTGGATTTGGCCATGCTGCCCATGCTGTGGTTGAACCGGTGACCGTCCACCATCACCAGCACCCGTTCATCCCCATTGAGCATAATATGGGATTCGTAGGCACCTACACCATTCTGCATCACCCGTACCCCCGGCACATCCTCCAGGGCATCGGTGACCGTCCGGTAGCCCCGGTCGGAGATTTGCTGGCTGGTGATCACGGTCACATCCGCTGGCGTATCGGCTTTGGTGTTCTTCAGCCGGTTGGCCGTGATGACGACGGTTTCGTCTTTGCCTTCCACAGGGGCATCCGCTGCCCAGGCTGCTGCAGGGCTCCCCAGGACCACTGCCGTCAGCACAGCCCCAGCCAATTTCCTGTTCCACACTTTTTTCATCCTAAAACTCCCTTTCCTCTTCACGAAATATTCATCTAACAGTGTACCGTAAAAAAGAAGATTCGGCAAATAGGGGGAAGTTATGGAGTGGTATAGATTGGGGCTATATCAAAAAGAAGGGGGTGTGAAAAAAATTCACACCCCCGGTCTCATAAGCCGCATAGCGGCTCGGTCTCGGGTCTCGAGTCTCGAGTCTCAAGCCGAATGAGAAATTTGCAAGCAAATTTTTTGAATGTACAAACCCTAATCTGCTAACGATAAGATATTCGTTTCTATATCCAGCACGATACTGCTTCTACACCTTCAAAAGAACCTGGCCATGGGGACAGGTTCTATCCAACG
>SFHH01000012.1 GCA_004555735.1 Acidaminococcus fermentans
ATCCTTGGTGCCTTCCTTGACGCTTTCAAAAGGCGGGAAGGTGGCATTGATGGCTACCACCAGTTTCTTCCCGTCCCCTGCTCCTTTAGCTGCTTCTTTCTTGGTATCCTTTCCGCCGCAGCCGGAGATCAGCAGGGCGGACAATCCGACGGCCAGACCGGCCAGAATCTTTTTACGCAGTTCCATGATACTTCCCCTTCTCCTGTGTTACAGGCCCAGTTCCTTGACTTTCTTTTCGTAATCCGCGGTTTGTTCTTCTCCCATATGCTTCACCAGGATCTTATGGAAGTCCCCGTTCTTCTTCATTTCATCCAGGATAGCGTTGACTTTTTCCACATCCTTGGAATCTTTCGGGAAAGCGATGGCGAAGGTGTCGTCATTGCTGGTGGACAGCTTCATCATGTGCATTTCCAGTTCCGGATGTTCCTGGCAGAACACGATGGCATGGGTCCCGTCGCACACGGTGGCATCCAGACGGCCGTTCAGTACATCCTGGACGGCCATGGTAGCGCTGTCCAGTTCCACCACGTCGATGCCGGGCACGGACTTCAGTTCCTTTACATAGGTGGTGCCCATGGTGGCGCCGGCCTTATGGCCCTTCAGGGCTTCCAAAGTAGTGAAGTTGGTCCCCTTCTTAGCCACGATGGCTTTGGGGGGATAGAAATACGGCTTGGTGAAGCTGACCACCTCACTGCGCTTAGCCGTAGGAGAGATCCCGGAGATCACCATGTCCGCCCGGCCGCTTTGGAGGGTGGGGATCAGGGAAGCGAATTTCATATCGGTGACTTCCACTTTCTTCCCCAGCTTCTTGGCGATGTAATTGGCGATATCCACATCGATGCCGGTGAACTTCTGGGTCTTGCTGTCCACATATTCGAAAGGCGGGAAGGTGGCCGTCATGGCGACCCGCAGGGTCCCTCCCTGTTCCTTCTTAGCTTCCTTCTTCTCACTGCCGCCACACCCGGCGATCACCAGGGAAGCAGAAACCATGACCAAGGCCGCAGCCATCATTTTCATCCATTTTGCTTTCATCCTATCCAGCTCCTTTCAAATCCCTCTTCTTATATGACTTATTGTTTTTCCCCATATTCCGGGAAGCCGTTCTGGGCCAGGAGATGCCGGGCCACCTGTTCATCGGTAGCGATCCATACCCCATGGTCCTTGGCGTAGCGGATGAAGCTCCGCAGTGCATGGATGTAACCAGGATGGCCGATGAACTGGGGATGCATGACGAAATTCATGTAGCCCCCTTCTTCCAGCAGACCGTCCAGTTCTTCCTTCCAGATCTGCACCATTTCCCGGCCGCTCTTCAGGTAATAATGTTCCGGGTGCTGGATGGTGTACATATCATAGGAAGTATCGTCGTTGATGCTATCCTTGGGCAGTTCCACGATGGGGATGGGCTTCCCGTCCAGCTGATGGATGAAGGGTCGGTCCGTATCCCGCCAGTTGGAAGAATAAATATACCCTCGCTCCAGCCAAAGCTTCAGATGGAAATCGTACAGGAGGCCATCCGGGCTCCGGTCCCCCAGGGGCCGCTTGCCGATGATCCCCTGGTAGATCTTCTCGCATTTCTCCATCAAGGTATTTTCTTTCTCGTAATCGTCATAGGCTTCATGGAGATAGCCGTGGTAGGCGATTTCGTGGCCCTGGGCGTCGATATCCCGGATCACGTCCGGATGGAGTTCCGCCGTGTAAGCCGGGGTGAAGAAGGTAGCCTTGACCCCTTCGCTCTCCAGCAGACGGAGGATCCGGGGGATCCCCTGCTTGACGGAATACCGTCCCCGGGAAACGTGGACGGGATGATGGTAGTTGATGGGATTCCGCGTGAGCCACAAGGTCTCTGCATCGATGTCAAAGGAGAGACACAGGGCCATGGGTCTGTGATCCGGCCAGTTCATGTTCATTTTGCTTCGCTCTCCTTTGCCATATAGGATTCTTTCACATACTGGGCCACCGTCTGGCAGTCAGCGATCCAGGCCCCCCGCTGCTGCATGTACAGGATGAACCGTTCCAGCATATTGATCCGGCTGACCCGGCCGATCAGCTGGGGATGAAGTTTGATCACCATGATCTTGTCCCCTTCTGCGGCCAGTTCGTCGAAAGCATCCTGCCACATGGCGTACACATCATCGGGCAGGTAGCTGCAGTTGATGGGAGCTTCATCCGCATAGGAAAAATAGAAATAAGAAAAATCGTCCATGGCCACATCCGTGGGCAGTTCCACCAGGCCGTTTTCCAGTACATAAGGCCAGTCGCAGTCCTTCAGGGTGGAATCGTAGAGGTAGCCCCGCTGGGAGAACAGGTCCAAACTGTCATCCTGGAGGGCATCCAAAGGCCCCCGGGCCCCTACTGGCTTCCGGCCAGTCAGTCCCTGGATCAGCTTTTCGCTTTTTTCCAGGCTGGCAGTCTCCTCTTCCTGAGAAAGGCCGATGGTATTGTCATGATCGTACCCATGGTAGGCGATCTCATACTTCCCTGCCGCGATTTCCCGGCATTGTTCCGGGTACTTTTCGATGATTTCCCCCGGAATGAAGAACGTAGCCGGCAGCCGGTTCCGCTGGAGCATGGCCAGGCACCGTTCCAGTCCCTCCTTGGGCCCGTACTGGCCCCGTGATACATCTGCAAAGCCGATTTTTCTCTTCCCGATGACGGAATACCGCAGCAGTTCCGCATCGAAATCGAAGGTCAGCATGACGGCGATCCGCTTGCCTTCCGGCCACTGGATCCCGTCCCCATTTTTCAAAGAAATCACTGGTTTCACCCTCTGTATTCAGTATGATCGAAAACTCGATTACGATAAAGGATATTATACCATAGTTGTAGGAAGGTGTGAATATTATTTCATGAAATATGTATAAGTATCGGTGCTGTAACATTTAGAACAATTTGGGTATAAAAATAAGAGAGTGCTGCAGCAAATGTACAACACCCTCTTATGATCCTCTCTTACAGAGCGGCCTTGGCGGTTTCCACCAGCTTGGTGAAAGCGGCGGCATCGTTGACAGCCATGTCGGCCAGGACTTTCCGGTCCAGCACCACACCGGCTTTGGTCAGGCCGCAGATGAAACGGCTGTAGCTCAGGCCGTTGGCCCGGGTAGCAGCGTTGATCCGGGCGATCCACAGCTGACGGAATTCGCGTTTCTTGGCTCTTCTGTCACGACGGGCATACATCAGGCCCTTCATGACGGTTTCATTGGCCTTCTTGAACAGCTTGCTCTTGGAGCCTCTGTAGCCTTTGGCCAGCTTCAGGATATGTTTATGACGTCTATGGGCAGTTACGCCGACTTTAATTCTTGCCATTTGTTATTTCCTCCTTGGAATCTCTGAAATCTCTCTTACAGTGGGATTATGCGTAGGGCAGCATCTTGGCTACGCGTTCATGGTCAGTCTTGTGGACCAGGGCTGCTTTGCGCAGGTTTCTCTTGCGGGTAGGAGATTTGTGTTCCAGGATATGGCTCCGGAAAGCTTTACCACGTTTGAATTCACCGGTAGCGGTGGCTTTGAAGCGTTTAGCAGCAGATCTGCGGGTTTTCATTTTCGGCATGATTGGACATCCTCCTTGTTATTTGGAACTTTTGGGAGCAACGATCATGATCATGTTGCGTCCTTCCAGCTTCGGCTTTCTTTCCACAGTGGCAATTTCCTGCAGTTGGTCAGCCATTCTATTCAGTAATTGTTCGCCCAGTTCCGGATGGGTCATTTCCCGGCCCCGGAACATGATGGTGACTTTTACCTTGTCACCGCCCTGTAAGAAGCGGATGGCATTCTTGGTCTTCACTTCGAAATCATGGTCTTCGATGCGGATCCGGAGTTTGACTTCCTTCACATCGATGATCCTCTGGCGTTTCCGGGCCTCTTTTTCCCGTTTCTGCTGTTCATAGAGATACTTTCCGTAATCCATGATCCGGCAGACCGGAGGCTTGGCTTTCGGGGCGATTTCCACCAGGTCCAGGTGTTTCTCTTCCGCCAGGTGCAGGGCATCATGGATGGACATGATCCCGAACTGTTCCCCGTCCACAGAGTTGACACGGACTTCTCTTGCGCGGATGGCTTCATTGATCCGCAGTTCATCTTTTGCTATGACGTTCACCTCCAATAGGTTCAAAACAATAAAAAATAAAACGGGCGAACCAAAGTCCACCCGTCAAAAATCCCTATCATTGACCCTGTCGAGCTTTGCCGCAAGGTGAGAAGCAGGTGGCCTCTACTTTGGTTACTTGAATATTATACCACAGGAAAAAGATTTTGCAAGCTTTTTTACATCATTTTCCGGAACCGATCCATGGGCAGCAGCCGATAGAGCACCATACAGATCACCAGATCCGGGAGCAGATAGGTGCCATTGGCCACCAGGGAATAGAATGCCGGAGACATGCCTTTGGGTGCATAGCTGGCAAAGAAGGCTACCCCGGAGATAAAATGGAACAGATACCGGAGCCCCACCCCCACGGCCATGCCCAGGTAGGGTCGCCGGGGAAAAATTCCGCACAGCCCCAGGGCCATGAACGGCAGAGGATAATCGAAGAGCACCTGGACCGGTTGGAGGATATAGGGGTTCAGCAGCAGGTTCAGCAGTCCATAGACGAAACCCGCCATGATCCCCACTTCCGGACCGTAGGCAAAAGCGATGAGCATGATGGGCAGCATCCCGCCCAGGGTGATGGTGCCGCCATAAGGCATCCGGTATAGGGGCAAGAGGCTCAGCACCAGGGTCAGGGCCAGCAGCAGCCCGCAGACGGTGGCCTGATGGGTGGAGAGTCTCACCTTCCGGGTCCGCAGCAAAAAGGCCAGGATCAGGAAAACCCCCAGGAGGGTCAAAAGGGTCATGGGGCTTTTCCCCAGCATGGCAAGAAGTTTCATCGGCCGTCCCCTTCTTCCTGGGCCTGGCGCATCAGGCTGATTTCCTGCTGGTATCCAGCCAGTTCATTGGGGGTCTCCAAGATGAAAGGCAGACCCCGGAGGGCCGGATGGTCCACGACCCTTTCCAGGGCTTCCAGGCCGATATAGCCCACCCCCAGCTTTTCGTGCCGGTCCTTATGGGCCCCCAGGGGATTCTTGCTGTCGTTGAGATGGATGGCCCTCAGCCGGTCCAGTCCCAGGGTCCGGTCGAATTTTTCCAACACTTCGTCTAAATCAGAGACGATATCGTAGCCCCCGTCCCACACATGGCAGGTATCTAGGCAGACCCCCACTTTTTCCGGCAGCTCCAGCCGGTCGATGATGGCCCGGAGCTCTTCAAAGGTCCGTCCCACTTCCGTCCCCTTCCCGGCCATGGTCTCCAGGAGCAGGGTGGTATGTTCCGCCCGGGGCAGCACCTCATTGAGGCAGGCCGCAATGAGCTGGATGCCGGTTTCCACTCCCTGGCCCAGATGGTTCCCCGGATGCATGTTGTAATAATTGCCGGGGATGGCTTCCATTTTTACCAGGTCGTCCTCGATGGTCTCCCGGGCAAAAGTCCGCACATCCTCTTTGCTGGAAGCCGGGTTCAGGGTATAGGGAGCATGGGCCACCAGGGGGACAGCCCGGTTGGGTCCCCAGAGGGCCAGGAAGCTTTCCACGTCCTGGGGATCGATTTCCTTGGCTTTACTGCCCCGGGGATTCCGGGTGAAAAAGGCAAAAGTATCCGCTCCGATGGAAAGGGCCGTCCTTCCCATGGCGGCAAATCCCTTGCTGGAGGACAGATGACATCCGATATGGAGCATGTCTTGATCCTTCCTTTCCGCTTACTTGACGCTGCTGGCAAAATCAAAAGGCAGTTCGATGATGTAGCGTACGCCCTTGCCTTCCGCATTGTCTGCTTTGATCTGGCCGCCCATGAGCTGGACCAGCCGCTGGGTCACCACCAGGCCCAGGCCCCCGTGGACCCGGGCATTTCCCACCTGGCGGGTCAGTTCAAAGGGCAGGAAAGCTTTGTCCACCATTTCCTGGGGCACTTCCATGCCCGCACAGAGCACGGTGAATTCCATCGCTGCCTTCTTGTTCTTCACCAGTTTCTGGCGGACGGCGCAAAGGACCTTCTGGCCCTTCTCCGTAAATAGCAGGGCATGGGTCAGCAGATTCAGCAGTACCTGTTCCAGCCGCTTCTCATCCCCGATCAAATTGGGATATAGGAGGGGTTCCACAGTACAGCTGTAAGATATCCCCCGTTTCTCAGCTTCTTTCTGAAAGAGCTGGTTGAGTCGCTCCAGGGTCCCGTCCACATTGAATCCTTCGCTACAGATCTCCAGGTTCCCATTTTCGATATCGGACAGTTCCTTCACATCTTCGATCATAGCCATGAGATAGCGGACTTCCTGCTGGCTTTCGTCCATATATTCCTTCCGCCGAGCCGGATCTACTTCATCCCGGGTCAAGGTCAGGTTCCCCATGATGTCCCGGAGGGCTTCCCGGGTATCCTGGCTGAAGCGGTTCAGGAATTCTGTCTTGGCCTGGGCGGCTTCCCGAGCCTCGTTCACATCCAGGCTCAGCTGGGCTCTCTTTTCCATTTCCGCACTGCGGCTGTCGTCCACCCCCCGTTTCAGCAACAGACAGCTGCGGCGGTGGAGCTTATCGTTCCGGATGCCCTGGAACAGGAACGATTTCCAGTGGTACACTCCGTCGCTCCCTTTTTCCCGGGCTGTGAATTCTACGGGGCTGCAGGTCTTCATGGCTTTTTCGATGGCCCCTTTCAGGAACACTTCTGTATATTTCAGGGCATCTCCCGGATGGAGCGGACCGATCAGATCTTCCATCCCATCGATGTCCCGTTCCTGGATTTTCAGGTCTCCATCCACGAACTGGTACCGATAGGCTTTCTGTTTCTTCCAATCCACATCTTCCAAACTGTCATAGGTATCGCACAGATGGGCGATCATCCGGGCGATCCGGTATCGTATTTTCCGTTCCCGCCGCAGCTGATGGGTCCGGAACCGATAGGCGATGAAGAAAAGGACCAAAAGCCCCAGCAGGACCTCTGCCCCTGTCTTCAGGAAAGGCAGAGGCGGAAGTTTCCCCGCTTCTCCAGCCAAAAGAGCCTTCCAGCCTGCGATCTGATTTCCCAGGGTATTGATGATTTCCATGTTCCACGCTCCTTGCCCTTACTGTCGGAGCTGCTGACGGAGATACTGTTCCGCCGCCTGCAGCTGGTTGGCCCCTTCTTCATCGGCAGCTTCCACCACCTCATCCGGGGTAATGCCCACTTTATCGATGCTTCTTCCACTGGGGGTATAATACCGGGCCACCGTCAGTTTCACTGCCGTCCGGTTGCTCAGGAGAAAGACGTTCTGGACCACGCCCTTGCCATAGGTCTTGACCCCGAACAGTTTCCCGGAACCCGTATCCTGGATGGCGCCGGAAACGATTTCCGCCGCGCTGGCTGTCCCATGGTTCACCAGCACCGCCAGGGGGAAGTCCACTTTTTCCAGCTGGGAGGATTCTGTCTGGGTGTTCCCGTCCTTGTCGGTGACGGAAACGATGGGGCCTTTGGGCACCAGGTACCGGGCCACCTCTACGCCGCTTTCCAAGAGGCCGCCTGGATTATCCCGCAGATCCAGCACCAGAGCTTTCATCCCCTTATCCCGGAGTTCCTGGAGCTTGGCTCCGAAATCCTTGGCTGTATCTTCATTGAAATTGGTCACCCGGATGTAGCCGATGCCGTCCCCGTCCATGCGTCCGTAGACGCTTTTCAGCTTGATATCGCTGCGGGTCACGGTAATGTCTTTGGCTTCCTCGCTGCCCCGTTTCAGGGTCAAGGTCACCTGGGACCCATCCTGGCCCCGGATTTTCTTCACCACTTCATTGAGGCTCTGACCGCTCAGATCCTCCCCATCGATTTTCAGCAGGATATCCCCCGCTTTGATCCCGGCTTGATAAGCCGGAGTATCTTCGATGGGAGCCACCACTACGAACTGGCTGTCTTTTTTCTGGCCCATCACCATGCCCACCCCGCCGAAATGGCCTTCGGTCATGGTGGAAAGAGCTTCGAAATCCTGACTGTCCAAATAGGAAGAATAGGGATCCTGCAGGACCCCCACCATGCCTTTGAGCGCCCCGTCATAGATCTTTTTCCGATCGGTTTCCCCTACATAATGCCGCTGGATCAAGTGCATGGTCCGGACGATCTGGAAAAGGGCGCCCGGGTCTCCGATCCAGTTCTTCATCAAATAATAGGTCCCGCCGCTGAACACACCCAGGGACAGGAAGAATACCCCCAGCATCTGGGGGGCTGTATAGCGTTTTTTGAACATAGTTTGCCTCTGTGGGACGCTGCCCGGCAGCATCCCTGTCACTGGTCACTTGTCACTGGCCGCTGGAAGGCAAACGCCGGGCGTTTGCCACTGAATGCAGAAATTCTCTTCACTCTTTACTCTGCACTCTCCGCTTTTACGGCAGATACTGGAGGGGGCTCACCACTTCCCCGTGGATCCGGACTTCGAAATGGCAGTGGGGACCGGTGGAATTGCCGGTGCTCCCAGCCAGGGCAATGGTCTGCCCTTTGCTCACCTGTTCCCCTTCTCCCACGGTGATGGAGGAGTTATGCCCATACAGGGTCACCATGCCACCCCCATGGTCGATCATCACAGCATTGCCATAACCGCCCATCCAGCCGGCATAGACCACGGTACCCCCATCGGCAGCATGGACCGGATCTCCGTAATCGGCTCCGATATCCAGGCCGGCGTGGAAGATCTGGGTCCCCCAGATAGGATGGACCCGCCAGCCGAAGGGAGAGGTGATTTCCCCGTTCACGGGCCAGGACAGTTGCCCGGTGCCGCCAGACTGGGGCATCATCCGTCCTTCTTCTTCCATGCGCTGGATCATGACGGTGATTTCCTGGCTGTTCCGCTGGAGTTCTTCATACTCGGCATCCAGCCGGGCCTTTTCCGCCAGGGCCTGCTCATAGAGAGCCTGCCGTTCCACCGTCTTCTGGGCCACGATCTTCTGTTCTGCCTTGCCTTCTGCATAAGCTGCATCCAGCTGGCGCTTGCTTTCATCCAGCTGGGCCTTCTGTGCCAGCAGGGCTTCTTTCTGGGCTTCCAGTTTGTCGATGAGGTCGAAATCCCGGCGGATCACCCGCTGGAGCAGGAACATCCGGGAAGCGAAATCCCGGAAATCCGCCGACCCCAGCAGCACATCCAGGTAGTTCACCTGTCCGTTTTCATAGATATCCCGCAGCCGTTTCTCGTAGACTTTCCGGGTCTTGTCATAATCCCGCTGTTTGGCCGCCAGGGCTGCCTCATTCTGCCGGATCTTGATTTCCAGGGCCCGCTGCCGTTTCTCGATGGCCACCAGCTTCCGCTTGGCTTCCGCCAATTCGTTCTGGGCTGCGATCAGCCGTTCCACTGCATTGCCAATTTCCTGTTTTTTCTGTTCCCGCTGGGCATCCTTTTCATCCATCTGGCGCTGGACATCTTCCAGTTCCGCCTTCTTGTCTTCGATGGATCCTGCCCAGGAAACAGGAGCGGCCATCTGGAATCCCGCCAGGAGAGCGGCCAAAAGGACTGTGCCTTTTTTCATGTCCACCGCCTCCTACACATCCAGGAACTTCCGCAGAGAGATGCTGCTGCCCAAGGCCCCGATCAGGGTCCCGACGCAGATCAGCCCGGCGGACAGATACCCCATAGTAGGCCAGCTGGGAAGCATGGGGAAAAAGGCCAGGGTACCATAGATCTTGGCCTGGATGGCGTTGTAGCCCTGGAACAGGATCACCGAAGCGATCACCGCTCCCACAAAGCCCATGAGCATCCCTTCCAGCAGGAAAGGCCAGCGGATGAACCAATCCGTGGCACCTACGTATTTCATGATGTTCACTTCCCGGCGCCGGGCAAAGACGGTAATCCGGATGGTATTGGAAATGATGAACAGGGTAGCGATAGCCAAAAGGACGATCAGCAGGATCCCTCCGAGCCGCAGCACCCGGGTCAGCTGGAACAGCCGTTCTACCACTTCCTGGCCGAACTTGGCCGTTTCCACGCCCGGCATCTGCTGGACCTGGGCCACCAGCTGAGGGATCCGTTCCGGATGGTCCACCTGGATCTCAAAAGAAGCCGGGAAGGGATTGTCTTCTCCCAGGGCTGCCAGCAGTTTCTGCTGTTCTCCCAGCCGCTTCTTGAATTCTCCCAGGGCTTCTTCCTTGGTCCGAGGGGTCACCTTGACGATGCCTTCCGTGCTCCGGAGGACCTTCTCCATCTGTTTCAGCTGCTCTTGGGAAGCGCTGTCATCCATATAGATGGTGACCTGGACCTGATTCTCCAGATGGCTGGCCAGGTTGTTCACATTGAGTACCATGGTCAGGAACATCCCCAGCACCAGGATGGACAGGGCTACAGTACTGATGGAAGCGATGCTCATCAGGGAATTCCGTTTGAGGGAGGTGAAGGTTTCTTTGATGTAATACCATTTCGTACTAAACTTCATACCCATAGACTCCTTTGCGGTCATCCCGTACGATCCGTCCATTTTCCAGGGCGATGACCCGTTTCTGCATATAATCCACCATGGTCTTGTCATGGGTAGCCATGATGATGGTGGTGCCGTGGCTGTTGATCTGGGTGAAGATCTCCATGATGTCTTTGCTGGTTTCCGGATCCAGGTTGCCGGTGGGTTCATCCGCGATCACCAGGAGCGGATCGTTGACGATGGCCCGGGCGATGGCTATCCGCTGCTGTTCGCCGCCACTCATTTCCCCCGGATAATTGTTTCCCCGGTCCTTCAGTCCCACCAGCTCCAGTACTTCATTGACCCGTTTCCGGATCTTGTAGCTTGGGGCTTCGATGACCTGCATGGCAAAAGCCACATTTTCGTAGGCCGTCCGGTCGTTGAGCAGGCGGAAATCCTGGAAGACGATCCCCAACTGCCGCCGGAGATAAGGAATGTCCCCCCGCTTCAGCTTCATCACATCCACTCCATCCACCAGGATCTGCCCGGAAGTCGGTTCGATCTCCCGGGAAATCATCCGGATGAAGGTGGATTTCCCTGCCCCGCTGGGGCCCACCAGGAACACGAATTCCCCCGGTTTGATATGTACGTTGATATCCTCCAGGGCCACCGCCCCGCCAGAATAGACCTTGCCTGCATGACGCATTTCCAGCATGGAATCGACCTCCTGTATCTCTGCCTTCTGCTTATCGATGGATCAGGTCCAATGCCCGGCCGATATTGGCCTGAGCTTCTTCCCGCAGGGCGCGGATCCGTTCTCTGCCCTGCCGCCCGTCCGCATGCCACAGCCGTCCGGCCATAGCCGTCAATTCCCCGCTGGTGATCCGGTCGATGGTATTGACCACCGTGCCCTTCATCCCGTCCACGAACCGGTCCACCTTGGGATCATAGGAAATAGCCATAAAGGGCACATCGTTGATGGCCGCGAAAACCAGAGCGTGGAGACGCATCCCGATCAAAAGATGGAAACTGCTGATCAGATCTTGGTATTTCTGGGTGGAAAATTTTTGGTCTAAGATGAAGACATCCTGCCGGTTTTCCATGGCGTCTGCCACTTGGGCAGAAAGCTCCCCGTCGGCCGGGAATTGGAGAGGTACGAAGACGATCTGGGCCTGGTACTGCTGCTTCAGGGCGTCAGCTGCCTGGGCAAATTCCTTGATGAACCGCTCCTCCCCCTTCCAATGGCGCAAAGCGAACCCCACCAGGGGCCGGGACAGGTCCACCCCCATCTTTTCCAATAGACGGGTTCCTGCCTCCTTCCTGCCTTCCGGCAGAGAAAACACCGCATCGCTGGTCACCCGGATGGACTCCGGATCGAAGCCCATGGATTTCAGATCGTCCAAAGAACCGTCGTCCCGGACGGTGATGAGATCAGCCTGCTGGCAGATCAGCCGGGTCAGCCAGCGGCTGAATCTTCCCCGGATAGGTCCGATGCCCTGGGCGAAGAGCATGATTTTTTTCCCCAGGAGCCCAGCCAAGGCGATGATGGAAAGATAGTAATAGAGACTGAGCCGGCTGGTCACGTTCTGGAGCAGGCTCCCGCCCCCGGAAAGGAGCAGGTCCGTCCCCGCCATTGCCCGTCCGATTTCCAAAAAATTGAAGCGATGGATGGCCTGCACCGGGTGGAGCCGGGCCGTCACCTCCGGATGGCCGGAGATCACCGTCAGTTCTACCTGAGGCTCCTGCTGTTTCAGGCTGGTCACGATGGCCGTCAGCATGGCCTCGTCTCCGGCATTGGAAAATCCATAATAGCCGGAAATCAGGATCTTACCCAAGGGGATTCCTCCTCTTTTGACAGAACGCCGCCACATGGGGATACGCCAGGACGAAGACAGCCAGAGCGATCAGCCCGGCTCCCATGCCTACCGCATAGCCGTCCAGAGCCCGGACATAGCTCATGAGGATGGGCGAACGCATATGGGCGAAAGTCTGGACTGCACTGCCCTGGCCGATGGCCGCGCCTGTGACGCAGAGCCCGTAGAACCAGGCAGGCAGTTTTTTCCAGGCCGCCCAAGCCGCCAAGAAGAAGGCCGGGTGGCCGATCATGAATTCTTTTTCCCGGGGACGGGCCCACATGGTCTCTTCCAGGAAGAAGCGGAGCTTCTGCTCGATGGCCGGCACCGGAACGCCGGCGGTATGACCGCTGCGGCCGATGAACACCCAAGCCACAAAGGCGAATACACCCAGGATGAACAGGGCTTTCAGATTGAGCGGCCGGTCCAGGAAGCCCATGACCCGATGGAAAGGCTTCCGCCAGTCTTCTCCCTGCTGCCACAGGCCATGGGTCCGCAGGAACAGGAGGCAGGTCAGTGCCACCGGCAGCATGAAGGTGGCCTTCACCCCTCGGTAGATATCCATTTCCAGGAGGAACCGGGTATCGCTGAGGATGCCTCCGACCATAGCCGCCCCGATCAGGGACAGGACGATGGTTTCAAACAGATGGACACAGGTCCGCAGAGCCAGAGCTCCCAAACTGCCCTGGGATCCCTGCTTCCGCCAGATCCCCAGCATCCGGTGCATGGAAAGCACCGGGAAGATCACCGCCGCTCCGAAGGCCACTCCCTGCCGGGCCACAAGGCCCAGGGGGCCGGCAAAAAGGCCAGCCGTCACCAGCACCCCCAAACCTCCTACAGCTTTGGTATAGTGCCTTTCCGGCAGGATGCCCAAAAGCAGGAAGTACAGGCACCAGGCAGCGGCCAGGGAGAAGGCCATGGGCACATACCACAGCCGGCTGGGCTGGTACACCTTATAGATATCCGCCGGCCCTTTGGCAAACCCTTTGCTGGCCACGTCCCGGGTCACCCGGTCCACATAGTCCAGGTTGGTCTGGAGCAGGGTCTTGTTGTCCCGGGGAGTCAGGAAAGTCTTGATGTAGTTCACCCGGATATTCCGTTCCTCATCGGCCAGGGACCAGCGCCGGAAAGCATCGAACACCTGCATCTTCCGCTGTTCCGCATCGGCGATCACATAGGTCCGGGCCACCTGGTAATCGGCCAGTTTCGCCAGTTCCGTCAGCCCTTCCAGTTTCACGAACTGGAGCTGGGTGACGCCTTCCACCATGCCCAGGGTGATATGCCGCTGGAGCAAGTTTCGGGCCACCAAAGGCAGGTACTGCTTATTCCCCAGCATCTGCTTGCCGCTGCCGATGATCAGGCTCACCTTGGCTCCGCTGTCATCCAGACGACGGAAGAAGGCATCGATCTGTTCTTTTTCGCTGGCAGCCGAAGATGTGTACCGTTCACAGTAATTGGTAGGCCGGATAGCCACCATAAAGCCATTTTTCGCCACATCCTGGAGCTCATCCGTGGAGGGACCCAGGTCCATTTCCCGGACTCCCCGTTCATCCCCGGCGATGGGGTTCTTGCTGATGATGGTATCCCCGTCGAACCGGAGGATCAGGGGGGACGCATTCATTTCCACGATCCGTTCAGGACCGAACCGCAGCCGGATGTCCTCTTCCACTTCCTTCAGAGCCCGTTCGCTGGTCCCAGCGGAAATATACAGTGCATCCACCATAAAGTTGGGACTGTCCACCAGGGCCTGCCATTCCGGCCGGAGCGGCTGTACCCGGGCCAGTTCCAGGAGCTGGACCCCGGTGAGCACGTTCACGGACCCTTTCTGGGCCAATTTGTCCAGGCTGGTATCGAACACCGTGAGAGTGGTCACGCCCCGGCCCCGGAATTCCCGGAACACTTCTTCCTTGGGGACCCCTTCCTCCTGGGCCATGCGTACCAGGCTGTTGTATTCCATGACGGTCTCAATGGTCTTATTGGCCCGTTCCACCTGGATCCGCTGCCAGTTGAGGCATAAGGAAGCAGCCAGTCCCAAGCCCACCAAAGCCAGGAAAAGTTTCTGATAGGTTTTCATGGTGTCACTCCATTACGATCAGTGCTTCAGGCTGCGGAGATAGGCTTCCACGAAGGGATCCAGATCCCCGTCCATCACAGCCGAGATGTTGCCGGTTTCCGCTCCTGTCCGATGGTCCTTCACCATGGTGTAGGGCTGGAACACATAGGAACGGATCTGGCTGCCCCATTCGATGGCCTGATAATCTCCGGCAAGCTCGCTGATTTTCTTGTCCTGGATGGCCTTTTCGTATTCGTACAGTTTGGCACGGAGCAGGGCCAGGCAGCGTTCCTTGTTCTGGAGCTGGCTCCGTTCGTTCTGGCACTGGACCACGATCCCCGTGGGGAGATGGGTCATCCGCACAGCAGAAGAAGTCTTGTTGACGTGCTGTCCGCCAGCACCGCTGGCCCGGTAGTAGTCCACCCGCACATCGTCCATGTTCAGGTCTACTTCCACCGTCTCATCCAGTTCCGGCATCACGTCCACAGCGGCAAAAGAAGTGTGCCGCCGGGCATTGGCATCGAAGGGAGAGATCCGCACCAGACGGTGCACCCCCTTCTCGCTTTTCAGGTAGCCATAAGCATTGTGGCCCTGGATGGTCAAGGTAGCGCTCTTCACCCCGGCTTCTTCCCCGGGTAGCAGGTCCAGCAGTTCCACCGTGAACCCTTTCCGTTCGGCATACCGGGTGTACATCCGCAGCAGCATATTGGTCCAGTCCTGGGCTTCCGTGCCGCCGGCCCCAGCGTGGAGTGTCAGGATGGCATTGTTGGCATCGTACTGATCGCTGAGCAGCATGCCCAATTCCAGGTCCGCCAAGGTCTTCCGGGCATTCTCTACTTCCTCCTCGATTTCCCCCTGGAGGCTGTCATCTTTCTCTTCCATAGCCATTTCCCAGAGGGTTTCTACATCTTCCAGTTTCTGGGACAGTCCATGGTATGTCTCCACTTCGCTTTTCAGGTTGTTGGCTTCCTGGGCCACTACCTGTGCCTTATCCGGATCATCCCAGAAGCCGGGAGCCGCCATCTGATGCTCCAGGTCTTCGATCCTTTCTTCTTTTTGGGCGATCTTCAGCCCGTCCTTCAGTTCGTCCAGTTTATCTTTCAGTTGGATGATCGCCGGTTTCAGTTCTTCCAGTAACAAGATATTCCAGCCCTTTCTTTTCGAAAATAAAAATGGGAAAAACGAAGCCAGGTCGCCCCAGCTCCGTTTGCTGCATCCTTTTTTGCTTCAGCCCAGTCCCGGCCTCAGCCCCAAAGGTCACTTAGTTCCGCTCTGCCCCATGGAGTTCTGCCGGAGCCTGGGCTCCTTCTGCCGTCCCGTCCACATTGGGGTTGTTCACAGAAGCCTCAGAGAGATGGTCTTCCACCGTAGGCTGAGTCACTACGTTCACCCGGTACATATACCGGACCACATCATCCACAATGGCTTCCTTCATGGCTTCGAACATATCGTAGGCCTCGAATTTGTATTCCACCAGGGGATCCCGCTGGCCATAAGCCCGGAGTCCGATCCCTTCCCGGAGGGCATCCATAGCGTCCAGATGTTCCATCCAGTGGGTGTCCACCACTTTCAGCATCACCAGGTTCTCCAGTTCCCGCATGATGGGAGCGGTGATGGCCGCTTCCCGTTCATCATAATAGTCGTGGGCCAGTTTGTGGAGGTATTCCTCCAGTTCCTCCCGGCTCATATTGGACAGTTCCTCTGCCTGCAGTTTGCCCAGGGGCGCATAGAATTCCTCGGCATATTTGATCATGGACGGTACATCCCAGTCTTCGCTGTAGGCTTCCTTAGGGGCGTACATATCCATGGACCGGTCTACGATATGGTCAGCCATGCCCAGGACCGTCTCCTTCAGATCTGCCTTTTCCAGGATCTTCCGGCGCTGGTCATAGATCACTTCCCGCTGTTCATTCATCACATCATCATATTCCAGCACATGTTTCCGGATATCGAAGTTCCGGCTTTCCACTTTCTTCTGGGCATTCTCGATGGAACGGGTCACCAGACGGTGTTCGATGGGTTCATCTTCATCCATCCCCAGCTTGTCCATGATCCCGGAAATATTGTCGGACCCGAAGAGACGCATCAGATCATCTTCCAGGGACAGGTAGAAACGAGTGGACCCCGGATCCCCCTGACGGGCGCAGCGGCCCCGGAGCTGGTTGTCGATCCGGCGGGATTCGTGCCGTTCCGTACCGATGATGTGGAGACCGCCCAGCTCGGCCACCCCTTCTCCCAGGGTGATATCCGTCCCACGGCCTGCCATATTGGTGGCGATGGTCACAGCCCCCATCTGGCCGGCATCCGCCACGATCTCAGCTTCTTTTTCATGGTACTTGGCGTTCAGCACATTGTGCTGGATGCCTTTCTTATGGAGCATGGCGGACAGTTCCTCGCTCTGGGCGATGGACGTGGTCCCTACCAGCACCGGCCGGCCGATGGCATGGAGCTCTTCGATGGCCTTCACCACCGCCCGGTATTTGGCCTTCTTGGTCTTGTAGATCACATCCGGGTAGTCGATCCGGATATTGGGTTTATTGGTGGGCACTACATAGACGCTGAGGCCATAGATTTTCTGGAATTCCTGTTCCTCCGTCTTGGCAGTACCGGTCATGCCGGACAGCTTCTCATACATCCGGAAGTAGTTCTGGAAAGTGATGGTAGCCAGGGTCTGGCTTTCCCGTTCCACTTTCACATGCTCCTTGGCTTCGATGGCCTGGTGCAGCCCTTCAGAATACCGGCGGCCGTACATCAAGCGGCCGGTGAATTCGTCCACGATGATGACTTCCCCATCTTTTACTACATAGTCCCGGTCCCGGATCATCAGGGCCTTGGCCTTCAGGGCTTCCATCAGCTGATGGGACAGATCCGTGCCGTTTTCCGGATCATACATGTTCTTCACACCCAGCATCTTTTCCGCTTTGGCGATCCCGGCTTCCGTAGGCGCCACGGTCTTGAGTTTTTCATCCACCGTGTAGTCTTCTTTTTCCTTTAAATTCTTCACCACATCGGCCATGATGTTGTAGAGATCCGTGGATTTTTCCCCGGGGCCGGAAATGATGAGCGGTGTCCGAGCTTCATCGATGAGGATGGAGTCCACTTCGTCCACGATGGCATAATGGAGGGGCCGCTGGACCATCTGATCCAGAGAGACCACCATATTGTCCCGGAGGTAGTCGAACCCGAATTCATTGTTGGTCCCATAGGTGATGTCAGCCGCATAAGCCGCTTTCCGGGCAGGATAATCCATATCGTGGATGATCAGCCCCACGGACAGCCCCAGGAACCGATACACCCGGCCCATATCTTCGCTGTCCCGGCGGGCCAGGTAATCGTTGACCGTGACCACATGGACCCCTTTCCCTTCCAGGGCGTTCAGATAGGCCGGCAGGGTGGCGACCAGGGTCTTCCCTTCACCGGTACGCATCTCGGCGATATTCCCCCGGTGGAGGATACAGCCCCCGATCAGCTGCACATCGAAATGGCGCAGCCCCAGGACCCGGCGGGATGCCTCCCGGACCACGGCGAATGCTTCCGGCAGCAGATCGTCCAAAGTCTCCCCTTTGGACAGGCGCAGTTTGAATTCCTGGGTCTTGGCACACAGGCGGGCATCGCTGAGACCGGCCATTTCCGGTTCCAGTGCGTTGATCTTATCCACATAGCCTTGGCAGACCTTCAGTTCTTTTTTATTGGGGTCCCCAAAGACCAGTTTCATCAGGTTTTCCAGCAAGTATATCACTCCTCGATCCTACAGCGCTCCAGGCGCAAAAATATCAATATAAATCTATTTTTTAATTGTAACAAATGCGTATATGAAAGTCAAAAAGAGTCGGGGCAAATGCCTCGACTCTTTGTAAAAATTTCATGAAATCCCGAGAAAGCTCTTTTCCCGCTCCCTCAAGCCAATTCCGGGTTGATCAGCCCATAGTCTCCGCTCTTTCTCCGGTAGACGATGGCAATCTTTTCCGTTTCCGCATTGAAGAATACGAAGAAATCATGGTTCAGCATGTTCATCTGCATGATGGCTTCCTGGACACCCATGGGCCGCATGGCGTAATTCTTCGTCCGGGCCACTTTGAATTCGTCCGTCTCTTCCGGGACCTCTTCGTTCACATCCGGCAGGGGAGCCGGTTCTGCATCCCGGAAATTGCTGTATTTCCGTTTCATCAGACGAGTCTTGTATTTATGGATCTGCCGTTCGATCTTTTCCACACACTGGTCGATGGATGCATACATATTTTCGGATGTTTCCTGAGCTCTCAGGACGATCCCGCTGGCCGGCACCGTGATTTCAACGATATGTTTCCCTTTTTCCACCCGCATCACTGCCGTGATCTCGCCCACGGTCTTGAACTGCTTGGTTATGGTCTGGACACGTTTTTCCACATAATCTCTTAACGCCTGGGTGACTTCGATGTTTTTTCCACGAACTTTAACTGCCATAATAACGACCTCCTCACCAATGGGACATTTCCCATCGTTGTTATTAATAGTATTCTACAACTGTACTGAAATCCCTGCAAAGAAAATAGGGAAAATGTAAATTTTTTTGATAAAAGAGAAGGAGTTGCTGCACGTATCAAAACCATACACGTGCAACAACCCCCCATCCTTACAAAATCTTGGACAGGAAATTCTGCGCCCGTTCGTTCTTGGGATGGGCGAAGAATTCGGTAGGATCCCCTTCTTCCAGGATCTTCCCTCCATCCAGGAAGAGGATCCTGTCCCCTACTTCCCGGGCAAACCCCATTTCGTGGGTGACCACCACCATGGTCATCCCTTCCTGGGCCAGGTTCTTCATGACGTCCAGCACTTCGTTGATCATTTCCGGATCAAGAGCAGAAGTGGGTTCGTCGAACAGCATGGCTTTGGGCTTCATGCACAGGGCCCGGGCAATAGCCACCCGCTGCTGCTGGCCCCCGGAAAGGCTGCCGGGATAGGCATCGGCCTTGTTCAGCAGGCCCACCTTATCCAGGTACAGTTTCGCCTTTGCCACCGCTTCCTCTTTGGATTCATGGCGGACGATCATAGGAGCCAGGATCAGGTTGTCCATCACCGTCATATGGGGGAACAGGTTGAACCGCTGGAACACCATTCCCACTTCTTTCCGCACTTCATTGATGTTGGCTTCCCCATTGAGGGGGATCCCGTCAAAGGTAATGGTGCCGGAAGTGGGCACTTCCAGATAGTTCAGGCAGCGCAGGAAGGTACTTTTCCCGCCGCCGCTGGGACCGATGACCACCACCACTTCCTGTTCAGCGATGGTCACATCGATGCCTTTGAGGACCTCATTGTCCCCGTAGCTTTTCCGGAGCCCTTGGACTTTGATCATTTCACTGTTCATCTTTCTTATACCGCCTTTCCAGGACGCCTACGAAACGGGCTACGGCAAACGTCATAACCAGGTAGATGATGGCCACGCTGAGCCAGATCTCAAAAGAAGCATAGGTCCGGGCGATGATCAGCTGGCCCCGGCGGGTCAGTTCTTCGAACCCGATGACGGACACCAGGGAGGAGTCCTTCAGCATGGCGATGAATTCATTGCCCAAAGGCGGGATGATCCGTTTGAAAGCCTGGGGCAGGATGATGTGGCGCATAGTCTGCCACCAGGTCATGCCCAGGCTCCGTCCAGCTTCCATCTGTCCTTTGTCGATGGATTCGATGCCGCCCCGGAAGATTTCCGCCACATAGGCCCCAGAGTTGATGGAACAGGCGGAAATAGCAGCCACATAGGCATCCACCCGATGATGGATCAGGGCCGGCAGGGCGAAATACACCAGGAAGATCTGGACCAGGAGAGGCGTCCCCCGGAGAAAGGTGACGTACACATCGCCTAAAACGCGCAGAGCCCTGATGCCGCAAAGACGGATCAGGGACACCACTACACCGATGAACAGGCCCAGGCCCACACTGGCCGCTGTGATTTCTACCGTAATGCCTGCCCCGGCAAGCAGCAGGGGCAGGGATTCCTTGATGATTTCAAGATTCATGCATTCTCTTCCTTTTCCAGAAGCTGTTTATTTGGCAGCTTTAGCGGCTTTGCCGAACCATTTGGTGTAGATCTTATCATACTCACCGTCTTTTTTCAGTTCAGCCAGTGCCTTGTTGAAATCGGCAGCCAGTTTGCTGTCTTTCTTGAAGGCAAACCCATAGGATTCAGCATCCATGGTATCCCCTACGATCTTGTCTTTGTCTTTGCCTTCCTTGGTCAGGTAATACTGGGCCACCGGTCTGTCGATGATCACCGCATCCACGCCCTTGTTTTCCAGTTCCAGGAAGACCTCTGCGTTGGTGTTGAAGGAGGTCACTTTGGCCCCGGAGACCTTGGCCGCTTTGTCAGCTCCCGTAGTGCCGATCTGTACGGCGATTTTCTTGCCTTCCAGGTCTTTGATGCTCTTGACTGCGTTGTTGTCTTTGGTGACCACCACCACCAGGCCGGAGGTGTAATAGGGGTCGGAGAAGGTCACAGCCTTTTTCCGTTCCTCAGTGATGCTCATGCCCGCTGCCACTGCATCGATGTTGCCGGAATTCAGAGCTGGGATCAGCGCATCGAAGCCCATGTTCTGGATTTCCACTTTTCTGCCCAGTTTCTTGCCGATGGCCCGGGCCAGGTCCATGTCGAAGCCGGTGAATTCCTTGGAACCCTTTTCCTGGAATTCAAAAGGAGCAAAGGTGGGTTCAGTACCTACTTTGATCACTTTCTGGTCGTTGGCCGCCGGTTTGGTATCGCTTCCGCAGCCGGCTACAGCCAGCATCAGAGCAGCCAGTACGCACATTACAGCAGAGATTTTTTTCATGTTCTTCCCTCCATCTTCATAATGTAATCATTATACAGCGTTGCGTATGTTTATACAACTGGTTTTCGAGAAAAGGGCGGGGTGAAAAATTTCACCCCGCCGGTCGCGGGTCGCGAGCCTGGACGTTCAAGCCGTTCTGTGTTTTTCTATAGGATAGTACGACAAAATCGGCTGAAAGCAGCGAAACCGAATCTTCGGGCTGCACCAACAAGCCCGCGACTCACGACCCGCGACCCGAGACCTCAAAAGGGGCTGTTGCATATGCAGCAGCCCCTTTTTCTTTACTCCGCCTTGAACCACTTGTCGTAGATCTTCTGGTATTCTCCGTCCTTCTTCATTTCTGCCAAGGCTTTGTTCAGTTTGTCGCATAGTTCCTTATTCTTTTGGGCGGTGGCGATGCCGTAGAAATCACCTTTCTTAGGAGTCCCCACGCTCTTGGCGTACTGGCTGCCCCCCTGTTTCAAGAAATACTGGAGCACCGGCAGATCGCTGATCACCGCATCGGCTCCCCCGTTCTTCAGTTCCAGGCAGGCCAGGTCGGAAGAATCGAAGGTCTTCACCTTGGCCCCCTGGATCGTTTCCGCATATTTGGCCCCGGTGGTGCCCAGCTGCACGGCAATGGTCTTGCCCTTCAGGTCATCCAGCCCATTGATGGCTGTATTGTCCTTCTTCACCACGGCCATCAGGCCGGATTCATAATAGGGATCCGTGAAATTTACTTTTTTCTTCCGTTCCTCGGTGATGCTCATCCCCGTGATGGAAACATCGATATTCCCAGATTCCAAAGAAGGGATCAATCCGTCGAAGGCGATGCTCTTGATGGTCACCTTATCGTATCCGGCTTTTTTGCCCAGAGCATTGATCAGGTCGATATCGAAGCCCATGACCTTGCCATCTTTCTTGTCCGTAAATTCAAAAGGCGCAAAAGACGGGTTCGTCCCCACGATCAGTTCCTTCTTCGCCGCCGTTTTCTTGTCTCCTCTTCCCGTACTGCCCCCGCATCCGGCTGCTGCCACGCAAAGCATCAGCCCGGCCAGGATTCCAGCGAACATCTTCATCTTTTTCATAAATATTCCTCCCTATTGGCCCATATACAGGGTTTTATCAGTTGCTTTTGTGATAATTATACATTATTATTCATTTTTATGCAATAAGAAGCCGTAAAAAAAGGTTCTTTGTCAAATGTTGGGGTAAGCTCCAATTCATCTA
>SFHH01000198.1 GCA_004555735.1 Acidaminococcus fermentans
ATGTACGGGGGACCCTGCTCCAGGGAGACCGGGTCCTGGGACAGGAATTCGGGGAAATGCTCTTTACCCATTTCGGAGTCAGCGGTCCCATCATCCTGACCCTTTCCCGGGTGGCTTCGGCCGCCTGGCAGAACGACCCCCAGGCGGTGCTGGATCTGTCCATCGATCTGAAACCGGCCCTTACGGAGGAACAGCTGGATGCCCGGGTCCGGCGGGATTTCGCCAAGTACAGCCGGAAGCAGCTGAAAAGCGGTCTCCACGACCTGCTGCCCCAGAGCCTGATACCGGTGCTCATTGACGCAGCCTGCCTGAAGCCGGAGCAGGAAGTGAACCAGATCACCCGGAAAGAACGGCAGCGCCTGGTCCGGACCCTGAAAGCCTTCATGGTCCCCCTTACTGGGACTCGTCCCTTGTCTGAAGCCATTGTGACAGCCGGGGGCGTCAGTACCAAAGAAATCAACCCTTCCACCTTTGCTTCCAAAAAAGTGCCCAACCTGTACTTTGCGGGAGAAGTGATGGATGTGGATGGATATACCGGCGGCTACAACCTCCAGGCAGCCTTTTCATCGGGCTACGTGGCTGGGACCCATGCCGCTTTGGACGGAAAAGAGGAATCTGTGTGAAAAAGATCATCATTGCCATCGATGGACCGGCTGGAGCCGGAAAAAGCACCATCGCCAAGAAAGTGGCAGCTCTTTTGGGCTATGCCTACATCGATACGGGAGCTATGTATCGGACGGTGACCCTGCGCTTCTTGGAAAGCGGGGAACCTTTCAGTGAGAGCCTCGTGACAGCTATCGCTAACCGGATCCAGATCACCTTCCAGTATCGGGAAGGGACCAACCGGGTGTTCGCAGATGGGGAAGAAGTCACCGAAGCCATCCGCAGCCTGGAAGTCTCCCAGAATGTTTCCCAGGTGTCGGCCGTAGGCGGCGTGCGGACAGCCATGGTGGCAGCCCAGCGGAAGATCGGCGCCCAGGGCGGTGTGGTCATGGACGGCCGGGATATCGGGACGGTGGTGTTCCCTCAGGCAGAATTGAAGGTCTTCCTGACAGCTTCTGTGGAAGAACGGGCCCGGAGACGGTACCTGGAACTGAAAGAAAAGGGGACGGAGGTGTCCCTGGAAGAACTGGAAGAACGGATCGCCCAGAGGGATGCCCTGGATGAGAACCGGGAAATCTCTCCCCTGCGCTGTGCGGAAGATGCCCGGTATCTGGATTCTACCAGCCTGACCATCGACCAGGTGACGGAAAAGATCGCTGCCATGGCGAAAGAGGTACTGTAAGATGTGGTACCGTTTTGTCCAGCTGCTGTTTTCCATCCTGTTCCGGATCATCTACCGGCTCACGGTCATCGGCCGGGAGAATATCCCTAAGACGGGGCCTGTGGTGATCGCTTGCAACCATGTGAGCCTCTTGGATCCCCCTATGGTGGGGACGGCCTCTTCCCGGCCTGTCCATTTCATGGCCAAAAGTGAACTTTTCGTTCCCGTCCTGGGGACCCTGTATAAAAGCCTGGGAGCTTTCCCCGTCCATCGGGGAGCGGGGGATGCCCATGCCATCCGGACGGCCCTCACCATCCTGAAACACCAGGAAGTGCTGGGGATCTTCCCGGAAGGGCACCGGAGCAAAGACGGGAAACTGGGCAAGGCTCAGCCGGGTGCCCTGGCCATCGCCCTGAAGGGTAAAGCAGAAGTGGTGCCTGCCTGTATCCTGGGCAGCGATCTGAAGCACCGGACCAGCTTCTGGCCCAAAATCACTGTGGTGTTCGGGAAGCCGATGAAGCTGGAGAACGAAGAGGGAAATAAACTGAAAGTGGAGGAGTTGAGCGAAGAGCTGATGCAAGAAATCCAGGCTCTCATGGACGCTCACAAGTAAAGACAGCGGATGAAAATCTATGTTGCAGACCCGTGCGGTTTTTGTTATGGTGTAAAAAGAGCAATACACGTTGCAGAACTGCAAGCAAAAGGGTATAATGATAGTATTGCCACTCTGGGTGAATTGGTTCATAATCCCCGTGTTGTAGGAAAACTGAAACAGCAAGGTGTAGAATGCAAGGAGAAGCTGGCTGATTTCGCGGCTGGTGATATAGTCATATTCCGTTCTCACGGCGTGGGGCCCGCTTTGTATGAAGAGGCCCGGCAGCGAGGATTGGAAGTCATCGATGCCACTTGTCCTCATGTGCGGAAGGCACAGAAAACGGCTGCTGAACTGGCAGGAGAAGGCCGTTTCGTCATCATTATTGGGGAGAAGCGTCATCCCGAGGTGCAAAGTATCAAGGCTTGGGCAGGCAGCGATTCTGTGGTCATTGAAACATCCGATGACCTTGGATCTCTTCCTGAAAAAGATAAGTTTGGGGTAGTCAGTCAGACGACTTTTGAAGCTGAGAAGTTTAACCTTCTGCTTCGCATGGCTCAGGAGAAACGTCCGGGCGACTATAAAGTCGTGCGAACCATTTGCACTGCCACCGCAGAACGACAGGCTGCCGCACGGCAGCTGGCAGGGAAAACAGATGCTTTCTTCGTATTTGGCGGCAAGAACAGCGCGAACACGAGACATCTGTGGGAACTGGCCAGGGAAATCAATCCCCGTTCCTATCTTTTGCAGGACGCCAGCGAGATCACTGGACCGATGCTGGCCGGAGCACAAAAAATTGGCATCACTGCTGGCGCATCGACGCCGCAGGAAA
>SFHH01000013.1 GCA_004555735.1 Acidaminococcus fermentans
GAGGAAACCCAGCAGCCCATGGAACCGATCCGTCCCCGGGAATATCTGGTCCTGGCGATTTTCCTGATCAGTTTCCTGGCTTATGCCCTGGGATCTCCTTTCTTCAAACTGGGAGTCTTGGACCTGGCTTCCATGATGCTGCCAGTGGCCCTGGTCTGCGGCCTGATCGCCGGCTATGATCTGGATACCCTGATGAAGAATTTCCTCAATGGATCCAAGGGGATGATGGGGATCATGGTCTTCATGATCTTCGCCAGCTTCATCGGCATCATCCTCAATGATGCCAAGATCCTGGATTCTGTGGTCTATTATCTCTCTTTGCCCTTGGGCTACCTGCCCAAGAGTGTGGCGGCCATCGGGATGTTCCTTGCCAATGCCCTGATCAATTTCTTCATCCCCTCCGGCTCCGGCCAAACGGCGGTGGTGATGCCCATCATGGCTCCTCTGGCAGACGTCCTGGGGATCACCCGGCAGATGGGGGTATTCACTCTCCAGTGCGGAGACGGGTTCACCAATTTGATGATCCCCACCAGCTCTAACCTGCTGCCCTGTCTGATGATGGGGGGACTTTCCCTGAAACGCTGGTACCGTTTCATCCTGCCCTGCTATTCCCTGGTGTTCCTGGTCATCTGCGGGGCCATCCTGCTGGGTACGGCCATGGGTTGGAATTGATGGAAAAAAGGAGGCTGTCCGATGCTCATTGAAAAAATTGCAAAGCTGTCCGATGAATTGGAAAAACATTACCTGGAAGTGCGCCATGATTTCCACGCCCATCCGGAACTGTCTTATAAGGAATTCCGGACCAGCCAGAAGGTCCAGGAGGAACTCCAGCGGATGGGGATCCCCTTTGTCCTGAGCCCGGTGAAGCCCGGGGTGATCGCCACCATTGACAGCGGAAAACCGGGGAAACTCCTGTTGCTCCGGGCGGATATGGATGCCCTGCCCATCCAGGAAACCACCGATCTGCCCTATGCTTCCCAATGTGACGGGGTCATGCATGCCTGCGGCCATGATGTCCATACCACCAATCTCCTGGCGGTGTGCGAGATCCTGAACCGGACCAAGGACCAGTGGAGAGGCCGGGTACGGGCTGTCTTCCAGCCGGCGGAAGAGAATGGCGGCGGCGGACGGGAAATGATCAAAGCCGGCCTGATGGAAGAAAAACCCGATGCCTGTATGGGGATGCATGTGGGAGTCTGGGATCCCGGGGTGTTCAGCATCGGAGAAGGCTATGTGTCCGCCTATTCAGATGCGGAATACATCACCGTCCACGGGAAAGCTGTCCATTCCTCCAAACCGGAAAAAGGCGTGGATGCGGTGCTAATCGCCGCTTCCATCGTGGTGGCCCTGAATACTATCTGTAGCCGGAATATCAGCCCCATGGCCCAGTCCACCCTGAATGTGGGGACCATCCACGGGGGCACGGCTGTGAACGTGGTGACGGACAAGGTGGAAATCGGCGCCATGCTGCGGAATGCGGATCCGGAGAGCCGGGAGAACATGTTCCAGAAAATCGAAGAGATTTCCCGGGGCATTGCGGAAGGGATGGGAGGCAGCGTGGACCTGCGGCGCCATTATGGCTATAGTTCCGTATACAATGATCCTGGGGTGACCCATTTTGCCATCGAGACCATCCGGAAGAACCAGGATGCCCTGTATCGGGGCATCGGGGATGTACCGGAGGAAAATATCCTCACTGGGAACCGGATGCAGCTGGGAGCGGAAGATTTCGGCTTCTATTCCCACGAAGCGCCTTCCTGCTTCATCAAGGTGGGGACAGGGGGATCGTCTTTGAACCATACCCCTACGTTCCAGGTGGAGGAGAAGTACATCAAACTGATGACCCGGACCATGGCTCTCCTGGCCGAGGAGTTTTTGCAGTAAAAAAGGGGCTGTGAAAAAATGAAGAATCATTTTTTCACAGCCCCCTTTTTTACAACTTCTGCACCAACGAAAAATCCACGTTCCCTCCGGAAAGAACGAAGACCACTTTGTCTTCCGGCCGGAAGGTGAGCTGTCCGCTCTGGATGGCAGCCAGGCCGATGCTGGAAGACGGTTCCGCCAGGACTTTCCCTTCCGTCAGCAGCAGTTTCATGGCCGGGAGCAGAGCTTCTTCCGGCACATCGATGACCTGGTCCACTTTATCATGGACGATAGGAAGGGTCTTGTCTCCCGGACACAAGGTGGCCACCCCGTCGGCAATGGTGTCCAACTGGGGGACTGCTGTGGGCTTCCCTTCTTTCAGGCTGACGGTGAACCGGGGGATCCGTGCTGGCTCACAGGCATAGACCCGGGTTTCCGGACGGATGCCCTTGATAGCGGTGGCAATGCCACTGGTCAGCCCTCCTCCTCCCAGGGGAATCAGGACGGCCGACGGATTTGGCAGGTCTTCCAGGATTTCCAGGGCGATGGTCCCCTGGCCGGCCATCACCTCATAATCGTTGAAGGGAGGGATATAGCAGAGGCCTTTTTCATCCCGGAGTTTTTCCGCAATGGCGAACCGCTTGGGTTTGTCGCATAGGATCACCTCGGCCCCCAGATTCCGGACCGCCTGGATCTTCACGGCCGGAGCATGGTCGGGGATCACCACCGTAGCTTGGATACCCAGCATCTTGGCAGCATAGGCGACGCCCCGTCCATGGTTCCCGCTGGAAGCTGTGACCACGCCCCGGGCCCGTTCTTCTGGGGTCAACTGGAGGATCCGGTTCAGGGCGCCCCGGATCTTGAAGGAATGGGTCAGCTGCATGCACTCTGCTTTTACATAGACCTGGCAGCCCAGCAGGGGATCCAGGGCATGGAGATGGAGCAGGGGAGTATGGTACACATAGGGAGCCAGGCGGTTCCGGGCCTGGAAAATCTTTTCAAGGGACAGCATGGGATAAAGACCTCCTTTTTAGAAAAAAGATTATCAATAAAGTCATTATAAGAGAATGGAATACACCATACAAGGACTATAAGAAAAATCAGAAAAGCCAGAGGCCCCAGAGGATATAGATCAGGCAGGCCAGGAGGGAAATGGGGATCCCTGTCCGGAGAAAGGCATCGGCCGGGAGTTTTCCCGTCCCATGGACCAGGATGCTGGGCGTGGTACAGTAGAACATCAGCACCGGTCCGCCACTGATAATCATGCCGGCTTCATAGGCTGCCAGCCGGGCTGGGAATCCGGCCCGGAGGCTCAGGGCCAGCACGATGGGGATGAGGGTGGTGCACATGACCGTGGTCCCGACAAAAAAGATGTGGAGAAATTGGCAGAGCAGGAGGACCGCTGTCAGAAATAGCAGGGGAGAAGCCTGCTGCAGGCTGAAACAGGCAAAAGCCTGGTTGGCCAGCCAGGCAGCCGTACCATTTTCCATCAGGAGATTGCCCAGGCTGATCCCTCCACCGGCTACCAGCAGGATATCGTAATTGATATGGCTGGAAGCTGCCTTCCAGGAGAGCCCTCCTACTCCCGGCAGCAGGAGCAGGAGAGCGCTGGCCAGACAGGTGGTGGTGGCATCGATCTGGAAAAGATCTCCGGTCATCCAGAAGAAGATGGCCAGTAGGAAGACCAGGAGGACCTTCTTCTGCCGCAGGTCCATGGGGCCCATCTTTTCCAGTTCCTGACGGAGATACAGCTTCCCTCCTGGAATCAGAGAGCTTTCTGGGGGATAGAGCTTTTGGATCAGGGCCCAGGAACCGAAGGTCAGCAGAAGAGCCGGGAGAAAACCCAGTTCCAGCCACTCCAGATAGCTGTAGGAAGGCATCCCCTGTTGGTTCAAGAACTCATTGACCACCGGATTGGTGATGGTCCCGGTGAGGATACCGGCGGAAATGGTGGAACAGGTGGTGGTCAGGGTCAGCAGCAGGTTGGCAGCGAATTTCCGGCAGGGACGGTCCCGGAACAGTTCGATGATGCTCAGGCAGGGCGGGAGCAGGATGGCGGCCCGAGCTGTGGTGGAAGGGATCAGAAAAGCCAGCAGCACATTGGCCAGGACGATGCCCAAAGTGATCCGCTGGGCCGTGGCTCCGATCCGCAGCAGCACAAGGAAAGTCAGCCGTCTGGCTAGGCCGGATTGGAGGATGGCACCGGCCAGGAGGAAACCGCCCAGGAGCAGGAACAGCACGGGAGAAGCGAAGGGCTGGAGTAGGGTCTTGAGGGGGGCCAGCTGCAGCAGGGAGGCTAGAGGGATCACCAGCAGGGTGGTGACGGCCAGGGGCAGGGCTTCTGTCAGGAACAGGACAAAGATGAAAAGGAAAAGGGCCAGGGTCTCCTGGCCTGCCGGGGTGAGCCCGTCCAGGGGAAGGCATCCTGCCGCCAGAGCCAGGAAGAGGGCCAAAGGGAGACCGCAGCTCCGGGGATTGAGAGAAAAGCGCTGTTTCAGAGAAAGATGCATGACCGACTCCTTTCCATCCGATAAAAGAAAAATGCCTCATGGATCTATTTCTTCATCCAGGGGCATTTTCCTTTTTTCTTCTGTTACTGGTTGATCCGGTCCACGTCCAGTTCATTCAGGGACTTGGCGACGATCATAGTCCCGGCCATATCCCCGGATACGTTGCAGGTGGTATGGCAGATATCGATGATGGGCCATACAGCAGCCAGGATGGGGACCAGGGTCAAGGGCATACCTACCGTCTGCAGGAGTACGGAGGACATGACGATACCGGCCCCTTTGACACCGGCAGCCCCGACGGAAAGCACCAGGCCCAGGAAGATGAATTCAATGCAGGAGCCGATGGTGATGGGACGGCCGAACAGGTTGGACGCAAAGACGGAGATGACACCGATGACGCAGGCCATGCCGTTCATGTTGCAGGTGTTGCCCAGGGGCAGACAGAATCCGTAGATATTCTCCGGGATTTTCAGATCTTCATCAGCGATCTTCAGTTCCAGAGGCAGGGTGGCAGCGGAAGAGGTGGTAGAAGCAGCTACGATCATGATGGGGGACATGTGCTTGAAATATTTGAGAGGTTTGATCCCGGCCAGGAATTTGACCAAAAGGGGCTGGATGATGAAGAGGATCACCAGGCAGGCGGCCCAGTCGGTGGCGATGAAGGTCAGGACCTGTTTCAGCATGGCTCCGCTGAGATGGGTCATCATGTCGGCCACCAAGGCGAAGATCCCGATAGGGGAATATTTCATGACCAGATCTGTCATCTTCAGCATCACATCGGAAGCTTTGCCGACCAGCGCAATCAGGTCAGCGCACTGGTCTCCCAGGAGCAGGAGGACCACACCGGTGAAGAGGGCGAAGACGATGATCTGCAGGGTGTTGCCGGTGGTCAGGGCGTTAAAGATGTTATCCGGGATCCATTTGACCATATTGCCGATGAAATCATATTGGACGGCTTTCCCGCTTTCACTGGTCAAGAGATCCGTGACCCCTTTGCCCGGTTGGGTGAAGAGAGCGAAGACCAAGCCCAGGGCAGCAGCCAGAGTGGAAGTGAGCAGATAGAAGACCACGATGCGGATCCCTACTGTGTAAAGATGCTTGATATCCCCCATTTTGCAGACGCCGCTGATCAACGTGAAGAGCACCAGCGGGGCAATGAGCATTTTCAGCAGCCGCAGGAAGATATCTCCCAGGAACTTGATGCGGGGAACGATTCCCGGTGCCCAGATCCCCACTATGGCACCCAGTACGATACAGATCAGGATCTGTTTCCATAACGCCATCGATGTGAGTTTTTTCAACATAAAACCATGCCCTCCCTTCAGGCCTCCTGAACTGGAGGAACCCTGAGAATATAGATGAATTGTGTCTTTATTATAAACTTTTCTGGATATAGAATCTAATTCATTATTCCATAAACATCTATAGACAAACGATTATAGGAGAGGAGCCATAAGGGAATCCGTATAATCAGATACGGGATTATAAATTGGAAAAAAACTGAAAAATTCTTTATAATAAAAAAAGCATGGAAATATCTACAACGTGACGAAGGGAGCTATTGGAATGGATATCTTGACTGAAAAATTTAAACGGCTGGGCATCGACAACGCACCGGGACAGGAAAGCCGGCAGGCCCATACGGAACTGGACCTGCGGGGAGAACCGCTGCCGGGACCGGCGGTGAACTTCTCCCACGGGGATGTGGACGCCCATGAACCGATCCCCGGCAGCCTGGATACCTTCATCGAAGGGTATAAGAAGGGCGGCTGCGTGGCCTATACGGAATACCGGGGCGGAGATGAGATCCGCAAAGATGTGGCAGCCAAACTGGCGGCCTTTACGGGAGCCCCCATCGATCCCGAAACGGAACTGATCCTGACCCCGGGGACCCAGGGCGCTCTGTTCCTGGCTCTGGGCTGCCTGGTGGGCCGGGGAGACAAAGTGGCCATCGTAGAACCGGATTACTTCGACAACCGGAAACTGGTGGAATTCTTCGAAGGGGAACTGGTTCCGGTGAAACTGGATTACCTGAGCCAGGACAAGAATGCCGGGGTGAACCTGGCAGCCCTGGAAGAATCTTTCAAACAGGGTGTGAAGCTGTTCCTCTATTCCAACCCCAATAACCCCACTGGGGTCATCTTCTCCGAGGAAGAGACCCGGGAAATCGCCCGGCTGGCCAAGAAATACAATGTGATCCTCCTGGTGGATCAGCTGTATTCCCGGCAGATCTTCGATAACCATCCCTATACCCATCTCCGGGCCCTGCCGGAACGGCCGGAGAACATGCTGACCATAATGGGTCCTTCCAAGACTGAATCTCTCAGCGGCTTCCGCCTGGGGACGGCTTTCGGGACTTCCTGGATCATCGAACGGATGGAAAAGCTCCAGGCCATCGTGACCCTGCGGGCTCCCGGCTACTGCCAATATGTGTTCAAACGCTGGTTTGAAGAACCGGAAGGCTGGCTGAAAGAGCGGATCGCTACTCATCAGGCCATCCGGGACGATCTGATCGCCCTGGTGCGGAGCCATGAAGGCTGCAGCGTCCGGAAGACCGAAGGGGGCAGCTATATTTTCCCGACTCTGCCGCCCATGGATGTGAGCATCAGCGACTTTGCCAAGATCGTCCGGAAACTCACCGGAGTCACCATTACCCCGGGGACGGAATTCGGGCCCCAGTTCACCCACAGCTTCCGGGTAAACTTCTCCCAGGATCCCAAGAACACCCATGATGCCATCGACCGGGTCCTGCAGATCATGGAACGGTACAGAAGCAAATAAAACGTGAGGAAACGGATAAAGGAGACTGCGGAATGGAAAATAAGCCTGTATTCAGCCCTGAACTGCAAAAAGAAATCAAAAGCAAATTCTATTATGTGGATGAAGATCCCTTTGGAAAGAAGCGCCTGTTCTTCGAGAACTCCGGTGGCTCCCTGCGCCTGAAGGCCTGCGTGGAAGCCAAGGCGAAATATGAGATGATCCCGGACTGCCCCATGCGGTACCATGATGTGTCCCAGAAACTCCACGAAGTGAAAGCCAATGGCATCCGGGATCTGATGGAAGTCATCTTCGGGGCGGCTCCCGGAGAAGGGGCCCTGGTGACGGAACTGACTCCTTCCCGGACCACGTTCAGCATCATGCGGGCCATTGTGGAGAACGTCCCCGGGAAAAATGTGGTGACCACTTCTCTGGAGCATCCTTCTGCCTATGATTCCCTGAAGATCTATGCGGAAAAAAGAGGTATGGAATTCCGGGTAGCTCAGGCCAATCCCAAAACCGGCGGAGTGGATGTGGATGATATCCTGTCCCTGGTGGACAAAGATACCTGTGTGCTCAGTGTCATGAGTGCCTCCAATATTTCCGGCTATGTATTCCCCATGAAGGAGATCATCACCCGGGCCCGGGCCATCAAACCGGACCTGTATGTGGTCTCCGATGCGGTCCAGCACCAGCCTCATCAGGCCCTCTACGCCCATGATCTGGGCATCGATGCCTTGGTCATCGCTCCCTATAAAGCCTTCGGCATCCGAGGCTGCGGCTATGGCTACGTTTCCGACCGGGCAGCGGTCCTTCCCCATGACAAACTGGAAGGCAAAGACCCCAACGAATGGGAACTGGGGACCTATCCCCATGGGAATTTCGCGGCCATGAGCGCCATGGTGGACTATGTCTGCTGGCTGGGACGCCATTTCACCCAAGCGGAGGACCGCCGGACCCAGTATGTAGTAGGTATGCAGAAAGCCCATGAACAGGAAACGGCCCTTTTGATCCGGATGCTGGAAGGCTCGGCAGAAGTGCCGGGGCTGCGGCATATCCCGGGGGTGGAAGTGTATTTCGACGGGCCGGTTTCTCCGGAACGGGATCTGGTGGTAGCTATGGGGATCAAGGGGATGGATTATACGGCTCTCCGGGAAGAATATGGCCGGAGAGGAGTCCTGGTGTTCGAACGGATCAACACCAGTATCTATTCCAAACGGATCGTGGAATCCTTGGGCCAGACCGGTCTGATCCGGGTATCTCCCATCCACTGCCATGACTTTGTCGATATTGACCAATATCTGAAGGTGACGGCAGCCATCGCTGCAGAATTTGCCAAAAAATAAAAGGAGAATACTATGAAAAATCCAGTACCACAAGGGAAATATGTCCCCGCTGTCCGGAATGGAGAGTTGATCGTGACGGCTGGGATGACGCCCCGGAAAGACGGCGTCCTGATGCTCAGTGGCAAAATACGGGCGGATGTGCCTCTGGAGACCTACAAAGAAGCGGTGGTCCAGGCGGTGGCCAATGCTTTGACGGCAGCACGGAATCAGCTCCAGGAAGGGGAAAAGATTGCCCGGGTCATGCTGATGCATGTATACATCAATGCAGAACAGGATTTCGTGGAACATGCCAAACTGGCGGACTTTGCTTCTGAATACCTGGTGGCAGAACTGGGAGATGCAGGCATCTGTGCCCGCTGCGCTCTGGGGATGGGAACCCTGCCGAAAAAAGCACCGGTAGAGATCTCCCTCATGGTGGCGGTGGGGAAGTAAGACAATAAAATAGGGGCTGCTGCACGTTCGGTGCAACAGCCCCTATTTTATTGATAATATTCCTTGATCACCTGGATCAGGTCCCGGGCAGCCGGGGATAGGTAGACATTTTCCTTGGTCAGGAGGGTCAGGGGGAGCATCAGTTCCGGAGCTTTCAGGTCGAAGCATTCCAGCTTCTCCGTGGCCGGATCCTGGAGCCCCGCCTCGATCATGAAGCCGAATCCCAGCCCGCTGGCGATGAGCCGCAGCAGGGTGGCATTGTTGGTGGTGGTGAGCTTCCGGCTGAAGGACAACTTTTGCTTCATGAAATAATTATTGATGAATTTCCCTACTGTCTGCTGCTGGCCCAGGTTCACGAAAGCTTCTTGTTCCAAGAGATGCAGGTCCAAGGGTTCTCCTTTTTCCTGTTCCTGCAGGAATACCTGGCACAGAGGATGGTCCTTGGCTAGGATCAGGAGTACTCGTTCTTCCTTGATGGTTTCGGCGATGATTCCCTGGGGCAGCTGGGAGATCATGGCATTCATGACGGCAAAGTCGATCCGGTTGTCTTCCAGGAGCATGGGCAGTTCGCTGACCGGGAATTCCAGCAGATTGATCTTCACGGCTGGATGATCTTCCAGGAATCCTGGCAGGATGGACGGCAGCAGGAGGGATCCCCGCCAGGTACCGACTCCGATATTCAGCTGCTGGAGTTTTTCATTGTTCAGTTCCGCTTTCAGTTTTTCATCCAGGTAATGGCAGCTTTCCAGATAGTGGTAATAGATCTTCCCAGCGGCGGTCAGTTCCAGAGGGATCTTGGAACGGTCGAAGAGCTGGCAGCCCAGGGTCTTTTCCAGTTTGGCGATGTGCTGGCTGAGACTGGGCTGGGTGATGAAGAGCTTTTCTGCGGCCCGGGTGATGTTCCGCTCCCGGGCGACCATGAGAAAGTATTCTGGTGTAGTGTTTCTATAAATCATATCCCTTCTCCTCACTTTGGTACAGTACTGAAACAGCTGTGTCTATTTTCACATAAAAAAACCGAAAAGTAAATGCAGCAGGATCTGCTGCATTTACTTTTCGGATGGAAGAGGATCTAGAGGAGCAGGAGTCCCGATCAGATGATCCCAGCGAAATAGAGGATCAGGGTGAAGAGGCTGGTGGCCAGCCCGGAAAGAGCCGTAGAGCCGCCGATGGCCCGGAATCCCTGGTTGAAGTTCAGCTTAGACAGGGAACAAGTGAGCCAGAACCCGGAGCTGTTGGCATGGCTGAAGGCAATGGCACCGGAGCACATGGCCAGGAAAGCGGCCAGCTTGGAAATCCCCAAAATGCCCAGCATGGGTTCACAGAGAGCCGCTGCCGTAGCTACACCCAGGGTATTGGAACCTGTAGCGGTGCGGATCATGAAGCCGATGAGCATGGGGACGAAGATCCCCGGGATATGAGCCGCAACGATGCTTTCTGCCAGGATCTTGGCGGCACCGGCACTCTTGATGAAGGCAGCCAGGGAACCGCCCAGGGCTGTGATGAATACAGGGCCGGCACAGTCCAGCACGGCCGAATTGATCCATTTATCCCGTACATCCTGGTTGTGGACCCAGTCCCGGGCCTGGAGGAAAACCGCGGCGAAACAGCCGATGAACAGAGCGGAAAGGGGATCCCCGATGAAAGTCATGATTTTCGTGAAGAAAGATTTGGGCATGGTCACGCTGCTGACGGTCTGGAGGATGATCAGTACTACCGGAAGCAGCACCGGGGTGATGGCCCGGACAAAGCCCATGGACAGATCCGCCGTGGTGGAGTTGGCGGTGTCTTCCAGGAAAGCTTCATTAAGCGGGACCTGTTTGTCCTTCAGGGTATTGGCGTAAAGGATCGTAGCCAAAAGGCCCGGGATGGCCACCAGGATCCCCCAAGGGATGGCGACACCCAAGGGCAGGCCCAGGGCAGCTGCCGCAGCTACCGGGCCGGGTGTGGGCGGCACCAGGGAGCTGGTGGTGATGCTGATCTGGATGACGGAAGCGAAGGCCATCATGGAAATCCCGGTCTTTTTGGCCAAGTTGGTGCACAGGGGGATCACCAGCAGGCTCACGGTATCTGGGAAAACCGGGATGCCTAGGATGCAGCAGCTGGTGCCGATGGCCCACAGTACCTTCTTTTTGCCGAAAAATTTCACCAGGGAGTCGGTGAGCTTCACAATAGCCCCGGTCTTGTTCAAGATGATCCCCAGCAGGGACCCCAGGAAGATGACCATGGCCACACTTTTGCAGGTATTGCCGAAACCGGTGTTGATCATCTTAGGGATCTTTTCGATAGGGGTGCCCACTAAGAGAGCCAGCATCAGGGTCGCCAGGTAGAGGGCCAGCACCGCATGGAATTTCAGTTTGCTGACCATGAAGACCAGAGCCCCTACAGAGATGAGCAGGACGACAAAGACATAGGTTGAAGTCATAGAGTATTCCTCCTTCTGCATATTTCCGAACTATTTTCTTTATTTCATCTTATCAGATAACTCGACCCGGTATCCAACAGGAAACTATGTATATCACTATAACCAAATAACTATAGGAAAAGGAAAACTTCCTGGAAATCCGTCCATAAAGAGAAAGGATATAGGCAATGATTTATAGGAGTATACAGGAAAACGTCTTTTACAAAATCCTAAATTCCTTATATGCTGTAAAGGGTAAATGAATCATATCGCGGGGAAAGGAGTAGAAAAATGACCAAAGTGCTCTTTACAGAGAATGTGGATCCCATAGGACCGGAACTGCTGAAGGCAGCTGGCTGTGAAGTGGTGATGGCCGACCGGGATGTCGCCCTTATCCGGAAGGAGATCCAGACGGCAACGGCTGTGGTGACCCGGATCTATGAACTGCCGCCGGAACTGCTGGCGACAGCTGCCGATCTGAAGATCGTCAGCAAACACGGTGTGGGGTATGACAATATCCCAGTGGAATGGTGCAAAGCCCATGGCATCGCTGTCACTGTCACGCCGGGGGCCAACAGCCAGTCCGTAGCAGAACATACCATCACCCTGATGCTGGCCCTGGCCAAGAATCTGATGATCGTGACCCATGCTTATAAGGAAATCGGTTTTGCGGCCAAGAATACTTTCCCGGGCATGGAGATCCTGGGGAAGACATTGGGCATCATCGGCGTGGGACATATCGGGAGCCGGGTGGCCAAGATGGGCCTGGGCCTGGGGATGAAAGTCCTGGCCTATGACCCCTATGTGACTTCCGTCCCGGAAGGGGTGGTCCTGTGTGCCGACAAGGACGAAGTGATCCGGCAGGCGGATGTATTGACCCTGCATCCGGTATTGAATGAAGAGACCCGGAATATCATCGGCCAAAGAGAACTGGCCCTGATGAAGCCCACCGCCTATTTCATCAACTGTGGGAGAGGCCCTCTGGTGGATGAACCGGCTCTGATCGCAGCCCTGCAGGGCAAAAAGATCGCAGGGGCCGGCCTGGATGTGACCTGGAGCGAACCCTGTGAACCGGACAGTCCCCTGTTCCAGATGGAGAACGTGATTTTGACGCCCCACTATGCTCCCACCACCCGGGAAAGTGCAATGAATGTATCCAAAGCAGCGGCCCAGAATATCCTGGACGTGCTTTCCGGCAAGGAACCGGAAGGGCTGCTTTGAGCCGATAGCTGGAAAAAGAAAAAGGAGGATTTGAGTTATGCGTCTGGCAACCATTAAACTGAATGGAAAAGAACAGGCAGGGATCGTCACTGCCAAAGGGGTATTCCCCATTGCCATGCTCAATGCAGCCAAAGGGACTGCCTGGAAAGAAGAGATGATGGAACTGATCCAGAGCCAGGAAATCCCCGGCCTCACTGCCTGGTACAACAAGGGCGGCAAGGAAGAACTGGAAACACTGCCGGGGCTGGTGCCCCAGGACAAAGTGGTCTACGGTCCTCTCTACCGGAATCCCAAACGGATCTTCGGGATCGGTCTGAACTATCGGGATCATGCCGGAGATATCGGGATGGCGCCTCCCAAAGGCTTCCCGGGCAGCTTCTTCAAACAGGCGGATACCCTGATCGGTCCGGATGATGAAATCCATATCCCGAAAATGAAGGAAGCCCAGAAGACCACAGCCGAAGCTGAACTGGGGATCATCCTGGGGAAGGACTGCCGGGATGTGGTAGAAGAAGATTGGGAATCCGTCATCGTGGGCTATACCACCATCCTGGATATGACGGAAGAATCCATCTTGAAAGGGAATGACTATGTGGACGGGAACCCCCGGTATCTGACCATCGTCAAGAACTTCCCCACTTTCTTCTCTTTTGGGCCGGAACTGGTGACCCCGGATGAAGTACCCGATGTGCTGAAGCTGGAAATCCAGAGCGTCCACAATGGAGAAATCCATGCCAAGAATACCGTGGATCATATGATCCATCAGCCGCCCAAACTGATCTCTCTCCACAGCAAGATCCAGGGCTGGTTCGCCGGCGATGTGCTGTCCACGGGGACCCCTCGGGCTTTCCACATCTTGGATGGGGATCAGGCGGAATGTCGGATCTATGGGCCGGATGGCTTCTCCATGAGACCCTTGATCAACCCAGTAGTGGATCTGAAACTGCATCCTGAAAAAGAATAAAGGAGGAAATACTCATTATGGATTTAGGATTAAAAGGAAAAGTCGCATTGGTTCTGTCTTCGGCTTCCGGCATCGGCAAAGGGATTGCCACGGAATTCGCCAGAGAAGGAGCCAAGGTGGTCATCGCTACGGCAGAAGCCTATAAGGAAGATCTGGAAAAAGCCCAGCAGGATATCGAAAAGGAAACGGGCAATCGTCCCTATACCTACTTTTATGATGTAAAAGATCCGGACAGCATCACCAAGATGGTGACGGCGGTGGGGAACGACCTGGGCGGTCTTTACGCTCTGGTGAACCACTGCCCGGGGCCCAAGGCCGGGACTTTCGAGAACCTGACGGAAGCAGACTGGGCGGACGGCTATGAAAAATGCCTCCACAGCTATACTTTCGCCATCCGGGCTGCCCTGCCTTTCATGAAAGCAGCCGGAGAAGGCCGGATCCTAAACAGCACCTCTTCCTCTATCAAACAAGCCTTGGACAACCTAATCCTGTCCAATACCTTCCGGATGGGTGTGGTAGGTATGAGCAAGACCCTGGCCCGGGAACTGGGGCAATACGGCGTTTTGGTGAACACTATGGGCCCCGGCCGGATCTATACTGCCCGGATCGCCTATCTGAACGGGATCCGTGCCCAGAAAGCCGGCCTGACGGAAGAGGAATACACCAAGAGAGACTGCGCGTCCTTCCCTCAGAAACGGTATCAGACCGTGGAAGAATACGGGCGGACGGCCGTATTCCTGTGCTCTCCGGCAAATACAGGTGTCTCTGGACAGTACCTGCTCTGTGATGGAGCCATGACCCAGGCTTATTAAAAAAGCGGAAATAACTCAACAAAGTTAGAATAAAAAATGGGAGAAATGCAGTGTATGACAATTTCATAGGCTGCAGTTCTCCTATTTTCTTTGAAAAAAGAAAATTTTATTCAAAACGATACACTTTTACACCTTTTATACATAATTCTTTGACAAGAATGTGAAATTATACTTTAACTACCTAAAGTGGCTATAATAAAACAGTCAGCTATTTTACTTATTTGAGGAGGAATTGACATGAAAGTGGTCGACATGAATTCTGATCTGGGAGAAAGCTTTGGCAATTACAAACTAGGCATGGATGACAAGATCTTGGAAATCGTCACCTCCGCTAACATCGCCTGCGGCTTCCATGCAGGGGATCCTTCTGTGATGAAGAAAACCGTGGCCCTGGCTGTAAAGAACGGCGCTGCCCTGGGGGCCCATCCTGGGTATCCGGATCTGGTAGGGTTCGGCCGTCGGAAAATGGACATTGCTCCTTCTGATGTATACAACATGGTGGTCTATCAGGTGGGGGCCCTGGCTGCCTTTGCCAAAGCGGCCGGCACTCGTCTCCAGCATGTGAAACCCCATGGGGCCATGTACAATATGGCGGCCAAGGATGCCAAACTGGCGGAAGCCATTGCCCAGGCTGTCTATGATGTGGACAAGGATCTGATCCTCTATGCCCAAGGGGGGACGGAAAGCATCAAGGCTGCGGAAAAGATCGGCCTGCGCACGGCTTCGGAAGTCTTTGCTGACCGGAGCTACCAGGATGACGGGACCCTGACTCCTCGGAGCCAGCCCGGTGCCATGATCACCGATGAAGAAAAATCCATCGCCCAGGTGCTGTCCATGGTCCTGGAAGGGAAAGTGACGGCTCTCAGCGGCAAAGTGATCCCGGTGAAAGCCGATTCCATCTGTCTCCATGGAGATGGCCCCAAGGCCCTTGTGTTCGCTAACAAGATCCGTTCCGTCTTGTTGGAAAACGGCGTGAAAGTGGCTGCTTCCGGTACCTTCATCAAATAAACGGAAAAAGAATAATCTTAAACTGAAAAACGAAGTGAATGCCCCATTCCCTTCTAAGACAAATGCATTTTGACTGCTGATACGAGATAGACAAGGAGACATGCTCATGAAGAAAGAATCTACCCTCAGTGTATTGCTGGGTGCGGCTTTCCTGATGGCCACTTCTGCCATCGGACCTGGTTTCCTGACCCAGACCGTTGTATTTACCTCCCAACAGGGAGCTGACTTCGGCTTCGCCATCCTGGCCATGATCATCATCGATGCCGTCGCCCAGCTGAATGCCTGGCGGATCATCGCTGTGGCCCGCCGGCCGGGACAGGACATCGCTAACATGGTCCTGCCGGGCCTGGGCTATGTGGTTTCGGCCCTGGTCTGCGCCGGGGGCCTGGCCTTCAACATCGGAAATGTAGGCGGGGCCGGCCTGGGGCTGAACGTGCTCTTCGGGATCAATCCCATTGCCGGGGCACTCATCAGCTCGGCCATTGCCATCTTCATCTTTTCCAGCAAATCGGCAGGCTCTTTGATGGATAAATTTGCCCAAATCGCCGGAGGCGTCATGGTACTGCTGACCATTTACGTGGCCCTGACTTCCCATCCTCCGGTGGGGCTGGCCCTCAGCCGGACTTTCGTGCCCAGCAAGATCGACATCACGTCCATCGTGACCCTGGTGGGCGGCAGCGTAGGCGGCTACATCACCTTCTCCGGCGGACACCGGCTGCTGGATGCCGGGATCTGCGGCAAAGAAAAACTGCAGGAAGTGAACCGGAGCGCCCTTTCCGGGATCGGGATTACCAGCCTGATGCGGATCTTCCTGTTCCTGGCGGCTCTGGGGGTCATTTCCCAGGGGCTGACCCTGAACCCTGCCAACCCGCCGGCTTCCGTTTTCCAGCTGGCTGCCGGGGATGCCGGGTATAAGATCTTCGGCATCGTCATGTGGTCGGCTGCGGTGACTTCCATCATCGGCTGCGCTTATACTTCCGTTTCCTTCCTGCGGAGCTTCAGCGAAACACTGAACCGGAATTACCGATACATGATCATTGCCTTCATTATCTTCTCTGCTGCGGTATTTTCCTTCATCGGACAGCCGGTGAAGGTCCTGATCGTGGTAGGCGCCCTGAACGGGCTGATCCTGCCTTTGGTCATGGCCTGTATGCTGCTGGCCTCTCAAAAGAAACAGATTGTGGGAGACTATCACCATCCAAAATTTCTGCTGGTTTCCGGTTGGCTGGTCTTTGCCATCATGACCTATATGGCAGCCAAGACCTTCCTGAAACTGATTGCATAAGAGGTGTGACTACATGGATAAAGCAAACGACTATCTGGCACATGCACAGATCCGCCCGGTGGGTGAGGCGGCCGTGATGGTTTCCTTTGGCGATATCGTGGATCCGGATCTGTTCTACTGTGCCCAGGCCCTTTCTGAAGCCTTGGAAAAAGAACCTTTTCCTGGCTTGCAGGAGTTCGAATCTTCTTATACGGGCGTCACGGTTTTCTATGACCCTCTGGTGCTGGCCCAGCATTCCAGCCTGCCGGAAGATGGGGTCCTTTCCAAGGGATACCGGGAAGCCAAGGCCCGGCTGGAAGACCTGCTCCAGAAAGCCAAGATCAATGAAGAAGGGGGCCGTCCCACGGTGCGGATCCCCGTCTGCTATGGGGGAGAGTTCGGGCCGGATCTGGATTATGTGGCCGAATACCACCATATGACGACGGACGAGGTGATCCGCATCCACAGCGGGGCCACGTATCTGGTCTATATGATCGGTTTCGCACCTGGATATCCTTATATGGGCGGTCTGCCCGAAGAAATATCCACCCCTCGGCGGAAGACCCCGCGGCTGAAGATCCCCAAGGGGACAGTGGCTCTGGCGGGCAGCCAGGCAGGGGTCTATCCCCTAGAAACCCCTGGAGGCTGGCAGCTCTTGGGACGGACGCCGCTGGAACTGTTCCATCCGGAAGATGAGGCCCATCCTACGGTGCTCCAGGCAGGGGATAAGGTGCAGTTCTATCCCATTACCTTGGAAGAATATAAGAAGATCGCTGCAGAACAGCAGAAAGAGAGTGCCGGAAAATGAAGATCCTGGTAAAAAAAGGCGGCCCTCTGACGACCCTGCAGGATTTGGGCCGGTATGGCTATCAAAAATATGGGGTCCTGGTCAGCGGGGCCATGGATACGGTTTCCCTGCGTCTGGGGAATTTACTGGTGGGCAACGAGGTCGGGGAAGGCGCCCTGGAAATGACCATGAGCGGCCCGGCTCTGAAACTGCCGGCCGGCCTGGTCATCGCTCTGACAGGGGCGGACCTCCAGGCAAAATTGGGCGGTGCTCCGGTGCCCCGGAACCGGGCGGTCTATGTAAAAGAAGACAGCCTGCTGACCTTTGGCTTTGCCCAGGAGGGCTGCCGGGGGTATCTGGCAGTGGCTGGCGGCTTCACCGTACCTAAAGTGATGGGGAGCAAGAGCACCTATCTGCGGGCCAGACTGGGCGGCTTCCAGGGCCGTCCTCTGGCCGACGGAGATGAGCTGGAGACTGGCAGCCTGGCAGCGGAGCAGGAAACCCTGACCCAGCGGCTGGCCAAGATGCCCGGCAAGAAGTTTTCCACCTTTGGCTGGTCCATTCCGGAAAGCGAGCTGTTTTCGGCTGAGCCCATCCGGGTGGCCGAAGGGCTCCAGTTCGATTGGTTCAAGGACGAAAGTGTCTGGACCTTCTTCAATACCCCCTATGCCATCACGGCCCAGGCAGACCGGATGGGCTATCGGATGGCGGGACAGAAACTGGAGTACAAGGAAGAAGGCCGGCAGCTGATCTCTGAACCGGTGACCTTCGGATCCATCCAGGTGCCGGCGGACGGGAACCCCATCATCTTGATGGCGGACCGGCAGACTACCGGCGGATATCCCAAGATCGGGCAGGTGATCCAGGCCGACCTGCCCCGGCTGGGACAGATGAAGCCAGGCCAGAATGTGTACTTTCAGCTGGTCAATCTGGCCCAGGCGGAAAAAGCCCTGCTCCGGCAGGAAACCTTCCTCCAGGAAGCCCAAAAGATGCTGGAATTGAAATGAATCAAAGGGGCTGTGGAGAAATGAAAAATCATTTCTCCACAGCCCCTTTTTATACAATCCTCGTCAGATCCATGGCATTTACATTGTAGAAATACTCCTTGATCAGCCCGATGAAGTAATGGATGTATTTGGGGATATAGTGATTTTCGTTATAGGATAGGTACAGGTTGTGATATACGATGCTGTCTTTGTACAGGAGCGGGAACACGTTCACGTCCTCTGACAGCTGTTCCCGTTCGGTGATCAGGGGCATGGTGGTGGTGAAGGTGGCCGCCAGGGCCTTGGAGGCGATCTGGGTGCTCATGCGCATCTGGGCCGACTGGAGATAGATCCGGGGAGGAGCCCCGGCCTCCTTGAAACAGTTGCTGATGATGGTCCCCAGGTGATTGGGGGGCGTGATGATATAAAAGGGAAGTCTGAGGAAGTCCGCCAGGTGTGCGCCCCGGCGGGCTTTTGTCTTGATCCGGCGGAGGTCGCCTCCATAACAGGTCCGCAGCAGCCGATCCGCCGCCAGCAGATAGACCTGGTTGGACAGCAGGGGGATGGATTTGTAGCCCGGCAGGTCTTCCTTTTCCACGGTCAGCACCACATCCAGTTTGTCCTCCTGGAGATCCGCCAGCAGGTGATTGGTGGTATCGTCGGTGAGCTGGATGGAAACGTGGGGATACCGTTTGGTGAACATGGGCAGGATGGCCGGCAGGGTCACGTAATAGCGGATAAAGCTGGCTCCGAACCGGATCACACCACTGGATTCATCCAAGATATCGGATAAGGATCCCTTGAAATCCTGTTCGCTGGCCAGGACCTGATCGGCAAATTCCAACAGGGCCATCCCGGCGGCCGTCAGGGTCAGATGAGGCTTCCGGTAGAACAAGGCCGTACCGCACTGTTTTTCCAGCCGGGCAATGTGGTTGCTCAGGGTCTGCTGGGACAGATAGAGCTTCCTGGCCGTTTGGGTCATATTCATATCTTTGGTCAATTCTTTGAAATAACGCAGGCTGTCGATATCCATTATATTCTCTCCACAAAGTTTATTTGTTGATATTTTAAATATATACTGTTTTACTTTGTTCAGTCAAGGGGGTATCATACAGGTGTCAACGGAAATAAAAGAAAAGCATGAACTTACTGAATACATGAAAAATGGAGGAAAGAAAATGGGTTGGAAAATCTTACTGCCGCAGGAAATCATGGATGAAGGCCGGGAACTGCTAGAAAAGAACGGCCACACCATTATCAAAGGACGGGGCTTCGAAACGGCCGATGTCCTGGCTGACTTCAAGGAATACCAGCCGGATGCCATGATCGTCCGGATCACTCCCATCACCCGGGAAGTCATTGAAGCGAACCCGAACCTGAAAGTCATCGTCCGTCACGGAGCCGGGTTCGACGCCCTGGATGTGAAGGCCTGCCATGACAATGGGGTCCAGGCACTGTATGCACCGGTGGCCAACAGCACCTCCGTAGCAGAAACTGCCCTGCTGCTGATGCTAGAATGCAGCCGGAACGTCACGGTGCTCCACAAGACCTGGGTCAATGACTTCTACAAAGCGAAACTGAAGGTCCGGAAGAATACCCTGAACGGCAAGACCGTAGGGATCGTGGGCTGTGGCAACATCGGCAGCCGGCTGGCCAAACGGTGCCTGGCCATGGAAATGAACGTCCTGTGCTACGATCCTTATAAACCGGCCAAGGATTTCCCCGATGGAGTGGAAGTGGTCCGGGATCTGGACCGGATCCTCACGGAAAGCGATTACGTCTCCCTCCATGCGCCCAACACCCCTGTGACCCGGAATATGATCAACAAGGAAACCCTGGCCAAGATGAAACCCACTGCTTTCCTGATCAATACCGCTCGGGGGGCCCTGGTAGTGGAAGAAGACCTGTATGAAGCCTGCAAGAACGGTGTCATCGCCGGGGCCGGCCTGGATGCAATCCGGAAAGAACCGGTGGATCCCGCCAACCCGCTCCTGACCCTGGATAATGTGATCATCTATCCGCACATCGGCGGAAACACCACGGAAGCAGCCCACAGAGCTTCTTACTTCTCCGCCATGGGGATCGAAGAAGTCTATGAAGGCAAAGAACCCACCTGGCCCATCCATGATATCGACTATGCCAGCGCCAAGACCTATACCGATGTGAAGAAATCGGATAAGAAACCAGCCGGCATGTTCGATTATTGAGCAGCCAGGATCAGATAGCTAGTCAATCTATTGTATAGAAAACAGGAGGTCATCGATATGTCTATTGGAAATCGTATTTTCTTGAAAAAACCGGAAGCGCCGGAAGAACTGCTGAAAGCCTTCAGCACCATTCCCTGTGCCAATATTTCAGATACCATGGGCCGTCTGGTGGGGATGCATCCCCGGATCAAACTCCAGAGCGCTCCCAAGAACCCCATCAATGTGGGGAGAGCTCTCACCATCAAGACCCGCAGCGGAGACAATCTGATGCTGCACAAGGCTCTGAATATGACCAAACCGGGAGACGTGATCGTCCTGTCCAATGACGGCGGCGAAAGCTACCGTTCCCTGATCGGGGAAATCATGTTCACCTATCTGGCTTCCACGGGGGCCGCGGGCATTGTCATCGATGGGCCCATCCGGGATATCGATGCAGTCCGGGAAATGGAACTGCCTATTTATGCCACCGGGACCAACCCGGCCGGCCCTTATAAAGAAGGCCCTGGCGAAATCAATGTACCTATCTCCTGCGGCGGCATCAGCGTGAATCCGGGAGACATCATCGTCATGGACGCCGATGGGGTCATCGTCATCCCTCTCCAGGAAGCTGAAACAGTGCTGAAAAATGCCCGGGCTTTCCAGGAAAAAGATGAAGCCAAGCTGCTGGCTGCCCAGGAAGGCAGAGCCAAACGGGATTGGGTGGATGACCTGATCGCCAAGAAAGACGTCGAAATCATCGACAAAGCCTACAACGAATAATCGTATATTTCGATAAGCCCCTATCCTTTTTGAGTCGGACGGGAACAGGAAACCCTGTTCCCGCGCTCGATTCATCAAAAAATCAGAATACTTATCTATTTATAATTTTTCATTTATACTGCAATCTTATTGAGGTGTGTTATGACAATCCGTGCATTAATGAATATGATGACGGCCGTGAGCATGTTCATCCTCCTAGGCTTCTTCGTCCGAGAATTCGTGAAACCCCTGCAGAAACTGTTCCTGCCCGCTTCCCTGGTGGGCGGCCTGGTGATGCTGGCCCTGGGACAGCAGGGAGCAGGCCTGATCACCGTCCCTAAAGTCCTGGGCAGCGTCCCCGGCGTTTTGATCGATATCGTCATG
>SFHH01000199.1 GCA_004555735.1 Acidaminococcus fermentans
ACATGGCCTTTTTTTCGGGCGTCGATGGACTGGCGCACCGGGAGGCAGCGGTGGATCTTGCTCACCGGCAGGCCCAGGGCCCGGGCTGCTTTCTTCCGCAGCAATGCCTCATCCCCATCCGGGGGCAGGATCAAGTTGGCAACGCGTACCATGGGTACCTCCTCTCTCCCCGCCAGTAGCGGGGCTGCGGGCCAGAGCCCGAAGATCACAAAACAGCAGAAAGACCCCCGCCGCCGAAGCCGTCGGCGGCATGGGTCCTCCTGCTCCATGGAAAAGCTCAGTCCTCTCCAGGAAGATCCACCACCGTAGGCGTCACACCAATGTGGGGAAGGAATTTCTCCCGAATTTCCCCCATGGACAGCCGCAGCGTGGAAGTGTTGATGCAGGGATGGCAGCCAAACAAGCCGGCTTCCGCCACAGACTTGTCCAGAATCAGCCGCACCCGATGCTCTTTGTCGTTCATCAAGGACAACACCGTGGCCGAGCCGGGAGTCACCCCCAGCAGACGCTCCATCTCCTCCGCCGGCGCAAAGGACAGGCGGGACGAGCCAATCTGCTTGGATAGTTCCTTGGTACGGAAGGGCTTCTGTCCGTCCATCAGCAAGAGGTAAAAATCCGTTTTCTGCCGGTTGCACAGCACCAAATTCTTGCAGATAGGGGCTTCCAGGTAGGCCTCAATGGCCACGCAGTCCTCAATGGTGTCGGCGGCCTCGTGGTCCACCCGCTCATAGGAAATACCCAACTGGTCCAGCAGGTCATAGCAGGCCAGCTCCCGGTCCAGACGGCCGGTGGGATCTGCCGGGCGGCCAACGTACCGTGTGGGATCGATCTTCATGGTCATCCTCCCTTTTGAGAAAGAAAGGGCAGTGGCGAACCACTGCCCTTTCCTAAGGATCAAATCAAATGGACCCCTTCAATTACTTCTTCAGCATCCAGCCGGAAACGACCATCTTCTGAACTTCGGTGGTGCCCTCATAGATCTCGGTGATCTTGGCGTCACGCATCATTCTCTCGAAGGGATACTCACGGGTGTAGCCGCAGCCGCCGACCAGCTGGACAACACGACGGGTCACGTCGGAAGCCACCTCAGCAGCGAACATCTTACCCATGGCAGCCAGGTGGCTGTAGGGCTCGTGGTTCTGCTTGGCCATAGCAGCACGATAGATCAGCAGACGAGCAGCGTCGACCTTGGTCTGCATGTCAGCCAGCTCGAACTGGGTGTTCTGGAAGGCAGACAGGGGCTTGCCGAACTGCTTGCGGTTCTTCAGGTAGGGGATGCACTCGTCGATGGCGCCCTGAGCGATACCCAGAGCCTGAGCGGCAACGCCGATACGGCCGCCGTCCAGCAGCATCATGGCGATCTTGAAGCCTTCGCCTTCCTTACCCAGCAGGTTCTCAGCGGGGACTTCGCAGTCGTCGAAGACCAGCTCGTAGGTAGCGGAAGCACGGATGCCCATCTTCTTCTCCTTGGTGCCGAAGCTGAAGCCCTTGAAGCCCTTCTCCACGATGAAGGCGGACAGGCCCTTGTGGCCAACGCTCAGGTCGGGGTTGGTGCGGGCGAAGACAACATAGGTGTCAGCATAGTAGCCGTTGGTGATGAAGATCTTGGTGCCGTTGAGGATGTACTTGTCACCCTTCAGGACAGCAGTGGTGCGCACGCCGTTGGCGTCGGTGCCGGCGCCGGGCTCGGTCAGACCCATGGCACCCAGCTTCTCGCCCTGAGCCAGGGGAACCAGATACTTCTGCTTCTGCTCCTCGGTGCCGAACTCCAGGATGGGCCAGGAGCACAGAGAACCGTGAACGGAGAACATGATGGAGGTGGAAGCGCAGTACTTAGCCAGCTCCTCGCAGCAGACAATGTAGGTCAGGTAGGACAGACCAGCGCCGCCGTACTCCTCGGGGATGTAGGTGCCCAGCATGCCCATCTCGGCCAGCTTCTCACGGGCGTTGCTAGTGAACTCTTCCTTCTCGTCCAGCTCAGCAGCGATAGGCTTGACTTCCTTGATGCAGAAGTCATGAAGCATGTCGAGAATTTCCTGCTCCATCTCGTTCAGTTTGAAATCCATAATTTTTTCCTTTCCCGCCTGGGGGCGCCCCCCCACTCAGGGGGGGCATCCGCAGGCTATTTTAATTTTTTTACTAACGAATTAGTCCTTGTCTGCCAGGATCAGCTTGGTCAGAGCGGGGCAGACATCATACAGGTTGCCGATTTGGTGCTTCCGGACAAGGAAACCGATTTTGAAGAATATACTACTATGGAACTGCTGTCTGTGGCAATGCTCATTGTTATCAGCACCTTTGCATTGGATTTTATCCATACGGACAGAAGCATTTTCAAGATTGTGGACTTGGACGAAGCATGGAGCTTTTTACAGGTGGCGCAGGGCAAGACCCTATCCATGAAATTAGTGCGTGCCGGTCGTGCCATGAATGCCGGTGTCTATTTCGTGACACAAAATACGGACGACCTCTTAGATGAAAAGCTCAAAAATAATCTGGGGCTGAAATTTGCTTTCCGCTCCACGGACATCAATGAGATAAAAAAGACTTTGGCGTTCTTTGGGGTTGACCCCGAAGATGAGTACAACCAAAAGCGTCTGCGTAACTTGG
>SFHH01000200.1 GCA_004555735.1 Acidaminococcus fermentans
GGGCAGGTCGCTGATGTCCAGGTGGACCGGAACACCGCTCCGGCGGTCTGCCATGCGGATGCCGAACGGACTGGGAGAGCTGCGGTAGTTCGTCTCCGAGGCAAACAGGCAGACGGCCTGCTCCAGGAAGGTATGGAAACTTTCCTCGGCCGGAAAGTCACCGGCATTTCCGGGAATGCCCGACCAGTAGAGTACGGGGGTGTCAACCGTGTTGTGACGGGGGACGCAGCCCATCAGGGCAAGCTGGCTTCCGGTATCGTTCTTGATGCGCCGGAGTTCCTCGCCGTCATCCGCCCAGGCCAGCACGTTGCAGTGGCAGCGTACGGGAAGCAGTCCTTGGGTATGGGCTTCGTCCAGAAACATTTCCGTCCATTCATGGTTGACGGCATTGCTCCGGCTGTACCTGGACAGGGACAGCATGTTGCGCGAGGTCTTTTCCATCTGCTGCAGGATTTCCTGGGCATCGTCAATGAACACATACTGGGAATAGATGTGGTTGCACGAAAGCAGCAGCCCGACAGGAGCGGCGAACGAAAGCATGCAGTCACTGCGGTCGGTGGACAGACGCTCATAACGTCTGTCCGTAGCCACGCTTGCGGGCAGGTCCTCCGTATCGGAAAGGACATGCAGGCAGAGGTGTTTATCACCTACCCTCATCCGTTCGGGATCGAGGCAGATGTCCTGCAATACGGGAGGTCTGTCTTCCATTTCCAGGGCCAGGTACTTTTCGAACAGCCCGGGAGCGTCTTCCGTACCGACCAGCTCTTCCGTCCGCAACCGTTTCATCCGGACATGGCCGGAATCGTTCATGATACGTTCGAACTGCTCCACGGCTTCGAGGAACTTCACCACGGCATCCCAGTCCGTGATTTCCTTGGGGAGGATGTATCCCCGGCACAGGGTGCTGAAGTCGCTCCGGCGGCGGGTCCGCTCACGCGTGGTCTTGGTCAGGTACAGGAAACAGCGGTGCCGCAGATAGGGGCGCTCGTTGAAATGGCCGGCATAGCTCCGGGACAGGAAGCTTTCCGCAACGTCTCCCTCCGCAGAGTAGCTTTCCCGGGTGAACCAGTCCTGCTTGTACACGACCGAAAAGGCGGGAAGTACCTTGATGGCCTTCACCCAGGTGCCGTGCATGGCCTCGTACTCGGCGGATGTCACGGTATAGAGTTCGGGCAGCTCCACTTCATAGGCCACCGTAATGTCGCCATCCTTGCTGACGATGCAGTTGTTCTCCACAGCCAGGATCGGAAAGCGGCTTTCCAACTCAGCGATTTTCAATACGCTTCTCATTTCTTCTTTTTCTTCTTGAGGGTTAATAGGCTTCTTATCCGGCGGCGGACAGTCAGGTAGCGGGGATGGCTTTTTTCGGCCAGCGCCTTCATCAGTCCGTGTTCCCCGTACCGGGCATTCAGGCGGAAGGTCATCCATATGGTCAGCGAACCGGAGAAGGCCCCGAACGTGAGGCAGACCCACTGGCTGACACCGGCCATATAGAGGATGACCACCACCAGAAAGACCGATACAAGACCGCCGGCAAAAATGAACAGGTACTGTGACTTCAGTCCCTTGAACTCAATCGGGCGTCCGGCGCCCTTGTTGATGCGGTACTCCATGGATTAAAGGAAGAATGAGCGGAGAATGGTGGCTGCCACAATCAGGAAGATGCAGGCGAAGAACCAGCTCGCCGCCGTCTTGGACGTATCCGGATCACCGCTGCTGAACTTGCCGTAGGTCTTGATGCCGCCCACCAGACCGAGAACGGCACCGATGGCATAGCAGAGCTTGGTGGCGGGGTCGAAATACGAAGTCATGAGGCTGGTGGCCTCGTTGATGCCGGCCAGACCCTGGCCCTGTGCAAAAAGACCGGCTGTGAACAGCACGCTGAATACGGATAGAAGGATTCTTTTTCTCATGGTAGAATCGTTTTTGAGGTTTGACATAAATTTGATTTCGGTGACAAATATATCAGTAAAGGAAAGCGGTTGGACAGGTGTGTCATCAGATGGCACCGGATGGCATCAGATGGCGCATGGTCAGATATATTTCCGCCATCCGTCCGTTGGGCTTTTGTTTTCTTTCGGTGGAAGCGGCTTGGGATTTCCGTCTTCATCCAGATACCTGTCCAGAAGTTCATCCACCATTTTTGCGTTTTCCGCATTGGACGTGAAAATGTCAATCAGGTTGCTCTGCTGGATGGAGAATACAATACGGGCTGCCTGCAGGGCCTTTTCCTCACCGACCTCTCCCTTGCGGGCCAGGTATTCCCCCAGCGTTTCCATATCCCTGCTCGAAAGGACCGGCGAAACGGATTCCACATCGGGGTTCCCGGCATCCAGCTCTTCCTGCTCTTGCTGCAGGAGTTTCATCTTTTCAAGGGCAAGATTGCATTCTACCTCTTCCTGTTCCACATTCTCCTCTTCCCCGATGAAGTTCTTTTCAAGGGGCTGGCTCATGAAAGGGGCAGCCGTCTTGCCGGCATTCTCGTCCAGGTAGACGTAACGGGTGCTTCCCATCACCTCATCCTCAGAAGCTACAGCCCCCGTTCCGGAGGCTTCCGGCTTTTCTTTTTTCACGGGTGGCTTTCCATAAAGCAGGGTGCAGACGGTT
>SFHH01000201.1 GCA_004555735.1 Acidaminococcus fermentans
AGAACGGGAGAGTTTTCCCGTTCCTTTTCTCTTTTTTAGCCCAGCTGGGCTTTATAGGTATCGTAGATATCCAGGGTCGTGCCATCCATCAGCATATTATATTCCGCCCATGCTAGATCATAATCATAGGCTGCGGCGGACAATTCCATTTCCGTCTGCTCAAACTGCAGCTGCAGCGCCTGCAATTCCACTGCTGAGACCAGCCCCAGCTTTGCGGAGACCTGCTGATGCTCCCATTCGGTCTTTGCCTTGGCGTAAGCATCTTTTTTGTTCTGATATACCGCCGCTGCTGCATTGATGCGATCCAGCTTCTTTTTCAGGTCGTTTGCAATATTGGCCTGCTGATCCTTCATGGCCACATCTGCCAAATCCATATCCAGCCTGCTGGCCTTAATCTGACCGTCATATTTGGTGGTATCCTTGGAATCCTTTTCCGCCTGCTGTTTATCCCTCCGCAGGGTCTTCAGCTTATAGTTTTTATCTGTGGCAGTTTTCAACAATTCTTCACTGTAGGCAGGGGCAGTTTCGATGACGCGGGTCAGTTCCGGTGGTGTGATGTTCAGTTCCTCGTCCAGTTCCCGTCCCATCAGGTCATTGAGCTGCCGTTTCAGCAAAGTCAGCCCGTCTTTGGCATCCTGCAGATCCTTCGCCCCTTGGAAAACTTCCAGTTTTTTGCCGGAAAGGTCTGTGGGGGTACTGAAGCCCAGTTCTGCCTTTTTCTCTTCGATCTGGCAGACCCGTTCCAAAAGTGCCTGCTTTTGGCTCAACAGGCTGACGCCCTTTTCCACCTGCACAGTTTTCGTTACCAAAAGCTGGGTCACCGCAAGGGCTTCGTTATCCCAGTCCTCCTTGGTCTTGTTCAAGTCCTGTTTGGTGTTTTTCAGTTCCTTTTGCTGATCCTCCAAAACATCCCGCTGCTGGTCGGCAATACTGTCCACCATGTCCTCCATGGCACTGGCAGTTTTGACGCTGCCGGAAAGCAAACCGCCGCTGATGTCTGCCAATCCGCCCAAAGCACCGCCCACAGCGCCCCCCAGAATTCCGCCGATTTGTCCAACTTGCCCTGCACCTGCCTGCCCTGCACTTGCAGCCTGGCTAGCCTGTCGCCTTGCCCTTGCCGCATCATCCTGAGTATCTCGCAATTCATCCAAGCCATCATCGATGGCATTCAAGCCCGCAGCAACCTTTTCGGCGTTCAATTCCAATGTGGTTTTCAGGCGGTTATTTTTCAGCACCAGCTTTTGAATTTCTTCAAGGGTCATAGGCTCTGCCTTGGGGGCTTCCGCCGCCAGCTCTGTTGTTTCTTCTGCCTGCTTTGTTTCCGCTGCAAAGGCAGGAACCGCCGTCCCCGCCGTCAGCGCCCCTGTTACCAGCAGGGCACACGCTTTTTTATATTGATAGAATTTCATATTCCGGAACTCCTTTCTCATGCCTGCACAGGCGTGTTTTCTTCCATCTCCACAGTCCCTTGCTGTGTCTTTTTCTCCATACGGGTCAGCCGCAGATGCCAGATGATGCAGCTCAGCACCATACAAACCACCGTGATGCCGCCCAAAACCATCATATCCCCACGGATAGCCTCAAACCCACAGCCCATCAAGGCCACATTGCGGTAGCCGATGACGAAATGGGTTAGAGGGAACACCTGGGACAGCTTTTGATAAAAGGCAGGCAATGCAATGGTAGGCCAGGTATACCCGCTCAAAAACAAAGAAGGTGAGGTGAATACCAAGGAAAGGGACGTTGCCAGCACGGGGTTTGGCATAAAGGAAGAAAAGAACTGCCCCATGGCAATGATCGACAGTAAAAATAAACTGCTGTATGCCAGCCAAACCTGCCAGCTTCCCTTCATGGGAATGTCATAGACCCCTCGGATGATGCAGGAGCAGATGGCCCATGCCAGCAGAGAGATCATGAAATATACCAGACATTTCACCACGACCTGCAGGGTCGTGCTTTTGGAAATGCCCCGCAGTTCTTCCAAGTGTCCGCTTTCCTTTTCCCGCACAAGGGAAATAGCCGCAAAATAGATCAAAACCTGCTGTACCGTCGCAATGACGAAGCCAAAGGTCAGGAAATAACTGAAATTATTGGTGGGGTTATACCACTGACGGGTATAAAAACCCACAGGGTTCATGGTCGCCAAAGCGTCATCCACCGTCTCCCCCTTTGCCACAAGGCTTTTCACTGCCATCTGGGTGGAAACAGTGCCCAGCACCTCGGAGCCCTTCAGGTTGATGGTACTGCCGTAGCCCATATTTACCGCACTGGAACCCAGCAGCACCTCTGCCTGCTGCCCCAGCTGCAGCTTTTTGGTGAAATCCGCAGGAAAGATGAGACACCCCACGATCTCGCCATCCCGCATAGCTTCGGCAATCTCATCCTCATCGCCATAATAGCCCACGATATCGAAATAAGGAGACTGACGGAAGGCTTCCACCACTTCCAGGGCCTTGTTCATCATGGTGGCCGAGTCGATGCTGATCTTGGCGCCCATCTTCCAGTTGGGATGATCCAGGGCCTGCGCGCGGGTCACGTTGCGCAGCTCCTCGCGGCTGCGGCCGCGGAACGGGCCGCCGGAGGCCGTCAGCAGCAGGCGG
>SFHH01000202.1 GCA_004555735.1 Acidaminococcus fermentans
TTTCGAAATCCAGGATATTGCTGATATCCGCTCCCCGCCAGCCGTAGATGCTCTGGTCGATATCCCCTACGGCACACAAGTTATTTTCCGGCGCAGAAAGGAGCTTGGCCAGGAGATACTGGACATGGTTGGTGTCCTGGTATTCATCGATGAGTACGTAATGGAATTTGTTCTGGTACTTCTCCCGGACTTCCGGCACCGTCTGGAGCAGCTTGACCGTCAGCAGCAGCAGGTCATCAAAATCCACCGCATTGCTCTGGACCAGGTGTTTCTGGTATTCTCCATAGATCTCCGCCACCTTCCGGGCATGGAAATCATCCGCCTGCCGGGCAAATTCCGCCGCATCCACCTGGGCATTCTTGGCATTGGAGATGGTGGTCATGAGCCCCGGCAGGGGATAGAACTTCTCATCCAGATTCAGCTTCTTCAGGGCTTCCTTCAGCACATTCTTGCAGTCGGACGGGTCGTAGATGGAAAAAGCCGTGGTATACCCGGACAGATGGCCGATTTCCCGGCGCAGCAGCTGATTGCAGAACCCATGGAAAGTGTACAGCCACACATCTTTGGCAGAGGGCCCTACCAGGGCATTCACCCGCTGGCGCATCTCCTTGGCGGCCTTGTTGGTAAAGGTGATGGCCAGGATATTCCAGGGTTTCACCCCTTTTTCCAGGAGATAGGCGATCTTGGTGGTCAGTGCCTTGGTCTTGCCACTGCCAGCCCCAGCCAAAATTAAAATAGGCCCGGCAATCTGACGGACTGCCTCAGCCTGTTGTTCGTTCAATGAAGCTAAAAGGTCTCTCATTTTTTCCTCGATTCTTTCGTTTTGTTCTCTAATATTCTAACAGATTACCGCTTTTTTTGCTATAATAGAAGAATCCTTTAAAAGACTGAAAGGAAGGAAGTTTATCATGGAACAATTCTGCGAAAAGGTCTTCCATTTGAAGGAAAACCACACCACCATGCGGACGGAAATCATCGCCGGGATCACCACCTTCATGACCATGGCCTACATCCTGATCGTGAATCCCTCCATCCTTAGCGCCACCGGGATGGATAAAGGGGCCCTGCTCACCGTCACCGCCATTGCCTCTGCCCTGGGCACCTTCTTCATGGCCGCTTTTGCCAACTATCCCTTCGCTCTGGCGCCGGGCATGGGACTCAACGCCTACTTTGCCTACACCGTGTGCCTCCAGATGGGGAATTCCTGGGAAATGGCCCTGTCCGCCGTCTTCCTCGAAGGGATCGTCTTCATCATCCTGTCCCTGACCTCCATCCGGGAAGCCATCTTCAACGCCATTCCCATGACCCTGAAGCAGGCGATCTCTGTAGGGATCGGCCTCTTCATCGCGTTCATCGGCCTGCTGAACGCCCGGATCATCGTTGCCAACCCGGCTACGAAGGTGTCCCTGTATTCCTTCACCAAGGCCATGGCCGACGGTACCTTCCACAGCGTGGGGATCACCGTGCTCATCGCCATGCTGGGGATCCTGTTCACGTCCTTCCTGATCATCAAAAATGTCCGGGGAAATATCCTTTTCGGCATCCTGGGTACCTGGATCCTGGGCATGATCTGTGAAGCCACTGGCCTGTACGTGCCCAATCCGGAACTGGGGACCTTCAGCGTATTCCCCAACCTGTCCGGCGGCCTGGCTTCCTTTGCCCCCATCAGCCCGGTTCCCCTGTTCCTGAAGCTGGACTTCTCCCATGTGCTGAGCCTGAACTTCTTCGCCGTCATCTTCGCCTTCCTGTTCGTGGATACCTTTGATACCCTGGGCACCCTCATCGGGGTCGCCGCCAAAAGCGACATGCTGGATGAAGAAGGCCACCTGCCCCATATCAAAGGAGCTCTGATGGCCGATGCCTGCGCCACCTGCACCGGGGCCCTCCTGGGGACCAGCACCGTCACCACCTTCGTAGAAAGCGCCGCCGGTGTCTCAGAAGGAGGCCGCACCGGGCTCACTGCCATCACTGTAGCCGTGCTGTTCCTGCTCTCGCTGTTCTTCTCCCCCTTCTTCATGGCCATCCCCGCTTTTGCCACGGCTCCGGCCCTGGTCATCGTAGGATTCCTGATGTTTTCCGCCGTGACCAAGATCAACATGAGCGACCTGAGCGAAGCCATCCCGGCTTACATCGCCATCATCGCCATGCCCTTCGCCTACAGCATCTCTGAAGGGATTTCTTTCGGTGTCATCACCTACGTGATCCTCAACGTCCTCACCGGACACAAAAACAAGATCAGCGGCCTGATGTACGTCCTGGCCGTGCTGTTCGTGCTGAAATATGTGCTATTGTAAAAAAAAGACCGCTCCGGCGGTCTTTTTTTGCCCTGGTCACTGGCTAGTGGAAAACGTCAGGCCAGACCTTGATAAGGAGTCAGACCAGCCCTTCGGGCCTGTACCGTATCTATTTCCCCTTATGATCCAAGCAAAACGCAGTAACAAGAAACCCCCTCTAACGGGTTACATCTTTCCAGCCCCTCAAAAAATATATGATTGCCCAAATTTTTCCCAGCTATCTGGTTATGGATCTTCATCAGCAATTCTTCATTTGTAAAGTATTTTCCATTATCAGCAGAAAGAAGTGCAG